>JALUXT010000037.1 GCA_027013245.1 Campylobacteraceae bacterium
GCCTTAGCCCTTTTTCTCGTTTTATTATAACCTCTTTTGGCTAAAACAGTATCGCCTCTGTTTGCATTTAACAAATCATTGGATTCTATGAGTAAATCTTTATCTTTAGTATCTCCAAAAGCACTTAAAAAACCAGTACCACTTGTAGCAATATCGATTATACCTATTTTATATTTTGAATTTAAAGTATAAGTATCATCTGCTAAATTTAATACACCTAAATTTAGCAGATTTTTTACTAAAGGCTGAAAGCTAGAAGGAGTTTCCTCTGTTTTTAAACCTTTTGTTAGAGCAAGAAGAATTTTTTTCAATCTTTAAATTGTTCCACTATTTTTTGATAAATTTTAGAATCAAGATTGTAATCTTCACATAGTAATAAAGCTTCATTTATTTGATTTTCTTTTAATGTCCCAAAGATATTGATAGATGTTTTTACTACATGTAGAGCTTTTGCGTAATTTTGTGTAAATTCATCTGCTTCAAAAGGTTTTATGGAATATCCTATGGATTCTATTAATTCACTCTCTAGATTCCATTTTTCAAAGATTTTTGCTGTGATTTCTTCGTTGGCATAGCCAACTAACTCTTTTTCAAGTTTTGAAAGTTCAGATATACTTGCTTCTTTTGTCGCAGCATCCTTAAACTCTTTATCTTTTCCTTCTTCAAGTAACTCATGAGCTATGATAATTTTCCCAATTTCCATCATAAAAGATGCAGGCTGAAGAATTTCAAGCATGCTTCTATTTACTTTTGAGTACCATTTAAACATAAAGGCACTTTGAAAAGTACTTATGTCTATAAATTGATGTTTGCTTATACCATAAGGAGCCAAATCGATTTTAATATTTTCTTTTATAGCACTTGAGAGGGCAAAACCTCGAATTGTTGCCATTCCAAATAAAGATATCGCATGTCCTACATTTTTAATCTCTTTGCTAAAGCCATATAGTGGAGAGTTTGAAGACTTTAATATGTTTGCTGTAAGCATTGGGTCTCGCTCAACTACCTTAACTAAATCTTGCATTGAACTATTTTTATCTGCACAAATTCTTTGAATTTGTATCACAGTTTCATCTAATGGTGGTAACGCTTTAATCTTTTTCAATATACTGCTGTCCATCTTTAAGCCCTTTTTTAGAAAATATGAAACAATTCTACTATTTTGTAGATTATAATCATCTTATAAACGGTTATTTATGCAACCTTAACATTATCTAAACAAAGATAAGGTAAAATTCGAATTATTTTTAGGTGGTGATTATGCAAAAGAACATTAGTTTACAAGGTGAGAGTTTAGAGCTAAAAAGAGAAGAGATTAAAAAACATTTTATAAGGGTATATGAATATTTTGAAAAACAGTTTGAGATTTTTATTGATGATTCTGTTTTTTATGAAAGACCAGAACCTCTTAGGCATCAACTTATATTTTATTTTGGGCATACGGCCACTTTTTATATAAATAAGATGCTTTTTGGAAAATATATAACAAAAAGAGTAAACCCTGCGTATGAATCTATGTTTGCAATAGGTGTGGATGAGATGAGTTGGGATGATTTAAATCATAAGCATTATGATTGGCCAAGTGTTGATGAAGTGCGATTGTATCGGGATGAAGTTAAAAAGATAGTGCTTAAATATATATCAAGCGTAGAATTTTCTTTGCCAATCACTTGGGATAGTCCCATGTGGGCAATTCTCATGGGAATTGAGCATGAAAAAATCCATATAGAGACATCATCAGTTTTGCATAGACAGCTTGATATCGCCAAAGTAAAAGAACACGAAGATTTTAAGATATGTGAAGATATAAAAGAAACATATCCACAAAATGAACTCTTAGATGTCAGTGGTTCACTCATGAAACTTGGTAAACAAAATGATGGCGAGTTTTATGGCTGGGACAATGAATATGGAATATATGAAGAAAAAGTTAAAGATTTTAAAGCTTCAAAATACTTAGTGAGTAATGGCGAGTTTTTAGAGTTTGTTAAAGATGGTGGATATGCAAATGACGAGTTTTGGTCAAATGAAGGTGCGAGATGGAAAGAGTATTCAAAAACAAAACATCCCTATTTTTGGATAGAGAATATTGGCGCTTACTATTACAAAAGTTTGACTAAAATCATACCCCTGCCTTTAAACTGGCCTGTAGATGTTAACTATCTCGAAGCAGATGCATTTTGCAAATACAAAAGTAAAAAACTTTCAACAAACATAACACTTCCTAGTGAAGCTATGTACCAGTGCATAAGAGAGAGTGCAAAAATAGGAAATGAGGTAAAAGTAGATGCAAATCTTGGATTTAAACACTTTAGTTCATCAATGCCTGTAGATGAGTTTAAGCACGGTGACTTTTATGATGTGGTAGGCAATGTATGGCAGTGGACTACAACTCCAATCGATAGCTTTGATGGTTTTAAGATACATCTTTTATATGATGATTTTTCTGTTCCAACATTTGATACAAGACACAATATCATAAAAGGTGGCTCTTGGGCATCACTTGGCAATCAAGCGCTTGGGATTAGCAGATATGCATTTAGAAGACATTTTATACAGCATGCTGGCTTCAGATATGTGCAGGGTGATGATATAAAAAAAATAGAAGATGAGTATTATGAAAAAGATGAAATTATCTCACAATATTGTGAATTTCATTATGGAGATGAGTATTTTGGAGTTAAAAATTTCCCAAAAACTATAGCAGAGATTGCAAAAAAGTATGCTATAAATAAAGATAGAGTCTTAGACATAGGTTGCAGTGTAGGTAGAGCTTCATTTGAGCTTGCAAAAGAGTTTGAAAATGTTGTTGGTATTGACTTTAGTGCAAGATTTATAAATGTTGCACAAAATCTAAAAGACAAAGGCTCTATAAAATACAGGAAAAAAATAGAAGGTGATATTAGCGAAGAGAAAAAAGTGACGCTAAAAAGTTTAGGGTTAAAAACCATTGACACGCAAAAGGTTGAATTTTGGCAAGGAGATGCATGTAACTTAAAACCTCATTTTAATAAATTTGATATGATAATAGCGATAAATCTACTTGATAGATTATATAATCCCGAGCTATTTTTAAAAGATATAGCAAATAGATTAAACAAGAATGGTATATTTATCGTGGCTAGTCCATTTACTTGGAGCCAAGAGTATGTACGAAAAGATCTTTGGCTTGGAGGTAAGATAGAAGAGGGCAAAAATATCTTTTCTTTTGATACTTTAAAATCTATATTAGACCATGAGTTTATACAAATAGACAAAGAACAAAATGTTGAATTTGTCATCCAAGAACATATAAGAAAATTTCAACACACCTTTAGTCTTTTAAGTGTGTGGCGGTTAAAATCTCTTTCTCTCAACTAAAGTTTAAGAAGTTTTGGATAAAATACGCACAAAATTATTAAAGGATTAGTATAATGGCAATTACTGTATATTACGATAAAGATTGTAATCTAGATGTTATTCGCTCCAAAAAAGTGGCGATGATTGGATTTGGCTCTCAAGGACACGCACATGCTGAAAATTTAAGAGATAGTGGCGTAGAAGTTGTTGTTGGTTTGAGAAAAGGTGGAAATTCTTGGGCAAAAGCTGAGGCAAAAGGTTTTATCGTTAAAACCGTGAGTGAAGCTACAAAAGAAGCTGATGTTATTATGATTTTAACTCCAGATGAACTTCAATCTGATGTATTTAACGACGATATAAAAGACTCTCTTAAAACAGGTAGTGCTATAGCTTTTGGACACGGATTTAATATTCATTACTCGCAAATAGTCACTCCAGAAGGGATTGATTGTATCATGATTGCACCAAAAGCACCAGGTCATACTGTTAGAAGTGAATTTGTAGCAGGTGGTGGAATTCCTGATTTAATCGCAGTTGAGCAAGATGCTAGTGGCAACGCAAAAGAGATTGCTCTTAGTTATGCAAGTGCTATTGGTGGTGGAAGAAGTGGAATTATCGAGACCACATTTAAAGATGAAACAGAAACAGACCTTTTTGGTGAACAAGCTGTTCTTTGTGGCGGTATGACATCTTTGGTTAAGGCTGGATTTGAAACTCTTACAGAAGCTGGATACGAGCCTGAAATGGCATATTTTGAGTGCTTACATGAGATGAAACTAATAGTTGACCTTATGTATCAAGGCGGAATCGCTGATATGAGATATTCTATATCTAATACTGCAGAATATGGCGATTATGTAAGTGGACCAAAAGTTATAAATGAAGATTCTAAAAAAGCTATGAAGCAAATCTTAAAAGAGATTCAAAATGGCACATTTGCAAAAGATTTCATACTTGAACGAAAAGCTGGATACGCTAGGATGAATGCTGAACGAGCTAATGCAAGAAGAAGCTTGATTGAGCGAACTGGCGACAAGCTAAGATCTATGATGCCTTGGATTACTTCTAAAAAAATCATCGATAAAGATAAAAACTAAATATTTTATACCAAGCAGAGTTAAGCTCTGCTTGGTATCAGTAGGATGCACTTGACTCACAAAAAAAAGAAAACACATACAAAAAAAAGAAAACACAAATCTTCTTTTGCAAAAAATAGACTCTTTTTTATCGCTACATTTTTTACGCTTTTATTTTTAGGTTTTGGATATTATAAATTTATCTTACCTTATAATCAAAAATCAAAAATCAAAAAAGTAAGCATTGAAAATCAAAAATCAACAAAAGAGTTGATGAAAAAGATGAAAAAGATGTTAGAAGTTGAGAGAAAAAGAATAAGCAAAGAACTAATATCTGCGCAAAATGATAAAACAAAAATAGCAAAAACTATAAATATAAAAAAGCCAGAAAAAGATATAAATATAACCAAAAGAATCAAAAAATATACCGAAAAAAAATCAAAAAATCAAAATTACCTTTCTGAAGTAAATGATTATAAAAAAAGTTTAAAATATTCTAAAAATAAAAAACAAAAGAAGAGAATTGCACTCAAATACAAAGGTATTCCAAAGTTAGCTATTATCATAGATGATGTTTCATTTGCTAGTCAAACAAGGATGATGAAAAAGATTCCTTTTAAAATAAATCCTTCTTTTTTCCCACCTACTTTGGGTCATCCTGATACGATTAAGCTCTCTAGGCAGTTTTCATTTGCTATGGTTCATATCCCATTAGAAGCTTTGAATTACGCAAATGCTGAGACTGATACACTTTTGGCTACTGATTCGACTATGAAAATACGAAAAAGAGTTTTGCAAATAAAAAAAGAATTTCCAGATATAAAATATTACAATAACCACACAGGAAGCAAATTTACTTCAAATTTATCATCTATGAGAAAATTATTGAAGATTTTAAAGAAACAAAATATACATTTTATTGATAGCAGAACGATAGCGGATACGAAAGCTGGGGTAGTTAGTAAAGAGCTGCATGTAAGACTTTTGTCGAGGGATATTTTTCTAGATAATTCTATCAAAAAATTAGACATAATATCTCAACTAAAAAGAGCGATAAATATAGCAAAAAAGACTGGATATGCCATAGCTATTGGACATCCTCATAAAAATACTTTAAATGTTTTAATTCATGCCAAAAGATATCTAAAAGGTATAAAACTTGTATATGTAAACCAGCTATGATTAAATCCTTAGATGAGTTGCCTTATGAGTTTGAGAGCTTAAAAGATAAGCCGAAAGAGCTTTTTTATAAAGGAAACTTTAGTTTGCTGGGCAAAAGAAGGATTTCTATAGTTGGAACTAGACATCCCATATCTTACACCAAACAATTATGTTTTAAGTTAGGAAATGCTTTAAAAAACAGAGGAGTTTGTGTCGTAAGCGGTGGAGCTATGGGGGTAGATGCCTTAGCACATAAATCAGCCTTTCCAAATACTATCGGAGTTATGGCAAATTCTTTGGATATTGTTTATCCAAAGGTAAATTATTCACTGTTAAAATCCATGGAAAAAGAATCATTAATGCTTAGTGAATATAGGCAAAATACAAAAGCCACAAGATATAGTTTTGTTTTAAGAAACAGAATTGTAGTATCCCTTGGTGAAGTTTTGGTAGTTGCTCAAGCTGATTTAAATAGTGGATCAGTAAGAAGTATAGAAATAGCACAGAAATTAGGTAAGAAGATTTATGTTTTTCCTCATAGAATTGGTGATTCTTTAGGGACAGATCAGCTTTTAAAAGATGGGCAGGCTACTGTAATATACGACATAGATAAGTTTGCAGATTTGTTTGGTGAAGTTTCACAAGAGAGGGATGAGATTCTTGAATTTTGTAAGATGCATGATGATTTTGATTTGATTTATGATAAATTTGGAGATAAAATTTATGAGTACGAACTTCAAGGCAAGATTGAAATCAAAAACTTGAAGGTGATAGTGTTATGAAATACGCTGGACTAGATATCGGGCTTAAGAGAATAGGGCTTGCAATTTGTCTTCAAAGTTATATAGTTACACCTTGTGATGCAATTTTGAGAAAAAATAGAAATCAAGCAGCTAAGGATGTTGATGAATTTTTACAAACTTGGGGCATAGAAACGCTTGTCGTAGGATTGCCAAAAAATGGCTCAAGTTCGCAAGAGATGCAGCGAAGAATACAGCATTTTGTATCGCTGCTTGAGTTTAAAAAAGAGATATTTTATCAAGACGAATATGGCTCAAGCTTGGAAGCTAAAAGTATGATGCAGGGCATCACTAAACAAAAACGAGATGGAAAGATAGACTCTATGGCCGCTAAGATTATCCTAGAAAGATTTTTACAAAAATAATTCTTTATATTCTTCCTCGTTAAATGCTACTATGACTTTGTTTTTATACTCAATAACAGGCCTTTTTATAAGCATATTTTCTTTTGCAAGCCAAGTTGCTTTTTCATCATCGTTTAAATTTAAATCTTTTAATTTTAAAGTTCTGTATTTTGTTCCTTTGTTGTTAAAAAGTTTATCTATAGATACTTTTTCTAGCCAAGAATTTATCTTTTCTTGTTTCAAAGCCTCTTTTCTAAAGTCTTTAAATTCAAAATCGATACTATTTTCTTTGAAAAATTTAATAGCTTTTTTAACACTTCCACAAGTTTTTATGCCGTATAATTTCATATTTTAACCTCAGTTTAATAATTTAATAGATAAAGTACTTATATTATAGCAGTATTTTTTAAATAAAGGAGAAAAAATGCAAGTAAATGTTAGCTCAATTCAAGCCCATACTAATTTTTTAGTAAATAATGCAAACAATATCGCCAATATAAACACAAGTGATTTTAAAGCCACAGATACTACTTTAGGTAATGAAAATGGCGGGGTTGTGGCACAATCAGCCAAAACAAATCATGGGACTGACTTAGCAAAAGAATTAACAGATCAAATATCTATAAAAGATGGCATTAAAGCAAATGTAGAAGCTGTTAAAACACAAGACAAAGTGATAGGTTCACTTTTAGATCTGACAATTTAGATAATAAGCATGGCATCACCGTAAGAAAAAAATCTATATTTTTCTCTCACGGCTTCTTTGTATAGTTTTAATGTTTGATCTATCCCTACAAAAGATGCTACTAGCATAATCAGTGTTGATTTTGGTAGATGAAAATTTGTAAGCAAATGATTTACTCTTTGAGGTTTGTTTTGTGGATGCAAAAACAGATCGCAATATCCATGGGTTTTTCTCTCTCTTGCATAGTATTCTACAGTTCTAGTTACTGTGGTACCAACTGCAAGTATATGTTTTTGGGAATCCAACAACACTTTTGTTTCATCGTTTATGCTGAAAAATTCGCTATGCATAATATGATTTTTTATATCTTCACAAGTAACAGGTTTGAAAGTTCCAGCCCCTACATGAAGAGTTATTTTTTTGGTTTCATATCTTTTTTGTAATTGGGCAAACTTTTCTTCACTAAAATGCAAAGAAGCTGTAGGAGCAGCAACTGCACCTCTATTTTTTGCAAAAATACTCTGATAATCATCCACATCTTGGTCCGTATCTTCTCTTTTTATGTAAGGAGGAAGAGGGATGTGTCCAATAACTTCAAGAATATCAAATAATTCATCTGTATTTATTTTTTTACTGTCCTGAAAAAATTCTACGATTCTACTCCCGTCTTCTTTTACTTCATTTACTGTGGCTTGCAGAGCATTATCAAAAGATAGTTTTGTACCGATGAACACTTTACCCCTTATGTAAACAGAGTATAAATTGTCTTGTAGTGGCGAATTTAGCAAAAGTTCTATCTTGCCACCACTGTCTTTTTTGCCAAAGATTCTAGCTTTTACAACTTTTGTGTCATTTATAACGATAGAAGTATTGGTTGGAATATAATCAAATATATCTTTAATTGTTGTATGTGTGATTTTATCTATAGATCTATTATACACTAAAACTCTAGCATCATCTCTGTTTTTCTTAGGATATGATGCTATAAGATTTTGCGGAAGTACATAGTCGTATGTCGAAACTTTCAGAGGATCAAGCAAACTATTTTTTGTCCTCTATCTCTTTCGTTTCAGTGTCTTCTTTATTTTCTTCGTCACTTTCTTCTCTTTTGGATGCTGGATTTACCATCCTTGCTACGATAATAGACAAACCATATAGCACAAGAAGTGGTCCAGCCATCAAAAATTGAGTAAGAACATCAGGAGGCGTAAGTAGGGCTGAAACTGCAAAGATTATGATGATTGCATATCTGAAAAATCCTATTAGTGCCTTATCGTCAACCAATCCAAGTTTTGCAAAAAAGAATGTTATGACGGGCAACTCAAAAGCGATACCAAAACCAAATAGTAGTTTTGTAAAAAATCCAACATATTCACCGATACTAGGAAACGCAGTGAAAAGCTGGGCACCAAAATTTATGAGAAAATTAAAACCTATAGGAACAACTACATAATAGCAAAATGCAGCACCTGAGATAAACATAAATGTTGCAAAAAATACAAAAGGTATAACAAGTTTTTTTTCTTCTTCGTAAAGACCAGGAGAAACAAATAGCCAAAATTGCCAAAATATAACAGGCAAGGATATCATAATAGCTGCAAAAAATGAAACTTTTAGTGCCGTAAAAAATGGTTCTTGAACCTTTGTAAAAATTACATGTGAACCCTCAGGCAATACACCGTTAAGTGGGTGAATCATCCATGCTAACAATGGCTCCCAAAAAGAAAAACAAACAAAAAACATGATAAATACAACAGCCAAGGAAATCCCAAGCCTTTTTCTAAGCTCTTTTAAGTGTGGTCTTAATTCGTCAAACATTTATTATGTTTCCTCGCTAGTTTTTTCTTCTTTGATAATTTTGTTTGTGCCCATAGGGTCTTTGATAATTTCTGTTGTTTTTAGTGCATCATCTTTGAGCTCTTTTATGGATTCACTTATATCTTTTGTGCTACTTTTTATCTCTTCAAGTTCGTCAAAAGATAGTTGCTTTTTAACACTAGTAGCTGCACCGTCAAGTTTTTTCTTGTATTCTAAGGCCTCTTCTTTTAAATCTTGCAACCTTACTTCTTGCTCTATTGAAGATTTTGCTTCGTTTATGCTACTCTTAAAGCTTTTAAAAAACTTAGCAATTTGCACCATGGCCTCAGGCAACTTATCTGGCCCTAAAAATAGTATAGCTATAACAGCAATTAGAAGTATCTCAGAAAAACCCATTCCAAACATATTTACGCCTTTATATTGAAGATGCTATTTTATCCTTTTTTTGCTCAAAAATAGATAAATAATGTTAATTTATCATAAAAAAAGAAAAAACATAGTAGTATAATTGATAATATATTACAAGAAGAAGGTAAAATGAAATACGATATTATTGTTATAGGAAGTGGAATAGCAGGCATGAGAGCAGCTATAGAGGCAAAAGAGCTTGGAGCAAATGTTGCTCTTATTACAAAATCATCTCCATCTGCTAATAATTCTTTTATGGCAAAGGGTGGTATAAATGCTGCATTTGGAAATATGAAAGATGATGATAATATATTTGAACACAGCAAGGAGACGCTTAAGAGTTCAGTTGGGCTAGGTAATGATGAAGCTATAAGAACTTTTTGCGAACAAGCACCAGCCGCAGTAAGGGATTTGGAAAATTATGGTGTTAAGTTTAGTAGATTAGATGATGGTAAACTTGCTCAAAGACCATTTGGTGGCTCAAAGTTTAAAAGAACGGTTTATGCTGCTGATGAAACTGGGCCTGCCATTATGAAGGCTTTGTATAAGGTTATAAAAGAGTATGAAATCGATATCATAAAAAACCATATGGCGATAAATTTAGTGTCAAAAAACAATATAATCTCAGGTGTAACACTTTTGGATGAAGTTACTCAAAAAGTAGTTGTTTGTGAAGGAAAAAGTGTGATCTTAGCAAGTGGCGGTTTCGCTTCTTTGTATAAAAATTATACTTCAAATGTAAGAGATGCAACAGGTGATGCGATAGCTATGGGTCTAAGAGCTGGATTAAAAGCTATGAACTTAGAATTTGTTCAATTTCATCCTACGGGACTTGAGGGAACAAATTTTTTACTTAGTGAAGCAGCACGAGCTGAAGGCGGAAGGCTCGTTGATGAAAATGGTGAATTTTTTATAGATGAATTAAATACAAGAGATTTTGTTACAAGAGCAATTTTTAAAGAGATGCAAAAAGGTAAAAAAGTTTATCTTGATTTAAGATCAGTTCCACAAGAAATTTTGGATACAAAATTAATCGGCATCAAAAAAAGAGTAAAAGCACTCAAAAAGATAGATGTCAGCAAAGAGTTGATTCCTGTGTCGCCAATCGCCCATTATACTATGGGAGGAATCGAAACTGATGCGATAGGCAGAACTAGCATAGAAGGGTTGTTTATAGTTGGAGAAGCTGGGGACAATGGAGTGAACGGTGCAAATAGGCTTGGTGGAAATTCTCTTAGTCAAGGTGCTGTTTTTGGTAAAATTTCTGCTTATGAGGCTATAAAATTTTCAAATAAAGTAAAAAAATTTAATGGTGTGGATTATTATGACATCATGAAAGATATAGAGTTGGTTGAAAGTGCTAGAAAATTGACAAAAAGTATAGATGTCAATGAAGCTAGAAATAAGATAGGATATATACTCTTTAAAAAGCTTGGTATTGTAAGAAATGGAGTTACTATCAAAAGAGCATTAGATAATTTTGAAGACATGGAAAAAAATATTCAAAAAGAGGAGCTTGAAAAGACAACTTCTATAAAAAATATTTTAGAATTGCAAAATGCTTTATTGGTTGCTAAAGCGATATCTCGTTCAGCTTTAAATAGAGAAGAGAGTAGAGGCTCTCACTTTAGGATAGATTATCCAGAAACTGACAAAAAATTTGAAAAAAATACGCTAATTGGTATAGAGGAATTGTGAAAGTAGCCTTACTTCTTTTAAATATGGGAGGCCCAAATAACCTTGGTGAAGTAAAACTTTTTTTGAACAATATGTTTAATGATAAAGCAATAATCGGCGCTCCAAAGTGGGTGCGAAAACTCATAGCTTACTACATAGTGAAAAATAGATTAAGCCAAGCCAAAAGCAACTATGAAAAACTTGGTGGAAAATCCCCGATAATTAAATATACCAAGGAGTTAGTTTCCTCATTGAAGTCAAAACTAAATATTGATGTAAAATATATCATGCGTTACACACCTTTATATGCGTCTGAAGTGCTTGCTGATTTGCGAGATTATGATAGGTTTTTAGTCGTGCCTTTATACCCTCATTTTTCAACTACAACTACGCAATCTTCACTAGATGATTTATTTGATGCAGCGAGAAAGCTAGGAATATCTACTGAAAAATTTTTTACAATCAAATATTATTATGAAGATATTGTTTATAATAAAACTATCGTTAAAAAGATAAAAGAGGCTTTAGGCGATGATGATGCGAGTGAATTTGAGTTGATATTTTCAGCACATGGTTTACCTCAGAGTATAATTGACAAGGGTGATCTTTATATGAAACATATAAAACAAAATGTTTTTTATGCAAGAAAAGAGCTTTTAAAAGAGGGTGTAAATTTTTACAAAACTCACCTAGCTTACCAATCAAGACTTGGTCCGATAGCGTGGATAAAGCCTTATTTGGATGATAAGTTAAAATCTTTACAAAAGAAAAAAGTTATTATATATCCCATAGCTTTTTTAATTGATAATTCAGAAACAAAATATGAGTTAGATATGGAATATAAAGAGATAGCCGATGAATTAGGCTTTGAAGATTACAGAGTGGCAAGTGCTCCAAATAAAGAGATAGATGAGACAATTATAAAGATATATAATGAGATGCTCATAGCTTCGTCTGATAAATAAATAAGATTTTATTGTTTTTATGTTAGAATTTCACAAAATATATTTACTTATGGGATAGTCAAATGAATTCAAGTTTTATTTCATCTTTGTTTTTTAGAATGAGATTGGTGCATTGGGCGGGCATAATATTGCTTTTGGCTAATGTTTTTTTATTTACGGAAAATATGACAGCTAGAGTCGTGCAACTTGTCGTAGCTTTGGTTATTTTTCTACATGATGCGGATGAAACTATATTTGGTGCTAAAACTACAAAAATTTTGATAAAAGATTTAGAAAAACTTGATTTGGAAAATGAGATTACCACGGACACTAGATTTTCAAGCGAATATACAAAAATGGTTGATTTGATAAATAATTTTAGAGCTAAGATAAAAAATAGTGCAAAAACTGAGCGAGAAATATATGATTTAAAAGAGAAAATTGATAATATCCAAAATATCATTAGCGATATAGATAATGAAATGAGTGCAACAACAGAAATATCTGAAAAACTATCAAAGCATGTTGCAATTATAGAAAATGAGACAACAACAAATCTAGAATTTTCCCATCAAACTGTTGAGTCTTTGTTGAATACTAGTGAAAAATTATCTACCACGACTAGCAATATGACAACTTTAAATTCTCAGATAGAAACAGCACAAGAAAATGAAATAACGCTTAGTGAAAATTTAAAATCTCTTAGTCAAGATGCTGAACAAATTAAAGAAATATTAAATATCATTTCTGATATTGCCGACCAAACAAATCTTCTAGCATTAAATGCAGCGATAGAAGCAGCTAGAGCTGGAGAGCATGGCAGAGGTTTTGCCGTGGTTGCTGACGAAGTTAGAAAATTAGCAGAAAGCACTCAAAAAAGTCTAAATGAGATAAATACAAGCGTAAGTATCATAGTGCAAAATACTGCCAATGCAAGTAGTAGCGTTGAAAATAATGCGAAAAATGCAACTAAACTTGTAAGTTTATCTGAAAAAATGAGACAAGATATAATCGGAGTGCAAGAAGTAACACAAAATAATTATGATAATAGTAAAAGCGATATAGTAAATTCGCAGACAATCAAAAAAGAATCCAAAAATATTTCTCAAAGAACATCTGAGATGACAAAATTGATAGTAAAAAATACAACTTTACTAGAAAATCTAAAAACTTCTCTTGTAAGACTAGAAGAAGTATTTGTTTAGCTTTAAATACTAACCTGTTATAAAAAGTGAAATTTCATCGCTAAGAAAATAATCTGTGTTGTAAATCATATTATTGTTACTTTTTAATTTTCCATTTTGCAATAAAATATTTATATTTTCCATCTCTTTTTTGCTAAAATTATCTATCCTTACCCCAATTTTACTTCTAAGACCTAAGAAAATCTTCTCTACATGTAAATCGTCTTTACTTAAATTTTCAATATCTCTTTTGAGTGGAGAACTGATAAAATCTTCTATAATTTTAGATGGATAAAATCTTCTATTTTTCAAAAAACCAACTGCACCTGAGCCGATACCCATGTAGTCATCTCCTTCCCAATATCCAAGATTATGGATACTGTTACATGTCCCAAAGTTTGATATTTCATATTGTTGAAATCCTTTATTTTGTATGTCATTTGTAAAATCTTTTGCAAGTTCTATCGAATCAATTGCGACTTGAGGAGTTTTCGCAAAAGGTGTATCTTTTTCTATCGTAAGAGAATAAGCACTGATGTGGTTAATAGGCAATGATTTCGCTATTTTTAAATCATCTTGTAAAAGCTTTTTTGTGTCCATCTTTGTTCCATAAATAAAATCAAGCGATATATTTTTAAAACCAACTTCATTTGCATAATTGATAGCTTTTATGGCTTGTAATTTGCTGTGATTTCTTCCTAAAAATTTTAATTTTTTCTCACTAAAACTTTGAACTCCAAAACTGATTCTATTTACTCCGAGTTTTTTTATACCACTTAGCCACTTCTTTGTGGCAGAGTTTGGATTTGCTTCGCTGGTTATCTCTGCGTCTTTTTTCAAATATGGCAATATGATTTTAAAAAATTCAAGATAAAGCTCGGGATTAACAGTAGAGGGCGTTCCTCCTCCTATGAAAAAAGATTTTATACTATTTGGCTTTGGTTTAAAAATGCTCAATTCATATATCAACTGTTTCACGCAAGCTTGCATATAGGAAGATTTTAAATCAAACTTATCAACATAAGAGTTAAAAGCACAATAGTGGCATTTGCTATCACAAAATGGAATATGAAGATATATAAGCATTTACAAATCACTTTTTTGATATCATTATATCAAAATAAATGAAAGATAAATTATGGGTGAGATAAAAAAATACAGACCAAATGTTGCTGCTGTGATATTATCTAGTAAATATCCTTTCGTATGTGAATATTTCATAGCTAGAAGAAATGATATAAAAGATGTTTGGCAATTTCCGCAAGGTGGAATTGACGAGGGAGAGAGTGCTAAAGAGGCACTTTATAGGGAGCTAGAAGAGGAAATTGGGACAAACAAAATAGAGATACTTTGTAAATACCCACAGGAAGTAAGATATGATTTCCCTAATACTATAGCTAAAAGAATGTATCCATTTGATGGGCAAAGTCAGACTTATTTCTTGGTAAAATTAAAAAATGATGCGAAGATAAAGCTAGATACCAAACATCCAGAATTTGATGATTTTAAATTTGTAAAAAGAAAAAAGATATTTGATACGGTTGCGTATTTTAAACGACCGGTTTATCAAGAAGTTATAAATTATTTTAAAAAAGAGGGCTATTTATAAAATGTTGATAGTGCAAAAGTATGGTGGAACTAGTGTTGGCAGTGTTGAACGGATAAAAGAAGTTGCTAGGCGAATCGCCAAAAGCAAAGAAGAGGGTAATGATATAGTAGTAGTTGTGTCTGCCATGAGTGGAGAAACTAATAAATTAATCGAACTTGCAAATAAATTTAGTCAAACTCCAAAAAGAAGAGAGATGGATTTATTGCTTAGCTCCGGTGAGAGAGTGACTAGTGCACTTTTGGCTATAGCTTTGACAGATATGGGTTTCCAAACTGTTGCTATGACGGGAAGACAAGCAGGCATAGTGACAAATGGCATGCATACTAAGGCTAGGATTGAGTATATTGATGGGAAGTATATAGAAAAAGAACTCAAAAAAGGCAACATGGTTGTTGTTGCTGGTTTTCAAGGCATTACAGCAATCGGAGAAGTTTCAACTCTAGGAAGAGGCGGTAGCGATTTAAGTGCAGTTGCTATTGCAGGGTCGTTAAATGCCGATCTTTGTGAGATTTATACTGATGTTGATGGGATATACACAACTGATCCAAGGATTGAGCCTAAAGCTAAAAAGTTAAAAGAGATTAGCTACGATGAGATGCTAGAGCTTGCAAGTTTAGGTGCTAAAGTTTTACAAACAAGGTCAGTTGAACTTGCTAAAAAATTAAATGTGAGATTAGTTACAAGAAGTAGTTTCAGTGACGATGAAGGTACACATATATTAAGAGAAGAGGACATTATGGAAAAACCATTAGTTAGCGGTATAGCGATAGATAAAAATCAAGCCAGAGTTACATTAAGAGGTGTTTCAGATAAGCCTGGAATTGCAGCTGAAATTTTTAGAAAACTTGCTGAGGATGGTGTTAATGTTGATATGATTATCCAAAATGTTGGACTTGATGGTGAAACAAATCTTGGTTTTACAGTACCAAAAGATGAGTTAGGCACAACAAAACAATCTATGGAAGAAATCAATGCTTCGCAGAGCCTTGAGTTTGATCAGGAAGTCGTAAAAGTTTCAGTTGTTGGTGTTGGTATGAAGTCCCATAGTGGTGTTGCATGTACTGCCTTTGATACACTAGCAGATGAGAGAATAAATATAGAGATGATAAGCACGAGTGAAATAAAAGTTTCTATGGTTATAAGTGAGAAATATGGCGAATTAGCTGTTAGAGCTTTGCATGATGCATATAAACTCGATAATTAGTGTGATTTTTTTATGCAAAAATTCCTAAAATGGACACTTGATAATATAAGAAAAGACAGCTCTGCCATGAGTTGGATGGAAGAGAAGAGATTTGAGTGGGTACCACTAAATGTTTCAATGCTTAAAAACCTACTTGATGGACATACTATTATACTTGTAACCGATGATGATAGAGAGTGGTTTTGTGAATATATACTAAAAGATATAAATAAACTAGCAAAAAACAGACCACTTCTTCCTTTTGTTTCCTTGAAATCTTTATATCCAAGTTTGAGTAATATAAAAACAAATATGGATATAGAATTGCTCGAAAATATGCTTTATCAAGCTTTTCCCCACGGTTATACATATTTTTATATTGGTAAAAATAACAATATTAAGATGCAAATAATAAAAAGAAGAAACGATAGCTTTGTTTGGGTTATGGATGAACAATTGCAAAATAGTTTTTTTCTAAACTCAAATGATGAAAATCTTGATATAAAACTAATACAGTTATATAAGCTTTTAGATAAAAGTATCAATGCCTTGCTTTTTGCCGAAGTTGACTTTGAAAGTGAATGAACAAAGATTGCAAAGCTATATATTAGTTTGCAAAAATCTACAAATTGCTTATGATTCTTTAAAAGAGGAGTTAGCTGGGCAAAATTGTAAATATTTTACAAAAGATTCAAAAGATGATTTTTTACTCGAAGACGCAAAAAATGTAGTAAAAGAAGCTTATATAGCAGAGTCGGAAACAAAAATTTTAATTTTAGGAGCAAAATCTTACAATATTTATGCTCAAAATTCACTTTTAAAAATCTTAGAAGAGCCACCAAGAAATATCATCTTTATCCTTGTTTGTGAAACTAAAAATATATTTTTACC
>JALUXT010000038.1 GCA_027013245.1 Campylobacteraceae bacterium
CGCTAAAAGAAAAAGAAACCAAAAATATAGTATAATATCTAAAAACATACAGCAAGGATAATAATGAATATATTAGAAGGACAATTGTCACTTGATGGCAGTGAAAAGATAGCGATTATAAATGCTAGATTTAATCATATCATTACTGATAGATTGGTCGAGGGAGCCAAGGATTCCTTTTTGAGGCATGGTGGAGATGAAAAAAATCTAGATTTAATTTTAGTCCCAGGTGCATTTGAGATTCCACTTGCGTTGGATAAAGTTTTAAGTAGTGGCAAATATGACGCTGTTTGCTGTGTTGGAGCTGTGATTAGAGGAAGCACTCCTCATTTTGATTATGTATCTGCTGAAGCTACAAAAGGCATAGCAAATATGGCATTGAAACACCAAAAACCAGTGACTTTTGGGGTTTTGACAACCGATACGATAGAGCAAGCCATAGAACGAGCTGGAAGTAAATCTGGCAATAAAGGCTTTGAAGTTATGACTGGACTTATCGAAATGATAAGTTTATATAAAAATTTATAAGGATTTTTTTTGGCAACTAGACATCAAGTAAGAGAGAGCATCGTTGGTTTGTTATATGCTGGGGATATTGGCAATGACCACATAGATAACTTTGCAGATGAAATCTTCGAAGAGAAAAAGATACGAAATAAACAAAAAGATTTTGCACTAGATTTATATAATGGCATCAAGGAAAACATAAAAGATATAGATATATCGATTGATGAGCACTTAAAAGAGTGGAATTTGGACAAGATTGGTAATGTAGAGCGAGCAATTCTGAGGCTTGGAGCGTATGAACTTAACTATACCGAGCTTGATAGTGCTGTGATTATCAACGAAGCCATAGAGTTAGCGAAAAAATTATGCAACGAAACTAGCCCTAGATTTATAAATGGTGTTTTGGATGCGGTTACTAAAAAGAAGATAAAATAAGATGGAACTTTGTGTAGCACTTGATTTGCCAACTGCAAAGTCAAATCTTGAGTTAGCAACTATACTAAAAGATAAAAATATTTGGTTAAAAGTAGGACTTCGTTCATTTATAAGAGATGGCGAAAAACTCATAAAAGAGATAAAACAGATAAACCCAAAATTTAAAATCTTTTTAGATTTGAAAATTTATGACATACCAAATACGATGGCAGACGCCGCAGAATCTATGGCAAATCTTGGAATTGATATGTTCAATGTCCACGCAAGTAGTGGAAAAGTAGCTATGAGTAAAGTGATGCAAAGACTAAGCGGGGTTAAAGATGCTCCATTGGTTTTGGCAGTTACCGCTCTTACTTCTTTTGATGAAGATAATTTTAAAAATATTTACAATGAATCTATAGAAAAAAAAGCTATAGATTTTGCAAAAGATGCATATGAAAGTGGGTTAAATGGCGTTGTTTGCTCTGCTTATGAGAGTAGCCTTATAAAAGTAAATACAGATGAAAATTTTATCACTTTAACTCCTGGTATCAAAGTCGATGCTGATAGGAAAGATGACCAAAAAAGGGTAGCAAGCATAGAGTTTGCAAATAGCGAAAAATCAAATATCATAGTGGTTGGAAGACCAATATATAAGTCAGATGACCCACTTGGGGTAGTAGAAAAAATTATTCAAAGGATTAAAATATGAAAAAAGTATCGATAGGGATAGTTGCACTTTTAGGCTTAATAATCATAGGTTTGGTTATAGCTGTATCTATGGTGAATTTAAACAAATACAAACCGCAAATCGAAAAAGCTGTAAAAGACAACGCAGGTTATGAAATGAAGATAAATGGAAAGATTGGAGTATCATTCTCACCTGTTGGTATTAGCATCTCAAATGTTACACTTAGTAATCCTAGTATAAAAAACAATCAACAATTTTTCAAGATGCAAAACTTGAGCGTTGCTGTTGAAGTTATGCCTTTGCTTAGCAAAAAAGTAAAAGTAAAATACATTGTTTTAAACAAGCTAAATTTAGACATAAAAAAACTTAAAAATGGAAAGTTTAACTTTGAAGTGGCGAATAAAAAAGCAAGAGTTCAGAAGAAATCGCAAGAGTCAAAAGCAAAAGAAGAAAAAGTAAAATTGCCTACAGTTGATATAAAAGAGGTGAGAATTAAAAATGCAAATGTGACTTTTGAAGATTTAAAAGCAAAGACAAAAGCACAAATCAAAAATATAAATGTAGCAGTTGACAATATAGGCTTCAATCCTGCTAAAAAAATGCTTCAGGCTCTATCTTTTGACGCAAAAACAAAGATAGAAAAAATCACATTTAATCAGTACAATATAAAAGATGTTAAAGTGGACATAAACATGAAAAATGCGATTGTAGATATGAGTAATATGAAATTAACTATGTATGACTCTTTGGTAGATGCAAAAGCTAGATTGGATTTAAATAAAAAAATTCCTTTTGCAAATATAGAACTTGATATTCCAAAATTTAAGATTCAGAGTTTTTCAAAAGAGTATCTAAAAAAAGATATCCTAAGTGGAATTGTGAAGGTACACAAGAAATTTACTCTTAGTCTTGGAGATTTAAAAACTATCAAAAAAACCCTAAAAGGCACAGCACTGATAGATGGAGAAGGTGTTGGAATTAAAGGTTTTGATTTAGATAAGATACTTAGTAAGTATAATAATGCTAAAAAAACAAACCCTGCAGATTTGGGTATGTCACTTGCTTCTGGCTTTGCAAAAGGCGGCAATATAAGTGGGATTTTTGGCACAGGTCAAGGCGGAACTACGCTTTTGAAAAAGTTGCATGTAAAGGTTGATATCGCTAAAGGCATCGTAAAACTAAGCGATGTGGCAATATCTACAGGAAAAAATAGAGTTGCATTTAAAGGAAAATTAGATATCGCAAGACAAAGGTTTTTGGATATGCAATTTGGAGTAATGGACGCAAAAAATTGTGCTAAATTTTCTCAAACTATACAAGGGACATTTACAAAACCAAAGATTAAAGTGGATGCAAATAGTATAAAAAGTACGATAAATATGGTTTCATCACTTCTTGGTAGTTTTGGTGTGAAAACTCCGAAAATAGCTAAGAAAAAAGAAGGAAAATGTAAGGTTTTCTATAATGGCGTAGTAAAACAACCAAAATAAGGCAAATGAAGTGGATGGAAAAATAAGAAAAAATATAAAAAGTGGTTTGAGTGTTGCTATAGTTTTAA
>JALUXT010000039.1 GCA_027013245.1 Campylobacteraceae bacterium
ATATGAGGCACTTTTTTTAAGCTCAAATCTTTTTAAAAATTCACATGCAAAGAAAAAAATAGCGATACTTTTGACCGATGGCATGAACAATGTCGAAAATATTCCACTTGATGTTGCGCTAAAAACTGTTAAAAAATACGGTATAAAAGTATATACAGTAGGAGTTGGAAGTGTGGGTGATTTTAATCCTTCCGTTCTTCAAAAGATTGCAAAGGATAGTGGAGGTAAATTTTTCTCTGCAAATAGCAAACAAAAACTAGCAGAGATTTATGCAACTATTGATAAGTTAGAAAAAAGTGAAATAAAAGCAAATAAATATGTCAAAAAAGATTATCTTTTTGCTTATCCATTGGGATTCGCACTCTTTTTTGCGATATTGTTACTTTTTAGCAGAAACAAGGAGTTGGTATGATTTATTTTTTACATGTAGAGTGGCTTTGGGCTCTTTTACTGCTGTTGCCACTCTTTTACTTTTTGAAATACAATAAAAAATCATATGAATCTTTGTTTGCCAAAGATGTATTGGCAAAAATACGAGTTAAAAATAGGGGTTTTAACAAGAGGGTAAGAAACTTTCTTTTGATATTTAGTCTATTTTTTATGATATTAGCTCTTGCTCGTCCTGTTATCGATAAAGGTGATATCAAAGTAAAATCTACTTTTATAAATGTTATCGTGGGGCTTGATATCTCAAACTCAATGTTTGTTAGTGATGTGTATCCAAACAGATTTGAACTTGCAAAGAAAAAATTTGATATTTTTTTAAAAGACATGAAAAACGCAAGAGTAGGTGTCATAGGATTTAGTTCCAAATCCTTTTTGGTCGCTCCTCTTAGTGAAGATTATAATTCTCTTGAATTTTTGGTTAAAAATCTTAGTGTAGGGAGTATGAGTCTTAGAGGAACTGATTTTATGAGTGCACTAGAAGCTGCAAATGACTTGTATAAAACCAAAGAGAAAAAGGCGTTTTTGATTTTCAGCGATGGTGGTGATCAGAGTGATTTTAGCAAAGAGATTGCATATGCAAAAGAACATAATATTGTAGTATTTGTTTATGCGATTGGAAGCGATAAAGGTGGAGTGATAAAAACAAAAAATGGCACGCTAAAAGATAAAAACGGCAATATAGTAGTAGTTAAGATAAATGAAAATATCAAAAAGTTGGCACTACAAACTGGAGGTGCTTATATGCGCTCAACTCTTTCAAAAAAAGATATATCTATGCTTGCTAATTCTATAAAATCGAAATTTAAAGCAAAAGGAAGTGAGATAAATTCGATAAAAGATAGATTAGAATTGTTTTATTATCCATTGGCATCGGCGATATTGTTGTTTTTTATGGCAAATTTTTCACTAAGAGGTAAGAGATCATGAGATATATAATAATATTGATTTTAAGCATAGCTTTTTTAAATGCAGGTCTTCTTGATTTTAGAGATATAAGCAAAGCTAAGAGTAGTTATGAAAGCAAAGATTATAAAAGTGCCATAAGTGAATATCAAAAAGTTCAAGGCAAAGATGGCGCTTTGTACGACCTTGCAAATAGTTATTATAAAGCAAAAAAATATAAAAAAGCATTGGAAACATATAAAAAAATAAGCAATCCGAACCTGAAATTTAAGAAACTTTACAATATGGGAAATGCTTATGCAAATCTAAAAAAAATTGATGACGCCATAAAGAGTTATGAAGATGCTTTAAAAATCAAACAAGATAAAGATGCTAAGTTTAATCTTGAACTTTTGAAAAAACAGAAGAAAAAACAGCAAAAGAAAAAGAAGAAAGACAAAAAGAAGAAGAAAAAAGGTAAAAACAAAGGTAAAAATAAAGGCAAACAAGATTCTAAAAAGAATCAAAAAAACAAAAATAAAAGTGGAAAAAATAAGAAAAGCAAGGAAGGTAAGTACAACCAAAATACCAATAAAAAACAAAAGACAAAAGGAAACAGGCAAAAACAAAACCAGAACAAAGATAAAAAACAAAAAGATAAACAAGATGCAAAGAAAGCGCAAAAGAAGAAAAAAGTGCAACCTATAAGTGATATGGAAGAGAGAAAGTATAAAAAATTATTAAACAAAAGAGGTATAAATACTTTAATGTTGCCACTTAGCACAAAAGGAGAAAAAAGAGATGAACAAAATCCTTGGTAGGATATTTATATTAGTTTTACTGTCAACATCACTGTTTGCAGGAGTTAAGGCATTTGTTGATAATAGTGCAGTTTATAAAGGTGAAATGGTCAGGTTTACCATAAGTGCGGAAGGAAAAAATCCAAAATTTCCAACTTTAACCAAGATTGCAGGATATAAAGTGCAAAGTGTAGCAGAATCATCCTCAACAACTATTATCAATGGAGTCTATAAAAATACGGTTTCAAAAACATATTATTTTGCACCAAGAAGAAGCTTGGATATCCCATCTTATAAAGTTGCTGTTGATGGAAAAGAGTACAAAACAGATGTATTAAGAGTGGATATAGTCAAGCAAACAGCTTCTAAAAAAAGTAATGACTTTTCTATTAGTATGGACATGGATAAAAATGATGTGTATGTTGGAGAGCCTGTTAAAGTTGATGTGAAGTTTAGTTATAAGCTTAGCTCTAAAGCTGATAAAATTATGATTAGCCCACTTAATATCAGTGACTTTTGGATTAAAGGGACTAAAAAACCTGTAAAAACTATGAAGCGTGACGAGGTAATGCAAACATATCATTATATTATCTTTCCACAAAAACAAGGTGATTTTGAAATTAAACCAATCAAAGTAAATGTGGGAGTGCTTAATAGAAGAAATATGGGTGGAAATCTCTTTAGAGATCCATTTTTTGATTCTCTTAATCAAACGCTAGAATGGAAAAAATATATCTCAAATAAATTATATATACATGTAAAGCCATTGCCAAATAATCTGGAAGTTTATGGAAAGTTCAATATAAAAGCTAGCGTCGATAAAACTACCGTTAAGGCAAATAAACCAGTAAATCTTACAATAGGTATAAATGGCATTGGAAATTTGGATGACATCAAAAAATTTGCTCTTGATATTGATGATGTGGTTGTGTATAGTGATGAGCCAAAAATCAAAACTGGTCTAAAAGATGGTGTATATGGAGGAG
>JALUXT010000040.1 GCA_027013245.1 Campylobacteraceae bacterium
AGTGGTATATGGATAAATATGCAACTAGATGAAAAACCTTTTTATATGTTTATTACGAACTAATTACATAAATAAAGATTGATATGCAAACTTAGCAGTATCTATCAAAAAGTCGATTCCAGGAAAAAATGATATGAGAGTATTTCCTATACCTCCCCATATAACAGCTAACGCCATTATCGCCATAATTAACGGCGGGAGCCCTTTTAGCGGAGGTACATTTGTCATCTCAGCACTTGGGTAAAAATACATCAAAGCAATAAGCTTAAAATAATAATAAATCGATACAAATGTTGCCAAAATACCAGCAATCGCAAGTGTCGTATAACCAGCTTCTATAGCTCCTTCAAAAATATAAAATTTACCTATAAAACCTATGGTTGATGGTATTCCTGCTAAGGAGAGTAAAAATATACTCATCATAGCAGCCATATAAGGTCTGATATGAGCAAAGCCTCTAAAATCTTCATAGGTAATCCTAAGGTGATCATCTGAAGCTATATAAGAGAGCATACCAAAGGCACCCATAGAAGATAAGAAATACGCGATTAGATAAAAAATTATGGAAGTAGATGCATTTTCACCAGAACCACTTATGGAAACGAACGCTATAAGTAAATATCCAGTATGGACTATACTTGAGTATGCTAACATTCTTTTTAAATTTGTTTGAAAAACTGCCAAAAGACTACCATACAATAAAGTTAATATTGCTATATAAAAAAGAATATCACTCCATATGGCTATAAGTTTATGAAAATCAACCAACACGAATCTTAAAATAAAACCAAAAATAGCAACTTTAAAGGTAGATGCCATAAATGCAGTCACAGGAAGCGGTGCACCGTCATATGCATCAATTGACCAATTTTGAAATGGAAAAGCTGCGATTTTAAATAAAAATGTTATTAAGATCAATGTTCCACCAGTAATCACCAATATCATATTGTCACTTGCATGTGTGCTTATGTATTTTGCAATTTCTAATATATTTGTACTTCTAGTTCCTGCGTACATCAAAGTTGTACCAAACAACAGCATAATTCCTGAAATAGAACCCAATATGAGATATCTAAAGCTTGCTTCCACTCTTCTTTGGATGTTTTTTTGAAAACCAATCAGAGCATACAATGAAATAGAAGCGATTTCTAAAGCTATGAAAGAAGTAAAAAGCTCAACCGTTTCAACTAACAGCATCATGCCAAAAACAGCAAATAAAAGTAGTGAGAAAAGCTCACCTCTTAACATATTCATCTTTTCAAAGTAATGTGTACCCATCAAAACAGTGACAATTCCACCAGTTAAGATAATTGAGCTAAAATATCCAGAAAAAGTATCAATAATCAACATTGAAGAAAATACTCCACTAAATGGCGTCACAGAATATACTTGCCCAAAATTTATAGCATTACTCAAAAGTGCTACAACCAAGAAAAAGAGAGTTATTAAAGATAACCTATGGATACTAAAGCGTTTTATAGGGCTTAGTAGCATAAGAACTATGGCACCAATTCCAACAGATAAGATTGGCAATAAATATATTATGTCATCATGCTTCATGAGGTAACCCCAACTTTCAATATGTCTATTAGATAATGCTGAATTGTTGGTTCAATTTTATATAAAAACCAATGCGGATAAATACCCATCGCTACTATAATAGCCGCGAGTGAAAATATACCGACAATTTCTTTAATATCCAAATCTTTCATGCCGCTTATATCATTGCCAGTATCAACGAGTATTGCTCTTTGAAACATCCAAAACATAAAGCTAGCAGCTACCAAAACAGTAGTTGCTGAGATTATACCGACAACATGGCTATATTGGAATAAACCTATCACTATAAGAAGTTCTGAAACAAAACCATTTGTACCTGGAAGCCCGACTATAGAAAGGAGCATCATCGCAAAAGCAACTGTAAGATATGGTGCTTTTTTTGCGATACCTCCAAGTCCAGAGATAGATCTTATGCCTAAATCATGCTCTATGGTTCCCACAAGCAAAAACAATCCTCCTGTGGCCATTGCATGAGCCACAATCAAAAATGCAGCACCAGTCATACCATAGGCATTTAAGGAAAATATACCTGCTGTGATAAATGCTAAGTGAGAAGCTGATGAATATGCAAACATCCTTTTTATATTTTGTTGCATCAAAGCGGCTATACCAAAATATATAAGACCAAAAACTCCAATGCCTACAAAATAAGGTGCAAACTCAACATACTGATGAGGAAACAAAGGAAGTACAAATCTAACAATTCCGTAAATTCCTAATTTCGCCATTATTGATGAGAGTATAAATACACCGCCTGTTGGGGCATTTGAATAAGTTTGCATAAGCCATGTATGAAATGGAAAAATAGGTATCTTAATTGCAAAAGCAATCATAAAACCAAAGAATAGAAATGTTCTTTGCGTATTTGAAAGCGTAGTTATCTGCACTAAATCACTCAGTTGAAAACTCCAAACTCCAAATTCTTGATAAAAATGGACTCCAAGGTACAGGATAGAAACTAACATAAAGAGTGAACCCATAATCGTATAAATCGTAATTTTCAAAGTGGAAAAAATTCTGTTTCCTGTTCCATATATGCCAATAATCATAAAAACAGGCAAGAGCATAGACTCCCAAAAAAAGTAAAAAAGTATCAAGTCTAGAGACAAGAGTGCTCCTGTTACCCCAGTTTGAATCAGAAGAATACTTGCCCAATAACCTTTTGATTTTTTAGTTTTCCATAAAAACAGATATCCCAGTGGTATCAAAGTAGTGATAAGCATCAAGATTATCATGGAAAATCCGTCAACTCCAAGACTATAATATATCCCGTATGAGGTAATCCAAGGATGAAATTCACGAAACTGCATATAATCTGTCAATTGGAATTCAAAAAATATTTTTAGAGAAAATAAAAATACAACTAAAGTTGTAGCAAATGCTATGTTTCTTGTTACTTTCATGCCTACAGGAAGCAATAACAAAACAAAAGAAACAACCAACGGTAAAAAAATAATAAAAGATAAAAGCCCTATTTCCACATTATTTCCCTAATTTTAAAATCAAATATATACTAAACGAACTAAGTCCTACTAG
>JALUXT010000041.1 GCA_027013245.1 Campylobacteraceae bacterium
TCCAACATGCTTTATTGTGTTCAGTACATATAGGATTGCTTTCTCCGTAGCTAACGATCATCATACGATCAGTTGAAACACCTTGCGCAGATAGTTCATCTTTAACAGTTTTTGCTCTTTTTAACCCAAGTGCATAGTTATACTCATCAGTTCCCCACTCATCAGCATTGCCTTCAACTTTGATTGATAACTTTTGAGCTTTATCTGCATCTAGCATTGTGGCGCTTTTTTCAACAACTGGTTGCATATCAGCTCTTATATTATATTTATTAAAATCAAAATAAATTGGTGACAATTTAGATTCTAAATTTGCGATTAGATTTTTTACTGTATTTTCTCCATTATTTGCCATAGCATTATTACTCATGTCATTTGAATCCATATTATTTGTATTCATGCCACTAGTGTTTGAATTGTTTGCAGTATTGCTGTCCATCTTTTGCATTGTTTGATTTTTATTAGTCATATCCACATCTGGATTCTTTTGGCTACATCCTGTAAACAACAAAACAGCTACACTCATACTCGCTAAAACAAGTTTCTTCATAATTACCACCTTTTGATTTTTTATATTGTCTAGCATTTTATCATATTTTATTTAAATTACCAATCAATTGATTGAATTTTCCCAACTTTAAGAGGAAAAAGATAACTTTTATTGGCATTTAGCCTTATAATTCCCAATGAACTTTGATTTTTATACTGCTTTATAAACATTATAGTTTCTTTGTCATCAGCAAATCTAGGATATAAATTTCGACCGTTTGCAGTTAATTGTCTAATATAGTCAGTTTTCGTTGATATCAAATATAAATTGAAAACTTTTCTACCAAATTCACTCATTTTTTCTCTACTTGAATAAACTATATAATTTCCTATTGCAGATACTGAATTATTATTTTTTCCATGGTAAACCATTTGCTCAACACCAGAAGAATTATCTAAATTTTTAGCAAAAATATTTGGATATCCAAGCCTATCTGAAACAAATATAATCTTTTTATCATTATCAACAAAATTACCATTTACATCTATACCAGAGTACTTTGTAATTTTTTCAAGTTGTTTATATGCTAAATCATACATATATATATCAGTTTGATCATTTGGAGCCATTGTCAACAACAGTTTTTTTCCATCTGCTGAAACATCAGAACAAACTAACATACCTTTTGAGGATATTATTTTCTCTCTACTTCCATTTGTCAAATCAACCTTGTATAGCGTAGGTATATATCCGTTATAAGAAGAGTAATAAAAAGCATTTTGCGAACTATTTGCCCATACTGGAAATATATTGAGTCCGCCTTTAACTATAGTTTTTTGAAAACTAAGAGTATAATCAGAAACAACTATTTCAGATTGCTTGGCTCCTGTATATTTTGAAAATATGACAAATTGCTCCATCCATTTTATACTAGGAGCTCCTATCAAGTTATTTATGGCAACTACAATTCTATGCGCAAGAAATGGAAATCTTTTTTTATTTTGTATTTTATAATTGGTTTCATTTTTAACTTCCCCACTGCTGGCATTAATCAATTTAACAGTTGCGTTTACATAATTGTCTTGAAGTGTAATTTTGAATCTAAGTATCAAATCTACACTTTTTTTACTTAGAAAATTTTCCTGGGCGCTACCGTCAAAACTACTTCTTAAGTATTCGTCAAGGACTCTAAAATGAGCACTAACTCTTAAATCTCCCGCGATTATCTTATAAAATCTTTTTCTAAAATTTAAATTTACACTGCTATCACTTGCGTCTTGAATAGCAACTTTAGGCAAAGAATCAATCTTCTTCACTATTTCAACTGTAGCATCTGCTGCAAAAATAACGCTTGTAAACATAATTATTAATAAAATCTTCTTAATCATTGTCTTATATCCTTAAATTCTACTTGTATTTTAAAAATCTCTCCATCTTCAAAGGGAGGAAACTCTTTATCTTTCATTTCTTCTAAAAAATCTCTCAATTTGGAATTAAAATCATCATTATACGAAAGTTTTTCTATTTTATAACTAAAAGTACCGGATTTATCAACAATTACAGTAACTGTAGCGCTATTGCCAGAGACAGTATCTATAGTATTTTGCCAATTTTCATCTAAAATTTGTGTAATTTTTCCTTTAAATTTATCATATACCCCATCCTTGCTTGATATTATATTCTTTTTGTTTTCAAAATTTAAAGATTTAACTATCTTTTTTGCATCATTTTTTGTGATATTTCTCTCTTGTTGTTTTTGGGAAGAAATAATTTTTCTTCTTTTTGGTTCACTTTTTTTAATTGTAGATTCTTTAATATTTTTTATATTTACTTTTTTAAAAAGACCCTGGAGAGATATTTTTTTAGTGCTGCTTGATTTATGTTTTTTTTGTACTGGCTTTGATACAGTTTTCTTGATTTTTTTTGTATGCTTATTGATTTTCTTACGCACATTTCTTTTTGGTTTGTATTTTTTTTCAACGAGAGTTATATCTAATACAACATTTTTGTTTGCTGTATATTGAATATTTTTGCGGATTGTATCTTGTAAATAAAATCCTACAAAAACAAGCACCCCTAGGTAAAAAATACCAGCAATGAAAAAACCTATAATATTGTAGATTGATTTATTCTTATTATCCATTTGTTTCTAATGATACTTTAGTAAAACCAGCTTCTTTTACACTTTTTAAAACCTGCATAACATCTTTATATTTTAAACTTTCATCTGCTTTTATGTAAACTATGCTTTTTAAATTGTATTTACTTTTAATTAATATGAAATTGTCCGCAAATTCTTTGAGTAAAAACATATCTTTTTTTATATAAACTTTTCTATCTTTGCTGATTCGGATTTCTAATTCTGGTATTTTTTTTACAATTGAAGATTTTGAGCCATCAGGAAGGACTATTTTTTCTTGATAAACCATGGCTGGAGTTGTCACCATTAAAATGGCCAACAAAACCAACATAATATCTACTAAAGGCGTAATATTTAAATCAGGCTTATCTTCCCAATCATACATCGCTCTTTTGACCTTTATTTTCCTTTGAAATATTAGATAAAATTAATTCACTTTCTCTTTCAACGCACATAATAACTTCATATGCTTTTCTTTTTATAAATAGATGCGCACTATACGCTGGAATTGCCACAAATATACCTGCTGCTGTTGCGACAAGTGCTTCGCTTATGGCTGGAGCAATCACACCAAGGGATGCACTACCGCTCTGCCCCAATCCACTAAATGTATCTAATATAGAAACAACGGTTCCAAATAAGCCAATAAATGGGGATGTGGATGCTATCATTGAAAGCAACCATAACCCATTTGTTGAATTTTTTTGTGCGACATTTTTACAAACATTTAAGAGGTTTTCTGAAGTACTAAAAGCACTTGTGCATTTTCTTAATATTGAATCATCTCTGACATTTTTGGCAC
>JALUXT010000042.1 GCA_027013245.1 Campylobacteraceae bacterium
GCATGGATTCAAGTGAATTTCTCTCTATTTTAAGCCATGCACTTAAATAAAAATATTTGCTTATTAGAACACCAAATGTTGTAATAAAATAAAAAGATAACCAAATCAGAACAAATAAAGTTATGATACTACTTCTTGAAATGTAGTTTATCAATATATCAATTGCTGGCATTTAATTAGTATTTTCTTTGTTTCAATATCAAATCAATTTTAGCTTCTGCCATGGCAATAGCTATATCTGAGTCACCGATGCTTTCAATCAACTGTTTTGCTTTACTTATTGATTGGGCTATTGCACTTTCGTTTTCACCGACTATTGCAACTGCTCCATCTACCAAAACAGTAACTTTAGTTTCATCAACTTCTGCATGTCCCCAGTCTATTGCAACAAGCTCATGGTCACCATTTACTAATTCTATATCTATAATTCCTGTTTGCAACAAAGATACCAATGAAGCATGATGAGGAAGAACTCCAAATTCTCCCTCGCTCCCTGGTAGTGTTACAGTCTTAATATCATCTGCAAATATTTGACCATCTGGAGTTACAATTTCTAATCTTAATGTTTCCATAATTCTACCTTATTAAAAGCTTACTTATTTTTTAGCTTTTCAGCTTTTTCCTTAGCTTCTTCAATGCTTCCTACCATATAAAAAGCAGCTTCTGGTAAATCATCATGATTACCTGCTAATATACCTTTAAAACCAGCTAGTGTATCTTCTAATGTTACGTATTTTCCAGGACTTCCTGTAAACACTTCAGCAACAAAGAAAGGTTGAGATAAAAATCTCTCAATTTTTCTAGCACGATTTACCACTTGCTTATCTTCTTCACTTAACTCATCCATACCCAAAATTGCGATGATATCTTGCAAGTCTTTATACTTTTGCAGAACCGCTTGTACACCTCTTGCTATTTCATAGTGCTCTTGTCCTAATATTTGCGGATCAAGCATACGAGAACTTGAATCAAGTGGATCAACAGCTGGGTATATCCCTTTTTCTGCGATTGCTCTATTTAAAACCGTAGTTGCATCCAAGTGAGCAAAAACTGTCGCAGGTGCTGGGTCAGTAAGGTCATCTGCAGGTACATAAACAGCTTGAACTGAAGTGATTGAGCCTTTATTTGTTGATGTAATTCTCTCTTGCAATCTTCCCATTTCACTAGCAAGTGTTGGCTGATAACCAACAGCACTTGGAATTCTTCCAAGAAGTGCGCTCATCTCAGCTCCACTTTGAGAAAATCTAAAGATATTATCGATAAACATCAACACATCTAGTCCCATTTCATCTCTAAAATACTCAGCCATAGTGATACCAGTCAGTGCAATTCTGTTTCTTGCTCCTGGAGGCTCACTCATTTGACCATAGCACAGTGCAACTTTATCAAGCACATTTGATTCTTTCATTTCATGATAAAGGTCATTTCCTTCCCTAGTTCGCTCTCCAACACCAGCAAATACTGAATATCCACTATGTTTTAATGCAACATTATGGATAAGCTCCATGATGATAACTGTTTTACCAACACCAGCACCACCAAATAAACCAACTTTTCCACCTTTTGCATAAGGAGCAAGTAAATCCACAACTTTTATACCTGTCTCAAAGATTTCACTCTTTGTACTTTGTTCTTCAAATGGTGGAGGACTTCTATGAATCGACCACCTTAGTTTTGTTTCAACTTGCGGCTGCAAGTCAATAGGCTCACCTATTACATTAAACATTCTACCAAGCACTTCTTCACCAACAGGCACTTGTATTGAAGTACCCAAAGCTGTAACACTAGTCCCTCTTGTTAAGCCTTCACTTGCATCCATGGCAATTGTTCTAACTCTATTATCACCTAGGTTGGCTGCCACTTCCAATATTAACCTATGTTCTTTTCCCTCAGCAGTATATTTAACCTCTATAGCCTCATTTATGACAGGAAGGTAACCGTCAAAATCCACATCGACAACCGGACCCATAATTTGGCTTATTATTCCATTCATATTCATAGAATATTCTCCTTTTAGTTTTAGCAATTATTTCATAGACTCAACACCACTGATGATTTCTATCAACTCAGTAGTAATCGACTCTTGTCTAGCTTTATTATAAGCTAGTGTTAACTTGTGAACTCTATCACTTGCATTATTTGTAGCATTCTCCATGGCTTGCATTCTAGCACTATGCTCAGCTGCAAGTGAATCTATAAGAGCATAATACATATTATACTCGAAATACTTTTTCATTAAAGAGTTTAAAATAGTTTCATCTTCTGCTGGTTCTAGTTCCATTAAAGACAAAGAAACACTATCAGTTGATTTTGGCTCTTCTATCGGAACAATATCAACAACTTTTAACTCTTGAGAAATCATATTTTTATAGCCATTATGAATCAAAATAACTTTATCAGTTACCCCATTTTCAAAATCAGCAATCGCCTCATTTATAATTTCTTGTGCCTTTTCATAATCTGGAGATGAACTAACACCTACATAACTAGTCAAAAGCTCCACTCCTTGGAATCGAAAAAAATCAACACCTTTTCTACCGACTGCTCTTAGTCTTACTTTGATTTTTTTGTCTTTATACTCTTTCATTAGCAGTTGAACTTGTTTAATAGTTTGTATATTAAAACCACCACACAAACCTTTATCTGCTGTAACAAAAACGATATCTACTTTATCAATAGTATCTTTTAAATCAAAATAACGGCTGTCAATTCCACCAATTTTATATTGGTTAATTTTTTGAGCAATATCAGACAAAACTTCGTTAATCTTTTGTGCATAAACTCTAGACTTTCTAGCAGCCATCTCTGCACGCCTTAGCTTTGCAGTAGAAACAAGTTTCATAGCCCTTGTAGTCTTTTTAGTGTTTTCTACACTTTTAATCTTTCTTTTTATCTCTTTCAGGTTTGCCATAGCTTATCCTTACTTTAACTCAAAAGTTGCTTTAAACTCATTTAATGCGTTCCCTAATAATTCTTCTATATCTTTATCAAGTACTTTTTTGCTTCTTATTTGCTCAAGTATTTGAGGGTATTTTGCTTCTATAAATGGGTATAATTCAGCTTCAAATTTTACAACAGATTCGGCTGATATATTGTCAAGATAACCTTTTGCACCAGCAAATATGATTATAACTTGTTTTTCAACAGGTAATGGAGAATATGGAGGCTGCTTTAAAACTTCAACCATCCTTTGTCCACGCTCTAATTGATTTCTACTTAATTCATCCAAATCACTAGCAAATTGTGCAAAAGCTTGTAGTTCACGATATTGTGCGAGGTCTAGTCTTAGTGTACCAGCAACCTGCTTGATAGCCTTAACTTGAGCGGCACCACCAACTCGAGAAACAGAAAGCCCTACATTAATCGCTGGACGAATTCCAGAGTTAAACAGGTCTGATTCCAAAAATATCTGACCATCTGTAATAGATATAACATTTGTAGGTATATAAGCAGATACATCACCGGCTTGTGTTTCGATGATTGGTAAAGCCGTTAAACTTCCAGCTCCAAGTGCATCACTTAATTTCGCAGCTCGCTCAAGCAATCTAGAGTGAAGATAAAATACATCACCAGGATAAGCTTCACGACCCGGAGGACGACGAAGAATCAAAGACATTTCACGATATGCAACAGCATGCTTACTTAAATCATCATAAACTATCAAACCGTGTCTTGAACTGTCTCTAAAATATTCACCCATACTAACGCCAGCATATGGAGCTAAGTATTGAAGTGTTGCAGAATCAGATGCGCCAGCAGCCACTACGATTGTATATTCCATGGCTCCGTGTTCTTCAAGTTTTTTTACAACTTGCGCTATGGTTGATTGTTTTTGTCCAATCGCTACATAAATGCATACAACATCTTGACCTTTTTGGTTTATAATTGCATCGATTGCGATAGTTGTTTTACCCGTTTGTCTATCACCAATTATAAGTTCTCTTTGGCCTCTTCCGATAGGAACAAGTGCATCAATGGCTTTGATACCAGTCTGCAAAGGCTCATGTACAGATTTTCTGGCCATAATTCCAAGCGCTTTTTCTTCAACAAATCTTGTTTCAGTTGTTTCAATTGGACCTTTACCATCAATTGGCTCGCCAAGCGGATTTACAACTCGACCAATCATGGCATCACCGACAGGAACACGAAGAAGTTTTCCAAGTCTTTTTACTGATGTGCCTTCTTTGATACCAGCTCCACTTCCAAGGATAACAACACCAACACTTGATTCCTCAAGATTAAGAGCCATACCTTTTTCGCCATTTTCAAACTCTACCATTTCTCCGGCCATAACATTTTTAAGGCCATAGATATTTGTAACACCATCAGCTATAGATATAACCTTGCCTGTTTCCTCAACATCTACATTTAACTCAAAATTTTCTATACGCTCTTGAATGATTGAACTGATTTCGTCAGCTTTCATTTTTGCTCCCACAAATTACTCCTTAACTTCTTTTTATTATTATTTATATTGCTTTTAAAATGTGCTCTGACATTTGTGCTTTTAATCGCTCAAGTGAAAAGCTAACTTCCACACCTAAATCATCTATTTCAACTTTAACGCCTGGATATTTATCTTTGGATTTCACTAACTTGATTGCTGAATTAAACTTCTTACTAAAACTCTCTTCTAGTGTTTTGATTTTTTTAGCTGCGATGTTAAAATCACTCATCACAATACCAGAAAATTCATTATTTTCGATTGCAACTTGATATCTTAATTCATCACAGATAAGTGGTATTAGGTTTAATCTATCATTCTTGTTTAATAGCTTTAGAAAATTGGTAAATTTTTTATCATTGTTTTGATTCAACGACAATATAAACTTTTCTTTTTCAGATATTTTTACATCTGGAGAAAGAATAATATTTAAAAATTTTTCTTGAGAATAGAGTGGTGATAAGCTCTTTAATTCTTTAAAATAGCTATTTAATTTTTTTTCATCGCAACTCTTAATCAAAGCATTGACATATTTTTTTGCTATTTGTATGCTCATTTATGCAACCTTTTTCATAACAATATTTAAAAGCTCATCTTTTTCTAAAGATAGATTTCCTTCTTCAAATACCACGTCTAAAATTTCAGTTATAACTTCTCTAGTCATTTTTCTCTTCTCAATTTCACAGTGATCATCGAAACTTTTATCCATATTGCCCAACTCAGCTTTTAAATCTTCAGATATTTTTGCTTTTTGTAGTTCAATTTCTTGTTGTGTTGTTTCGATTATACTTTTTGCACTAACCTTTGCTTTAACAACTAACTCTTTTGCATCTTCTTTTTCTTTATTGCTAGCTTTTAGTTTTTCTTGAATGGAGTTTAACTGATCTGCGATAGAACTGCTTCTGCCAACAAAAAAATCTTTTATAGGTTTTGCCGCTAAGTAAAATATAATACCTGCAAATATAACAAAGTTTATAGTCCTAGGAATTATATCAGTGCCATGCTCTGCTCCATTTTCACCAGATGCAAAAATAACAACAGGTAAAATAAGCATTAAAAATAGAATAATTTTTTTCATGATACCTCCCTAAATCTTACTTAATTTTGTAGAAATGCTATCTTTTAAGATTGGCATTTTTGTCAATAATGCAACTTTAAGTTCATCTCTTTGATTTGCCAATTCTTTAGCAAATTTATTGTACTCTTCTTCAAGTTGTGCTTTTTTTTCTTCTACTTTTTTAGCAGCTGATTCCCTTGCTTTCATAAGTGCAGATTCTCTTATCTTACCAGCCTCACCTTTAGCGGTTAAGATAATCTTATCGGCTTCATTTTTATAAGCCAATACATCGCTACTATTTTTGCCTGCGCCCTCCAGGTCTCTAGCGATTGACTTATCCCTGTTGTCCATAAAGTCCAAAAGTGGTTTATACAAGGTTTTGTTTAACAAAAACATTAAAACCAAAAAAACAACACCAGTTACTAGTAATAACTCTGGTATTATATCTAGCATATTTTTACTCCTTTTAGTCTATCTTTGATATATTTTAATTTAAAACGCGTAGATTTTATCATAACTATACTCATCGCTAGCTTAATCAAACTGCATATTTACTTGTTATGTATTATAATTATAATAATTTTTCAAAAAGCTTATCTATTTTTTCTTTAGTATCCAATGTGATAGTTATGCTATTTTTTCCTATCTTACTTTTAAACCCTTGTTCCATAAGCTTTATCTTCACGCTTTTTATCTCATTTACTAAAGGATTTGGTTCTATTTTTACCTTACTTGTAGTACTGCTGTTATTTTTTATCTTTTTAACCAATGCTTCAGTGTCTCTTACGCTAAGTTTTTGACCAAGTACCGTGTTTATAACATTTATTTCATCTTTTGGACTTAAGCCTACAATAATTTTTGCGTGACCTTGAGATATTTTGCCATTAACTAAAAGCTCCTTCGTTTTATCACTCAATCCTAGCAATCTTATCGTATTGGTAATTTGGGTTCTACTTTTGTGAATTATATCTGATAGCCCTTCTTGTGTTACATTATATTCTTCTATTAATTCTCTATAAGACACTGCAAGCTCAATTGGATTTAAATCTTCTCTTTGTATGTTTTCTATTAGTGCTAATTCTCGTAGATTTTTTGATTCAATATCAGCGATGATAGCTTTTATCGTTTTAGCACCAGTAATCTTAGTTGCTCTTAAACGCCTCTCTCCTGCAAGAAGCATATAGCCATCTTCTTTTTCTATTACTATTATAGGCTGAAGAAGTCCATGTTGTTTTATAGATTGGCTAAGTTCATTAAGCGCCTCTTCATTAAAGTATGTTCTTGGCTGATATGGATTAGGAGAAATTGAATCAACGCTTATCTCTCTTACTAAATCATTTGAGTATTCTATGTCTTGCTGGTAAGCATCTTCAACATCACTGATAATTGAGCTTAAGCCTCTACCTAATGCTTTTTTTTTCATTTAATGTCCCCTTTAATTGGAGCAAAGCTCCTATTAAATTCCTCGCACTAAAGCTTCGCCCTTGGCGAGAAATATATTCATTTACAATTTAGCAAATTTTTACCAAAAGCTATTTCATAGAACTTAATATTTAAACATCTTTGTAAATAATATTTCTTTTTTCTAGCTTGCTAGTATGGAATTTGCTAGATTTTGATATGCTCTTGAGCCTGGTGATTTTATGTCGTACAATATAATTGGTTTTCCAAAACTAGGTGATTCTGCTAATTTTATATTTCTTGGTATTACAACATAAGAAGAAGATTTTTTATCCAAAAAGAGTTTACTTTTAAAGTGTTGTTTAAGATCAGCAAATACCTGCTTAGAAAGGTTGTTTTGTGTGCTATACATCGTAGGCAAAAAGCCTTTTATTTCAAGCTTTGGATTTATAGTTTTTTTGATTAATTTTACAGTATTCAATAATTGTGCAAGACCTTCTAGGGCATAAAATTCACATTGGATTGGTATGATAACCGAATTGGAGGCACTTAAAGCATTGACGGTTATACTTCCAAGAGCTGGGGGGGAATCAATGATTATAAAATCATATTGATCTTTTATCTCTTCTATTTTATTTTTTAGTATTAATTCTCTACCTTTTGTTTTTGCATCATAAAATTCTTTTTCTACCCCAACTAATCCAATATTTGAAGGAGCTACATGTAAGGTTGGAAGTGAAGTTTCTAGGATAACTTGTGATAATTTTTTTCTACCGATTAAGACATGATATATGTTATATTCGTAATCACTTCTATGAAATCCCAAGCCTGTAGTCGCATTTGATTGTGGATCTATATCGATCAACAAAACTCTTTTTTCAGCAACAGCCAATGAGGCTGCAAGATTGACAGCTGTAGTTGTTTTGCCAACTCCACCTTTTTGATTTGCAATAGTAATTATTTCACTCATCTTAAACTGTACACCCTTCTTTTTTCCAATTCTATGGACCCATCTTCGCAAAGTTTTGCTTGTGACAAAGATTTCAATTCACCGCCCAAATGAAAAAAATATTCCTTGCTATTTTGAAATTCTATCTTATACTTACTAAAAACTTGCTTCCATGATATATTTTTTTTCATTATCTCAAGAAAATCACTTACTAATTTCTTTGGCTCAACATATATGTCTAAAACATCGAAATTTTGGGGAGCATCAATTATATTTATGCCCATCGAACTAACAATTTTATCTCCAACCTTAGTGGTGATGACTCCTCCAATTTTTTTATTTTTTATATAAAAATCATTTGGCCATTTGAGCCATGTTTTCGAACCGTATGAGCTCAATACCTCTTTCATAAGATATGCAAAATATATAGAAATTGATGCTAATTGTAAATCTTTTGGTAAGTGTTTCTCTTCTACACAAAATGAGAAAAAAAGATTGCCAACTTTACCTTCCCACAAATTTCCACGACTACCGATACCATCAGTTTGAAAATCAGCACCGATCAGTGTCGGCTTGCTAATATTGCCTTTTTTTAATTCATCGACAAGGTAGATATGCGTTGATTTTATGGTATTAAACCAATTTACTACCAACACTAAGCCTTTTTCCCCTAAAATAATCTAAACAACTCATCTCTTTTTTTGATGCTGCTTGTACACTATAGATTAAAATTGAACCTTTTTTGCAAGTTACAACAATACTGTCATCTTTTATGTTTTTGATTAAACCACTTTCATGATTTAGGGATATTGTTTCAAGCAGTTCAATGTTTTTTAATTTCAAACCATTTTCTAAAAAGATTCCAGGCCAAGGAGTATAAGCTAAAAATTTTTGATATATTTCTGATGCATTTTCATTAAAACTAACTAATCCGTTGGTTTTTTTGATTTTAACACAATAGCTGGCATTGGCACTATTTTGTTTGATTGGCTGTAGATGAGAAAAGTTTTTAATCACATTTAAGGTGAGTTTAGCTGCTATTTGTGATAACTCAATAAACAGTTGATCAACTTTTTTTTCTCTAGCTTTAATATAACTTAAAGCCAAAATATCTCCATCATCCATACCCTCTTGCATCAACATAGCCGTTACACCAGTAAACTCATCATTTTGCAATATCGAAGATTGTATTGGACTAGCACCCCTAAATTTTGGCAATATTGATGCATGTAAGTTTATGCATGGACAGATTTCCAATATCTCCTTTGGAAGTATTTGTCCATATGCTGCTACGATTATAAAATCTGGCTTATAAGAAGATATTTTCTTAGCTATGCCATCTTCTCTCAATGTTTTAGGCTGTAAAATATCAATATCTAAGTCATTTTTTTTCACCCAGTTTTTAATATGGGGTGGTGTCAAGATTTGTTTTCTTCCTATTGGTTTGTCAGGCTGAGTTATCAATAATGGAACCATAAATTCTGCTTTTAAAATTTTTTGTAAAATACAAGTTGCATAATCAGGTGTTCCCATAAAAACAATTTTTATCATTTACCCCTCCTTACATGTAAAGAGTGTACCACCTTTGTGATCATTCTCAAACATATAGCTTCTTATATCATTCAAATCAAAACCACTTGCAACAAACATATCTATCTTTCTTTTCATCAGATAATCTGCCGCTTTTAGTTTAGTAAGTATACCACCTGTTGCAAATTCATAATCTGTTTTAGCATCTGTTTCTAGTTCTGCTTCTTCTATTTTTGTAACAATTTTTCTCATCACAGCATCACTATTTTTATTTGGATCCTTATCATAATAGCCATCTATATCTGACAATAGTATAAGAAGTTTTGCATCAAAATAATATGCAACGCGAGAAGAAAGCTGATCGTTATCTCCAAAAACCAATTCTTCTGTAGCGGTGGCATCGTTTTCATTTATGATTGGCAGTATTCCATGATTTAATAAAGTTTCTACAGTGCATTTAGCATGATATGTTCTTTTTCTAGAATCAAAATCATCCGCAGTTAAAAGCAGCTGAGCTCCTATTTTTCCAAAAGACTCTAGTTTTTTATTATATTTTGCTATTAATTGAGGTTGTCCAATAGCCGCTATAGCTTGTCGATTATGCAATTTATTTTTATCAAGTTTTAATTTTGCATAGCCAGCAACTACTGCCGCAGAAGAAACAAGTATTACCTCGTACTCCTCCATAAGTTCAGCTAAAAATTTAACTAAGTTAAACATTCTTTCTTTGCAAAGTCTGTTTTGTTCGCTAAGAACATGGGTTCCCACCTTTACAACAACTCTTTTTCTATTCATTATTCTTATTTTCGTAAACTATATCTGCTAATGCATATTTTAGTGGGTCAATATTTATTTTTGCGATTGATGAAATCGGCATCACAAAAAATGGCTTTAATTTATCTCTTTCATATATATCTTGTGTATAAAATTGACATTTTTCATCATCTACTTTTATATTTGCTTTTAATCCAATTAAATCCAAAACTTCTTGCGTATATTCATTTATTGTTTTAGTGTCTTTAGTATCGCATCTTGTAAGCGCAATTGCATATTCTCTTTTTGATAAATTTGGTGAAAAATTTTCAACTTCTTGTTTTAAAGTTAAAAACTGATCTTCTAGTGTTCTATAGCTTGATACATCCAACATATAAAGTAAAAATTTTGTTCGCTCTATATGCTTTAAAAATTTTATACCCAAACCCTTTCCATCACTTGCTCCACCAATGATTCCAGGAATATCAGCCATAACAAACGACCTATAATCACCAACATCCACTACACCTAATTTTGGTGTTAAAGTTGTAAATTCATAATTTGCTATTTCAGGACTAGCATTTGATATGATAGATATAAGAGTTGATTTTCCAACATTTGGAAATCCAACAAGTCCAACATCAGCAATCAATTTTAATTCTAGTTTTATTTCTCTTGTTACACCAGGGAGTCCAGGCTGTGCATAATTTGGTTTTTGATTGGTTGAACTTTTAAAATGAACATTTCCAAGACCACCTTTTCCACCTTGTAAAAAAAGAATTTTTTCTCCATCTTTAATCATATCGAACAATACTTCTTTTGTTTCGGCGTCTATTATTTGAGTGCCAGGTGGCACTATAATATCCAATGATTCACCAGCTTTTCCATACATTTTTCTACCCATGCCAGGTTGTCCATTTTTTGCTTTGAGATGTTGTTTTCTTCTAAAATGAGATAGAGTGTGAGTGTTATTGTCTACTTTAAAATAGACGTCCCCTCCTCTTCCACCATCTCCACCATCTGGACCACCTTGAATTACATGTTTTTCCCTACGAAAAGAAACACTTCCCGGACCGCCCTTGCCTGAGCTTAAAGTAACTTCTACATTGTCTATGAACATTGAAAACCTTTTATTTGTATATGGTGTATTTTAGAATATATTTGGATAAATAGCGCTTAAAGTATTATTTTAGAGAGATAGGTGGATAAAAATCCACCTATAAATTTATATCTATGCTGGAATTACTGAAACTTTTTTCCTAGTTTTATCATATCTTCCAAATTCTACATGACCATCAACAAGTGCATATATAGTATGATCATTTCCGATACCTACATTGTTACCTGCGTGAGTCTTTGTTCCTCTTTGACGGATGATAATATTGCCAGCTCTTACAAATTCGCCACCATATTTTTTAACACCTAACCTACGACCTGCTGAATCTCTATTATTTTGGGTACTACCCTGACCTTTTTTGTGTGCCATTAGTTGCTCCTAATTTCTATTATATTTAAAATTAAGCAGTAATGCTTAAAACTTTCACTTTTGTAAATTGTCTTCTAAAGCCTCTTTTAACTTTAGAATCTTTTCTTCTTCTTTTTTTATAAGTGATAACTTTTTTATCTTTGCCATTGACAATAACTTCTAGTTCAACTTTTGCACCATCAACAAATGGAGCACCAACCTTTAGTTCACCTGCATTTACTGCAAGAACTTCGGTAACTTCTATTTTCTCTTTTGGCGAAGCGTCAAGTCTATCGAGATTTATGTAATCCCCTTCTTGAACTTTATACTGCTTCCCACCATTTTTAATTATTGCATACATTAGTATGTCCTTTTATGTGAGAGATTTATAAAATTTACAACCATAATAAATAGTAGTAAAATATTAAGGATAGGATTATACCAAAACAATCTTTAATAGTAGTTGAAGAAAATGGTGCGCTCAGAGGAATTCGAATCCCCGACCGCTGGTACCGCAAACCAGTGCTCTATCCAACTGAGCTATGAACGCACATTTTAAGGATGTAAGTATATCTAATATATTATAAATTTAATATTTATTTTTGCTATTTTTTACAAGTTTTAATGAAATTAATGTTAAAATCTAGCTTTAACTAGGAGTAATTATTTATGAATGATAAAATTATAGCTTATCAAGGTGTTGAGGGAGCATACTCGCACTTAGCATGCAAAAATACCTTTCCAAAATCAATATCAATTGCATGTGAAAGTTTTGAAAATGCCATGGGGCTTGTAGAAAATAAAACTGCAGATTTTGCTATGATACCAGTTGAAAATTCAACAGCAGGAAGAGTAGAAGAGATATATAGATTGATACCAAAATCATCACTTTTTATCATAAAAGAACATTTTGAGCCAGTAAATCACTGCCTTTTGGGGGTAAAAGGTTCAAAACTAGAAGATATAAAATATGTAGGCTCACATCCTCAGGCACTTGCACAATGTTACAAAAATATTTTAGATTTAAATTTAACTGCTGTAGCAAAATTCGACACAGCTGGTTCCGCTAAAGAAGTAAGTAGCAATAATGATATAAAATATGCTTCAATAGCTTCAAAATTAGCTGCAAAATTGTATAATCTTGATATTTTAAAAGAATATTTTGGTGATTTAAAAGGTAATGTGACTAGATTTATAATTTTGTCAAGAGAAAATACGATTCCTAAATATGAAGACAATAGAACCTATATAACATCATTGATATTTCATGTAAGGGATATTCCAGCAGCACTATATAAAGCACTTGGTGGATTTGCAACCAATAGTGTAAACTTGCTTAAATTAGAAAGCTACTCTATGACAGGCTCACTTCAAGTAAGCAGGTTTCATATCGATATTGAAGCACACCCTGAAGAAAAAAAACTTAAACTTGCTATTGATGAACTTAAATATTTTGCGAAAGAGATAAAATATCTAGGAGTGTATGAAAAACATATGGGAAGAGAAAATTATAAGCTATTATAGCCTTCTTAAACAATTTCACGAACATTAAAATATTTTGTTTTGTAGTATTAAAGATAAAAGCAGATTAAATATCAAGAATCCGGCAGCGACCTACGTTTCCACAACAGTAAGCTGAAGTATTATCGGCGATGAGTTGCTTAGCTTCTGGGTTCGAAATGGGACCAGGCGTTTCCAA
>JALUXT010000043.1 GCA_027013245.1 Campylobacteraceae bacterium
TCCAGACATCATACATGTAAATGATTGGCATACAGCAACGATGCCACTACTTAGCAAAACGAGATTTATACATGATTTTGCAAATGCAGCTGCAGTTTTGACCATTCACAATCTCCAACATCAAGGAGAATTTTTCAAAGGCGCCATAGATGTTCTTGAAGTCGGATGGGAGCATTTTAATCCTATGGAATTTGAAAGTCACGATGCTCTAAATTCACTAAAAGGTGGAATTGCTCATGCGGATGCAGTTACTACGGTATCAAAAAAATATGCTAGAGAGATACAAACAAGTGAATTTGGTTTTGGATTAGAAAATCACATAAGTGCGCATAACCAAAAGCTTTTTGGTATATTAAATGGTGTTGATTATGATGAGTGGAATCCCTCAGTAGATACCAAGATAGCCCAAAAATTTGATTTTGATGACATGGACGGCAAAAAAGTTTGTAAAAAAGCTCTTCAAAAATATTTTGGCTTAAAGCAAGATGACAATATCCCCCTTATCGGTTTTGTTGGAAGATTTGCAGAACAAAAGGGCTTGGGCATGATTGCCGAGATACTTTTCAGTTTGATGCAACTAAATCTTCAAATAGTTATACTAGGAACTGGAGAAAAATGGGCTGAATTTTTCTTTAGTGAAGAAGCAAAAAAACACAAAGACAAACTAGGAGTTCATATAGGATATAGTGATACTTTGGCTCACCAAATAGAAGCTGGGAGTGATCTGTTTTTGATGCCTTCTTTGTTTGAGCCTTGTGGTTTAAATCAGATTTATTCACTTAAATATGGCACACTTCCGATAGTCAGGGCAACTGGTGGACTGGATGACACCATAGAGAATTTTAATAAAGAAAATTCAAGTGGCAATGGATTTAAATTTTATGAAGCAAGTGGCGGAGCACTTTACAACACTATCAAGTGGGCGATAGATACATATACAAATGATAAAGAAAATTTTAAAAAGATGCAAAAAAGAGCGATGAAGATGAGATTTGACTGGGAAAAATCAGCTAAATCTTATGAAGAGGTATATAAATTTGCACTAGGGAAAAAGAGACAAAATGAAATATAATATTTACCACGATATAAGCAGATTTAGCGACTTAGATATCTATCTTTTTAAAGAAGGTACTCACTCAAAACTTTATAAACATTTGGGCTCACACATCATGCAAAGAGATGGAAAGCAAGGTGTTTATTTTGCAGTTTGGGCACCAAATGCAAAAAACATTAGTGTTATAGGAGATTTTAACAGTTATGATATAAATTCTCACCACTTAAAACTAAGAACTGATAATTCGGGCATTTGGGAAGGTTTTATCGAAAAGTTAGAAGAAGGCGAAAACTATAAATATCATATATTCAATGATTCTGTTAATCACAATGCAGACAAATCAGACCCTTATGCTTTTTATGCAGAGATTGCTCCAAATTCTGCTTCAAAAGTTTATAATATAACCACTTTTTCTTGGAATGATGAAAAATGGATGAAAAACAGAGCTAAACAAAATTCTCATAAAACTGCTATCAGCGTTTATGAAGTTCATCTAGGCTCTTGGCGAAGAAATGTGGAAGAAAATGATAGATTTTTAAGCTATGAAGAGTCTGCTTTTGCATTGGCTAGCTATCTAAAAGAGATGAATTTTACACATGTGGAGATAATGCCTATCACAGAATTTCCATTTGATGGTTCTTGGGGGTATCAAACTAGTGGATATTTTGCTCCTACTTCTAGGTTTGGAACTCCTGGTGATTTTATGAAATTTGTTGAGATTATGCACAAAAATAGCATAGGCGTTATATTGGATTGGGTTCCATCTCATTTTGTGACTGACGGACACGGTCTTATGAATTTTGATGGCTCTTGTCTTTATGAGCACAAAGATCCAAGGCAAGGATATCATCCTCAGTGGGGAAGTGCTATATTTAATTATGAACGAAATGAAGTGAGAGCATTTTTGATAAGTTCGGCTCAAATGTGGCTTGAGATGTATCATATAGATGGTATCAGAGTTGATGCAGTGGCTTCCATGTTATATCTTGATTATGGTCGCGAAGAAGGTCAATGGCTTCCAAATAAATTTGGTGGCAATGAAAATCTTGGAGCTATAAAATTTCTAAAACAGTTAAACTCTACTGCGTATGCATCAAATGAGGATATTATGATGTTTGCAGAAGAGTCAACAAATTTTCCTTTGGTTACAGGAAGGGTCAGTGATGGTGGGCTTGGTTTTGGTTACAAATGGAACATGGGTTGGATGCATGACATATTGAAATATATGAAAAATGACCCGATACACAGGCAACATCATCATAATGATTTGACTTTTAGTTTTGTTTACATGTATAAGGAAAATTATATACTTCCGCTAAGCCATGACGAAGTAGTGCATATGAAAGGCTCACTTATAAACAAGATGTCAGGAGACAACAATCAAAAGTTTGCAAATTTACGAGCTATGTACTCTTTGATGTATGCACATCCTGGTAAAAAACTTCTATTTATGGGAGGTGAGTTTGCTCAATTTGCAGAATGGAATTATGAGCAAAGTCTTGATTGGCATTTATTGGCTCAAGTTAAGCATAAGGGCATAAGCAAATTGATAAAAGAGTTAAACAAACTCTATAAAAAAGAGCCAGCCCTTCACATGTACGATTGCGAAAAAGAGGGTTTTGAGTGGATTGATGAAAATGATTATAGTGCAAATATTATCTCTTATATCAGGAAATCTGACAAAAAAGAAGATGATATCATCATAGTTTGCAACTTTTCAGATAGACCTCATATCGGCTACAAGTTGGGTTTGGCAAGACATGGAAAATATAAAGAGATATTTAATTCACAAGATGAGAGATTTGCAGGTTGGGATAAAAAAAGTACTAAAATATTAAAAACAAAAAAAGAAAAAACACATGATAGAGATTTTACACTTGAAGTTGTATTGCCTCCACTTAGTGTTTTATACATAAAAGTCAACTATAA
>JALUXT010000044.1 GCA_027013245.1 Campylobacteraceae bacterium
CTTGATGACAAAGATATACATTTAGAAGCACATGTAGATTTTGATGCTGATTTGCCTTTGTCGCTTACTTCCAAAATATGTGAAGATATAGCAGTTTTATTAAAAGAAAAATTTGCTATCACCCATTCCACTATCCAATCAGAATTTGGAAACTGTGAAGATAAAGGCTTGATTATTACCAAACCAATAGGAGCTTAAGTTTTAATCATAAAATATTGTGTTTATATGTAAAAAGCTGTACAATATTGTAAATATTTTAGGGGTGGGAAGTGGATACACTATTAAATCAAGAATGGGTGAAGATTGTCATCGTTATTTTAGCAGGATTTTTGATTGGTCTTGATATAAAAACCCATAGACTTAAAAAAGACTCATCAAAAGAGATAGGAAGTGTTAGAACTTACGCGTTTATCGCACTTATGAGTTATGTATTTGCTAAAATAAACATATATCTGTATATGATAGGTTATGTTGCGATTAGTGTGCATTTTTTACTGTTTTATTATAAGAAACTGCAAAGTAAAAAAAGTGGAATACTTCTGTTTTTGCTGACTTCTTTGGTGTATTCATTTGGAATTATAATACTTAAATTTGATGCTTGGTTTTTGATAGTCGTATTTATTGCTATTGTATTTATATCGAATTTAAACAAGAGGCTGAAAAGATTTTATAAGATTTTTGATGAGCGAGAAGTAGAAACTCTTGCAAAAGTTGTTCTTTTAAGTGGCGTGATTTTGCCTCTGCTTCCTAGGGGAAATATACATGAGCTCATCCCAGTTTCATTTTTCAAAGTTTGGCTAGCTGTTGTTATAGTTTCGATGTTTTCATACATAGGATATATCCTTAAGCGATATATTTTCAAAGATAAAGGCTATTGGCTTACTGGTATCTTGGGGGGTATATATTCAAGCACAGCTACAACTATAGTTTTGGCGAAGAAAGCAAGGTCTAGCAAATCTACTGACTTGTTCGTCTCCTCGATTGTAATCGCTACAGCTATCATGTACCTTAGATTGCTTGGTATCGCCTTTGCTTTTAATATGGATATTGCAAATAATTTGACTATACCATTTGTGTCTTTGGCATTGATTACCTCTCTTGTTTCTATGTTTTTTTATCATAGAGCAAGAAAAGATTTGAATTCAAATATAAATGAAGATGAAGATCAAAATCCACTCGAACTTGGTACGGCATTTTTATTTGCATTTTTGTTTATCGCGATGGCTTCGCTTACGCATTTTGTGCTAAGTAGATATGGTGGATTGGGATTAAATGTTCTATCTTTTATAGTTGGATTTACAGATATTGACCCTTTTGTCCTATCTATTTTGTCGTCAAAATTTAGTGTTAGTGCACAAGAAGCATCAGCAGCTATACTGATAGCCGCTGGAAGTAACAATATTTTGAAGGCTTTTTATTCATATATATTTTCAAAAAATAAAATTGGAATTATAAGCGCAATAGTGCTTATAATTCTAGGGATACTTACTATCGGTATTGGATTGATTCTTTAGGTATCTATAACTATAAATCAATATATCTTGATATATCATAAATATTCTGCTATAATTTCAAAACAATAGGCAAAGAAGAATTTTTAACCATAAAATGTAAATTATTCTCGCCAAGGGCAAAGCAAAAGTAGCGAGGAATTTTTAACCATAAAATGTAAATTATTCTCGCCAAGGGCAAAGCTTTAGTGAGGGGAATTTTTAATGGGCTTTGCCCATAAAAAGGAGAAATAAAATGAAAGTAGAGATATTAGGAACAGGATGTTCAAAGTGCAAAACACTTGAAGAGGCAGTAAAAAAAGCTATAGCACAAGTTGGTGGATTTCATACAGTTGAAAAGGTGGAAGATATCCAAAAGATTATGGATTATGGTGTGATGAGTACTCCTGGACTTGTGATTGATGGTGTGGTAAAAAGTACAGGTAAAGTTTTAAGTGTCGATGAGATAGTAAAACTCATAAAAGAAAATTAAAACTTGAGATTCCATAGGGCTTATGTAGAGATTACAAATATTTGTGGGCTAGAGTGTAGTTTTTGTCCCGAAAAACTACAGCCCACAACCACTATGGAGCTAGATTTTTTCACTAATGTCTTAAAAGAGCTTTCGCCATATACAAAAGAAATCGCCTTACATGTGATGGGTGATCCGCTTACTCTTAGCAATATCGAAGATTATTTGGACATAGCCCACAAGCAAAATTTTCAAGTGATGATTACGACTAGTGGTGCTTACTTAGCTAAACATAAAAATATATTTCATAAGTGTTTAAGACAGATAAATATATCTCTTAATAGTTTTAATAAAAACACCATGAGATGTACATTTGATGAGTATATGGATGAGGTATTAAGGCTTTGTGAAAAAAGAGTCGATGATGAGGTTTTTATAAATCTCAGACTTTGGAATTTGGATGAAAATGGATCTGAAAATCACTATAATCAACAGATATTTCAGAAATTATCTTCGCATTTTGATATAAAATTTGATAAGGATTTGCTTTTAAATCCTCCAAAATCTATAAGATTGGCTAAAAAGATTTTAGTACATTTTGACAATTATTTTCAATGGCCAAGCCTTAAAAGCAAAACCAAAACAGATGGTTTTTGTCACGGTTTAACTTCGCAAATAGCCATACTAGCAGATGGAACAGTTGTCCCTTGTTGCCTTGATGGTGATGGAATTATGGATTTGGGAAACTTACATGTAAGAAGTTTAAAAGAGATATTAAGTGGTGTAAGAGCCCAAAATATAATCAAAGGCTTTAAAAAGGGCAAAGCCAAAGAAGAGCTTTGTCAAAAATGCACTTTTAAAGACAGGTTTAATGTTTTTTAAATTTTTTGATAATCACAGGCATAAGAGTTATAAGCCCAAGTAAAACAAAGGCATATAGTATATTTTTTGAAAATATATCTTTTATGGAGTTTATGCTTGCTATCTGGCTTCC
>JALUXT010000045.1 GCA_027013245.1 Campylobacteraceae bacterium
ATCGGACTTAGCAAAGCACCTTTTATGCACCTAGCTTTTAGTGATGCCGAGATGGAGCTTTTTCGCTCAATCAAGAAGGCATTTGACCCGAACAATATACTCAATCCAAATAAAATGGGATTATGATAGATACAAAAAGAGTTATAAAGATAGTAAAAAAACTAAAAGATAAAGATATAGCACACTATGCCTCATCTCTTAGTTTTCACACTATCTTATCTCTCATACCGATACTTCTTATCAGCTTTAGTATCTTTACAAAAATGCCAAGTTTTAATGAGTATTATGCAAAGATTCAAGGTTTCATATTTAACTCTTTAATCCCAACTCAACAAGATGTCATAAGTGGATATATCAACAAATTTATGACAAATACTGGAAGCATGGGGGCTGTGGGGCTTATCTTTGTACTTTATATCTCTATCATGTTCTTTTTTGATTATGAAAAAATCGTTAGCTCTATCTTTAAAGTTCCAACAAGAACACTTTGGGAGTCACTCAGCACATATTGGACTATGCTTACTTTGATGCCTCTAGGCTTAGCTCTGTCTTTTTATTTTTCAAAAATTGCACAAGATTTTCTATCCAAAAGTCAATACACAGATTCTATAAATTTGTATGTATTTTTACCATATTTTATCATTTGGTTTTTGTTTTTTATCATGTATGTTATCTCTGCGAATATAAAAGTAAACAAAAAAATCGCTCTTTTTAGCTCCTTTATAGCTTCTTTAGTTTGGTATATTTCAAAAACACTTTTTGTATATTATGTGGCTTACAATAAAACATACCAGAGCATATATGGCTCATTTAGCACGGTAATGTTCTTCTTTTTGTGGATATATTTTTCTTGGCTAATATACTTATATGGTATAAAACTTTATTGTGTATTAAATGAAGAATATAATAGTGGAGAGAAAGAAAGTGAGCAAAGCCAACCACTTGTTGAAGATACTAAAGATTGAAGCTGTTATAAAAAATACTAAAAACCAAAATGGAGTAGTTATCTCATAAAAAGTTGTTTGAAGATTTAACAAATCTAGCAGATACTTATCGAACACTCCTCCAAAACCCACTACATGTAAGGCTAATTCAAGCGGATAAAAAATGACAAAACTCATACTAAGCAGTGGTGAAAACAGTTGAAGTGGAGTAAAAACTTTAAATACAAAATGCACGATAGGCATCATCATCACATAAACCCAAAAGTTTAAAAGTATAAAAATCAAATATTTTGGTAAATTTGAAAAGTGTTTTAAAAATAAAAATATATAAAATACCCCACTTACCGAAAACCAAAAAGAAATAGAAAAAAGAAGTCTTGGAAACAGGACTAGGACAAAGCTCATGCTTATCAAAAGTGTAGCAAATGAGATAATTTTGATATTTTTACTAAAAAGAAAAAAGCCAAATAAGGAAAGCATAAAGGAGCGTAAAAATGATGGGGAAAAATCGATGAGATACATATAATAAAATAAAATCACAAACACAACAAATGCCAGATCAGCTTTTGCATTTCTATACGGAAAATATCTATCTTGAAAGAATTTATAAAAAATACCAAGCAAAAAGTACAAAATAGCACTTATCATCCCAAGGTGAAAGCCACTAATCGCAACTAGATGCGAGATTCCTAACTTTTGGATCTTGTCTCTTGTGACTTTTTGTATATAAGTAGCAAAAAACAGAGCTGAAAATATCTCTTTTAAATCTTGCGTTTTGTGCTGGCTTTTTATATATCTCTTTACTTTTGTAAAAGTATCATTTTTTATATTATCTTTTTGTTTTATAAAAATATTTCTAGCAAAAAAGTTTTTTAGATATTTATAAAAAGAGATTTTATCTGTTTTAAATTTTACTCTTACGAGTGAGCCAATCTGTATATCTTTTTTCTTCCAAGTAACAGTATAAAAGGTGTACCCCTCATCACTTTTTAGCTTAAAAACATCATAAGCCCTGCCGTTTGACTTGTATTTTTCATAATGATTTAAAACTTTTGCATTTGTTACATGTAAGAGTTGCGAAGTTAAGTTTTTGTATCCAAAGTATTGAAAGCCCAAAGAAAAAGCAAATAAAAAAGCTAACACGAAAGAAGCCAAAACCATCTCTTTTTTGTTGGCAAAAAGTGGCAATGACTCCATAATCAAATCGAAGGCATTGAGATATTAGCCTCTTTTTTATCTACATCTTTATAAATTACCTCTATAGGAACTCCACTAGCGTCTATAAACTTTGTGATATTTTTTTGAAATATCATGTTTGCCACGCCTATTGGTCCATTTCTATTTTTTCCTATGATTATCTCTGCATTCTCTTCTGGTTTTTCAAAAAAGTTACTTTTATATTCTTTGCCCTCAAGCCTTGCTTTTTGCTCTTTCTCTTTCTCTTCTCGCACTCTATAAACATCATCACGATATACAAAAAGTATGATATCGGCATCTTGCTCGATTGCACCTGATTCTCTTAAGTCACTTAGCATCGGTCTTTTATCGCCCCTACTCTCTAAGCCACGATTTAACTGAGAAAGTGCAACTATGGGCATCTCTAACTCTCTTGCTAAAAGCTTCAAGCCCCTACTCATGTCACTCACTTCGAGGTGTCTGTCTTTATTGCCACTGCCATTCATGAGCTGTAAATAATCGATAATACAAAGTGAAATCTCAGGATGATTTGTCTTTAATTTTCTTAATTTTGAGCGGATTTTATGAATATCTACATTTCCATTATCATCGACAAAAAAACTCTTGCTAGACATCGTATCAGCCGCACTTGAAAGCCTAGTCCACTCATCATCACTCAAATCGCCCCTTCTCATCTTCTGCAAAGGTATAGCAGTTTTGGAACTAAACATCCTAAGCATAAGCTGTTCTGCTGGCATTTCAAGAGAAAATATAGCCACACCTTTGTTGTCATCAAGTGCATTTTGGGCAAGATTTAGACAAAAA
>JALUXT010000046.1 GCA_027013245.1 Campylobacteraceae bacterium
TGAAAAGTTACAAGAAGAATAGATTTTAGATAAATCTATGTTATAATTTTACTCTACTTTGGGTGGGTCAAAAGTTTTCAAAAAAGTGGGTCAATTTTTATCAAAAAAAACATATGACAACTACTATGAACAATTTACCAATCCAATGATATTAAAAAAATATAAAATATGGTTTGCTGATGAGCTGAGATTTGGTCTTATGACAAATGAGAAACGAAGCTGGAACAAAGTAGGTGAGAAAACAAGGTTGCCAAATCAACTGGAATACGCAAATAGATACTTATATAGTGCAGTATCTCCTGTTGATGGCGATAGTGTGCATGTAATAGGATTCAGTGATGCAAATGCAAAAACTACAGATCTATTTTTAGATGAATTAAATAAACAATTTCCTAACACGATTAATATAGTAATCTGGGATAATGCACCATTTCATAAATCAAAAATACTACATTCAAAAGAAAATATATCAATTTCAACATTGCCGTCATATGGGCAAGAACTAAATCCAACTGAAAGGTTTTTTGGAGAGATGAGAAAAGCTACAGCTAATAAAATTCACAAAGATATAAATGCTATTGAAAAACTTTTACACGACGAAATTTTAGTTTGGATTAACGATAAAGACAGAACTAAAGGATTAATATTTTGGGATTATATGAAAAAGCAGTTGAATATTATAGGTAGTTAGTTTTAATTTATAATGGTATAATATTATTCTATTTTTAGCAACCTGATTTTTAAAAAGCTTAAGCTAATGTATTAAGAATGCGAAGTGTAATTTTATATACTATTCATGTGTTATTTGATTCAGAAAATGATTTTCTTATAAGAGAATATGATAAAATTTAGAAATTTCTCAATACTAAAACAGATTGATAAACAATATCGTCTAACCTCTTATAAGGGGTTAGACGGTGTGTATTTTTAAAGTGCGGCTTTAGCTTGGTTTACTACGACTTTGAATGCTTCTGGGTCATTCATAGCCATATCTGCTAAAATTTTTCTATCTAATTGTATATTTGCTTTGTTTAAAGCGTTTATGAAGCGAGAATAACTAATACCATTTAATCTACAAGCAGCATTGATTCTTATAATCCAAAGTTTTCTAAAATCTCTTTTTTTGTTTTTTCTATCTCTATAAGCATAGACTAAACTTCTTTCTAACTGCTCTTTCGCTTTTCTAAAATGTTTTCTTCTACCGCTGTAGAAACCTTTTGCTAATTTAAGTATTTTCTTGTGTCTTCTTCTTCTGACAACACCAGTTTTTACTCTTGCCATTTATGTCTCCTTGACCTTATATTGGTGTCCCTTTTGGGAACTTGCCCTCGTATTTTGAGGGGAAAATCGCAATGATTTTTTATTAACTTTTTGTTAAAACTTTCTACTTCATACCTAGCATCAATTTTACAGATGATACATCACGGCTATCTACAGTATGTGCTTCTTTAAGTCCACGCATTCTTTTCGTAGGCTTTTTAGTAAGTATATGACTTCTGTAGGCTGAGCCTCTTTTAATCCTATTCTTTCTAGCTTTAAAGCGTTTAGCTGCACCGCGTACCGTTTTCATTTTCGGCATACTTTCTCCCTTTATATTTTAAAGATATCTCTATCTTTTTTTATAAGCTGATAATTTTAGCTTAAAATCACTTAAAACAATATAATTTTTAGCTATTTCTTTGGAACAACGAGCATATTTACATAACGACCTTCAAACATAGGAGGCTTATCTCTATCTCCTAAGTCTTCAACCATAGGCCAAATTCGCTCAAGTACTTCTTTTCCGGCATTTGGATTTGACATCTCTCTGCCTCTTAAAAATACTCTAAATTTCACATGCTTTCCTTCTTCTAAGAATTCTCTAGCATGCTTAAGTTTATAATTTATATCATTTTGTGCGATTTTGATAGAGAGTTTAATCTCTTTAACTTCGATGGTTTTTTGCTTCTTTTTTGCTTCTTTTTGCTTCTTAACCTGCTGATATCTAAATTTACCGTAGTCCATAATCTTACAAACTGGTGGTTTAGCATCAGGGGCAATCAAAACCAAATCTAAGCCTAAGCCTTCAGCGGTCGCTAGGGCTTTATTTCTAGAAATGACACCATATTGCGTACCATCATCACCTAAACACCTAACTTCGCTTGCTCTTATGTCGTCATTGAGCATTACTTCTTTGCTTTTACTCAAAAGTGTACCTCACTAAGTTTCTCCTTCATTTTTGTTTTTAATTCGTCAATACTAAGATTGTACTGTATTCTTTCTCTTCTATCCCTTAAGGCAACGCTATTTTTTTCAACTTCTTCATCGCCTACAACTAAAATCATCGGAACTTTCATCTTTTCAGCATTTCTTATTCTCTTATTTAAACTCTCATTTTTAGCTGAAATTTCTGTATCTATCCCCTCATCCAATAAAATCTCGTGTAATTTTTTTGCATATACATGGTGAGCATCAGATATAGGAACGATAACAGCTTGGGTAGGAGCTATAAAAAACGGCAACTCACCCGCTGTATGCTCTATCAAAATACCAATAAATCTCTCAAAGGAGCCCAATATCGCACGATGAAGCATAACAGGTCTTTTGTGCTCATTATTTGCATCCACATATGAAAGATCAAATCTTTCAGGCAAGTTAAAATCTACTTGTATAGTTCCGCACTGCCATTTTCGCTTCAATGCATCTGTGATTTTTATATCTATCTTAGGGCCATAAAATGCACCACCACCCTCGTCTATGCCGTATTTTATACCATTGCCATCCAACGCATCTTTTAAGCCTTTTGTAGCAGCTTCCCAGTATGCATCGTCACCTATGGCTTTTTCTGGCTTTGTTGAGATTTCCATCTCATATTCAAACCCAAAAGCACTCATAATAGTATCGACGAAATCTAGTATTTCTAAAACATTCTCTTTTATTTGCTCAGGTGTACAAAAAATATGTGCATCATCTTGTGTAAATTCACGAACTCTGAAAAGGCCATGCAATACACCGCTCATCTCATGTCTATGAACAACGCCATATTCAAAAAACTTTAAAGGTAGATCTCTATAGCTTCTAACCTCATCTTGATAAACTTTTATGTGTCCAAGACAATTCATAGGTTTTATACCATACTCTGCATCATCAATAACGGTAAAATACATATTTTCACCATAATTATCATAATGCCCGCTTACTTTCCAAGCATCACTTTTCAAGATTTCAGGTCCTCTTACTGGCTCATATCCTCTTAATCTGTGTGCTTTAAACAAAAGATGTTCAAGCCTGCTTCTTAATCTTGCACCATTTGGTAACCAGATAGGAAGACCAGCCCCTACTTCATCGTCAAATGTAAAAAGCTTTAACTCTTTTCCAATTTTTCGGTGGTCTCTTTTTTTAGCCTCTTCTATCATCTTGCTATATTCCATAAGGCTCTTTTTGTCCGCGAAAGCTGTACCGTATATTCTTGTGAGCATCTCTCTTTTTTCATCGCCACCAAGATATGCACCAGCTACTCTTATGAGTTTAAAAAATCTTAGATATCTCGTATTTGGCACATGTGGACCTCGACATAAATCTTCAAAATCGCCTTGCTTATAAGTAGATACTTCTCCATCTGGGATTCTTAAAAAAACTTCTTGTTTTAAATCATCATCTCCAAAATGCACAACAGCTTCTTTTTTTGTCGTACAAGTTTTTACAATCGGAAGTTTTCTTTTTGCAATTTCTTGCATCTTTTTTTCTATTGTCTTTAAATCACTATCACTAATCTTTTCATCAACTCTAAAGTCATAATAAAAACCGTCTTCGATAACTGGCCCTACAAAAAATTTAGCATCTGGATACAACTCTTTGATAGCTTGTGCCATCATATGTGCCGTTGAATGTCTTATGACTTCAAGTGCATCATCAGAATTGTCAAATAAAACTTTTTGGAAATCACTAAAATCTTGTGAAGCAGCAGTTTGTGTGTCTAGAAGTGTCTCGCCATCTCTATAGGCTATGACTTCGTTTTGCATTGTTTTCCTTTTGTGAACTCTCTGACTTTGAGAGAACGAAATATGGTGGCCACGATTGGACTTGAACCAACGACCACTACCATGTCAAGGTAGTGCTCTACCAACTGAGCTACGCGACCATAATCTTAGGCAAAGATATTACTTAAAAATGCCATAAAATATGCTTAAAGAGGGATATTAGAGAGTTTTTCATACATTTTTTTCATATTTTTTACTTCCAAACCTAAACTCTTTGCATTTTTTACGATATATCCTGTGAGTGATTCAAGTTCAGTTTTGTGTGAATTTTCAAAATCTATTTGCATTGATGTTTTTGAATCATATGGAACATTTTGTATCTGTTTTATAGTTTTTGCTATCTCTTTTTCTGTGATATCTACACCCATTGCATTTGCAACAGATTTTATCTCATCTAGCGTCTCTTTTAACTCGCTCATCTTTTCTTTTGCTATATAGCCTAATGGCTTATCATAATATGAAGTCATGGTAGCAAATGAAGAAATCAAAAGATATTTAACCCAACAATCAAACTCTATATGTCGACTTAATTTTGATTTTAAATCACTTTGATTTAGTATGTCGGCTAATTGTTGAAGTTTAGGTTGAAATCTGTTTTTATAATCTCCAAAAACAAGATAAAATACAGAAGCTTTTTTTTCAATCACACCATACTCTTTTATGTTTGAAAGCACATAAACGCAGCCATCTAAAACTGTCCCTTTGCTTATGAGTTTATTTAACTCTACTTTATGATTAACACCATTTGAGAGTGGGATGATTAGACTATTTTTGTTTACATGTAAGCTTACTATTGGAGCTATCTTTTCAAAACTATAACTTTTCACACAAACAAATACAATATCAAAGATTTCATCACTATTATCGTTATCTGTATCGATTAGATTTTTTGACTTTATTGTAAACTCTTCATCTGCATCTATGATTCTCAAACCATCTTTTTTTATAGCTCTAAAATGCTCTCCTCTTGCAAAAAAAGTGACTTGGGCTAACCTTTTTTGTGCAAGTTTAGCACCAATATATCCTCCAACTCCACCTATTCCAATTATCCCTATTTTAATCATTTTGCTTTTTCCTATAAGACACAAATATAATCCAAACAACAGCAAAGTCAATCATCACATCAGCAAAATTAAAAACTGCAAAATCAAACCATTTGTGCCAATATATATAATCAACTACGCCACCATACACAAATCTATCGTGTAAATTACCAATTCCAGCACCATACAAGATACCAATAGGCAGTGAATATTTTAAAAAGATATCTTTTTCATACACCAAATATATGCTAATCATCATAAAAATGATAAGTTGTATGTATTTCAAATATTCTTGTAAAAATGCCAGCATTGAAAATGCTACGCCTTTATTGAATATTAAAATCAAAGATATATATTCACCATTCCATCTAAATCCATTTAAAAACAGAGATTTTAGATTTTGGTCTATCAAAAATACACCGATTGCGATTAAAATAAAAGACGAGAAACTTTTAATCATTTAATGCTTTTTTTAAGAAAGTATAAACTTCAGACATATAATTTTCAAGTGTTTTTTCATCTTTGCCCTCGAGTAAAATTCTAAGCAAATTCTCAGTTCCAGAGTACCTGATAAGAACTCTTATGCCTTCTTTTTCTATTTTTTCAACCAATGGCGGAAAACCGTCAATCTTATCTAGTGGGACTTTGTTTGAAACTGCTAAATTCTTTTGAAATTGCGGATACAAATCAAATGGATTAAAGAGTTCGCTGATGGGCTTTTTTTCACTTAAAAAGCAAGCCATAACCGCCAAAGAAGAGATGAGAGCATCACCAGTTTTTACATAATCTGAGAGTATAATGTGACCGCTTTGCTCTCCGCCAAAATTCAAATCTTTTTGATTTAGGATATCCAAAACATATTTATCACCTACATTGGATCTAAGCAAGGATATTTCATTTTCATTTAAATAATCCTCTAGCGATTTATTACTCATAACTGTAGCACACATGGTGCAGCCCTTGAGTCTGTTTTGTGTATTTAGATAGACTGCCAATTTTCCGAGTAATTTATCGCCATCTATTCTGTCGCCATTTTCATCAACAACCACCAATCTATCTGCATCTCCATCAAAAGCAAAACCAACATCTGCCCTTAATTTTCTAACATTTTCACCTAATAACTCAGGATGCATTGCTCCACAATTTAAATTTATGTTACTTCCATTTGGCGTGTTATTGATGATAACAACATCTGCGCCTAACTCTGAGAAGATTGTAGGGGCGACTTTATAAGCAGCTCCGTTAGCAGTATCGAGAACTACTCTGATTCCTTTTAAGGTCAACTCTTTTGGAAATGAATTTTTTATATGAACGATATATCTTCCGATTACATCATCAACTCTTTTGGACCTTCCTATATCAAATTCAGTTTTTTGATTTTCCTCGATAAGTTCATCATTGTTATATATTTTTTCTATTTCAGCCTCTGCCTCAATATCCAGTTTATTTCCAAACGAATCAAAAAACTTTATTCCATTATCAAAATATGGATTATGCGACGCACTTATCATGATACCCGCATCACATCTCATGTCTTCAGTTAAAAAAGAGATGGCAGGAGTTGGCATTGGTCCGATTTGCCTTACATCATAACCAACAGCAGTTAGACCTGAAACTATGGCATTTTCTATCATATAACCACTTCTTCTTGTGTCTTTTCCTATTAAAAATTTATTTGTAATTGAGTTTTTTCTAAAGTAAATTCCAGCAGCCATCGCTAGACGCATAGCAGTCACTGCATTTAATTTTTTGCCGGCTCTCCCTCTAACTCCATCTGTTCCAAATAGTTGTTTCATTTTATGTCCCCTTTAAATTGGGCAAAGCCCAAGTTAAATTCCTCGCGACTAAAGCTACGCCCTTGGCGAGAGTGAATCTAATTTTATTGTTAAATTCCTCGCGACTAAAGCTACGCCCTTGGCGAGAGTGAATCTAATTTTATTGTTAAATTCCTCGCGACTAAAGCTACGCCCTTGGCGAGAGTGAATCTAATTTTATTGTTAAATTCCTCGCGACTAAAGCTACGCCCTTGGCGAGAAGGAATCTTGCAATTTTTATGCTAAAGCGGATTATATCTTATTTTATGTTATTATTCTCTTTACGCATAGAATTATTTCTAAAATATTTCTTAAAATAAGTTTAGTTTAATCTTTCTTTGTGTATAATCCATCTCTTAAAAATAAAACAAAAGGCTACAAAATGGCAGATCACAAATCAGCAGAAAAAAGAATCAGACAGACAAAAAAGAAAACTCTAAGAAATAGATTTTATAAAACAAGAATTAAAAATCTTACAAGAGCTCTTAGAGAATCAGTAGATGCAGGCGATAAAGAAGCAGCAGCAAAAGCACTAAAAGATGTAAATCAAAACTTTCACTCATATGTAAGCAAAGGTATTTTAAAATCAAATACAGCTGCAAGAAGAGTAAGCAGACTTGCAAAATTAGTAAACACACTAAATGGTGACGCGTAAGCGTTCACCTAGTTTAGGTTTAAAAATTGCTCGAAAACAAACTTCAACCATTTTTAGATAGATACGATGAGTTAAGCAAACTTCTTAGCGAACCAGATATCGCTAGCGATATCGCAAAGATGACTAAGCTTTCAAAAGAGCAATCTCATCTCCAAGCTATCAAAGAAAAAGCAGATGAGTACATCCAAACTATTGAATCTATAGAAGAAAACAAAGCTTTACTAGATGACCAAGAGTTAGGTGAGCTTGCAAAAGAAGAGTTAAAAGAGCTAGAACCTCTCAAAATAACATTAGAAGAAGACATTAAAGTCATACTTTTACCGACAGACCCAAATGATGATAAAAATATATTTTTAGAAATCAGGGCTGGAACAGGTGGTGATGAAGCCGCTATATTTGTAGCTGATCTTTTTAAATCTTACCTAAGATATGCAGAGCTTAGAGGCTGGAAAGTCGAAATTGTCAACTCTAATGAAGGCATTATGGACGGATACAAAGAGATAGTTGCTCTTATAAAAGGTGATAGTGTATATTCAAAACTAAAATTTGAAGGTGGAGTTCATAGGGTTCAAAGGGTTCCAAAAACAGAATCTCAAGGCAGAGTTCATACTTCAGCCGTAACAGTGGCAGTGATGCCAGAAGTAGATGATGTTGAAATCGACATCAACCCAAATGATTTAAAAATCGATGTTATGAGATCATCTGGAAATGGCGGACAATCAGTAAATACAACTGATAGTGCTGTAAGAATAACTCACCTACCAAGTGGTTTGGTCGTAACAAATCAAGATGGTAAAAGCCAACATAAAAATAAAGCATCAGCCATGAAAATCTTAAAAGCAAGACTTTATGATTTGCAGATGCAAGAGCAAAACGACGAAGAGAGCGAAAAAAGAAAATTACAAGTAGGTTCAGGTGATAGAAGTGCAAGAATCCGAACTTACAATTACCCACAAAATCGTATAACTGACCATAGGATAGGATTGACTCTATACAGACTTGATGCTATCATGGAAGGTGGTCTATATGATGAAATCATAGACCTTCTAATAGCACACTACCAAGCAGAAGCCATAAAAGCAGCGGGTCTCTAAAAAAGGGTCAGGGTTTGAATTGTGAATTTAAATAAATTCACAATTCAAACCCTGACCCTTTTAAAGATTATCATAGTATAGCAAATTATTTCTCTTAATAACACTATTTAAAATCTTTATATATTTTTCTCTAAGTGCCGAATAATTTATCATAGCTTTTGATGCCATTAAGCCATTATAGACTTTCTTTTCATCATGGGCTTTTTTTCTTCTGTTTCTAAAATCTCTATATGCCCTATTTCGGTTTAGATTTAGCGTGTATGCATTTACAGAACTTTGAAGAGAATTAAAAATCCTTATCATGTGTGTTTTTCCAGCATCTCTATTTGTAGGGACTAAACCCTTTCCGGTGTATGTCCAATGTCCAAATATATTATTTGCTTCTAAAACAAATCTACTCTTTCCCCAACCGCTTTCTATGGCAGCTTGAGCTAGAGCTAGGGAAGCCGGGACTGTATCAATTCTTTTTAGATATTGTTTTTTATCAAATAATTGTTTGATTTTATACTTGTGATATAGTCTTATTAAATTCTTAAGATTATCCACATTAAGGCCACGAAAATCATTTTTTTCTGCTATTTTAAAGAAGTTTTTTACAAATTCTCTCTCTTTTTCTATCTTTTTGTTGCTTCTATTCACAAGTGGAAGCAAGATTCTCATAAACTCTTTTTTTTGCTTTTTTACATTGTTAATATCATAATAATAATAAGGAAACCCCGACCCAAAAGCATTTATAATAAATAAAGATAAGATCAAAATCTTAATCAATATCAATCACCGCATCAAAAACTTTTGAAACTTGCCCTTTAAAATATAAATTATTATTTTCTATTCTAAGTTCAAGTTCTTCGCCACTCGTTGGATAAACTTTTGTAAAATTACCTAGCTGGTTACTTTTGTTTGCACTATAAAAGCAAGCCGCCATACCAGTGCCACAAGCTAGAGTTTCTGCTTCGACACCTCTTTCATAAGTCCTTACATGTAAAGCCTCTTTTTTGATAGATGCAAAGTTAACATTTGCATTGTATTTTTGTCTCATATTAGATGCTAATTTCAAATCAAAATTATCTAATTTATCCACAAAAGTGACTAGATGAGGAACGCCTGTGTCGTAAAAATACCAAAGTTTGCCAGCCTCTTCAAAAGGTTCGCTTAATTTTATTGTCTCGCCCAATAATGTTTCAACTATGTCGCCTTGCACGAAAGATGAAATAACTCCAAATCCTGTCAAAAAACTCATCTTTTCTGATGCTAGTCCATTTTTATTGGCATAATGCGCGCAAGCTCTTGTGCCATTTCCACACATGGCAGCCTCACTTCCATCATTGTTGTAAAATTGCCACTTAAAGTCATATTTGTCGTTTGGTAAAAGCACTATTAAACCATCAGCTCCCACGCCTTTTTGGCGGTCGCAAAGTTGCACGGCTAGAGTGCTTCTATCTTTTTCTTTAAAAGTATGAAATATGACAAAATCATTTCCACTTGCATTATATTTTGAAATTTTCACTTAAATACTCCATAAATTTTTTACTCTGCATTTCCAAATATTTACCATCTTTTGAGTTGTCTATCACGAAATCGGCATTTGCCTTTTTTTCTTCTATATCTATCTGTGAATCAACTCTTTTTATAGCATCAACTTCACTAATGCCATCTCTTAACATCAATCTTCTTATCTGCTCTTTTTTTGGACAATAAACAACCCCAACCACACTTCCGTCATAGTGCCCACTTTCAAAATATAGTGGGATATCTACCACATATTTCATATGGTTGTCTTCCATCTTTTTAACTTCTTGATATATTTTTTCTCGTATAAGAGGATGAATATATCTATTTAATTTTTCTCTCTTTTTTGGGTTACTAAAAACCAAATCCCCTAAAGCTTTTCTATCTACTTTTTCATTTTTTATAAAATTTAATCCAAAAAGTTTTTCTATGACTTTAGCATCTATCAACTCTTTTGCAATTTTATCAGCATCTATTATAGCATAACCATTAACTTCAAGTTGCCTACATACTGAGCTTTTTCCAGTTGCAATCGAGCCGGTTAGTACAATCATCTTACATCCTTATAGTGATTTTAACATATATTTTGCTAAAATCCTATAAAAATCTAAGTACAAAGCTATAATAGATGCTGAGTACTTTACAAAAAGGGAATAGATGGGCAGTGTAAGCTATAAAGATGCCGGAGTTGATATAGATGCCGGTGCACAGTTTGTAGAAAATATAAAACCACTAGTTAAATCAACATTTGATTCAAATGTATTGGGCGGAATCGGCTCATTTGCTGGAGCTTATGAATTGCCTAGCGGATACAAAAAACCTGTGATACTTGGAGCAACTGATGGCGTTGGGACAAAATTAAAACTTGCTATTGATTCAGGTAAATTTGATACTGTGGGTATAGATTTAGTTGCCATGTGTGTAAATGACCTCATCTGTAACTTTGGAACACCGCTTTTCTTTTTGGATTATTATGCAACAAGTAAACTAGACATTAGCGAATCAACCGCGGTCGTCAGCGGAATCGCCGAGGGATGTCGCCAATCGCAATGTTCACTGATAGGCGGAGAAACAGCTGAGATGCCAGGAATGTACGCTCCAAAAGATTTTGATTTGGCTGGATTTTCAGTGGGAATTGCCGAGAAAGATGAGATGGATAGACTCGCACATGTAAGAGCTGGTAACATCTTGGTAGCACTCCCTAGCTCAGGCATACATTCAAACGGTTACTCACTTGTTAGAAAACTGTTTTTTGAAAAGTTAGATTATAAGTTTGATACTTTAATCGATGGCAAACCCCTGATAGATATACTTTTAGAGCCAACCCGAATATATGTAAAAACATTTAAAAAACTCAAACACAAGATTAACGCATTAGCTCACATAACAGGTGGAGGAATCATCGAAAACCTTCCAAGAGTATTGCCAAAAAATCTGCAAGCCATAGTGTATAAGGATAAAATCAAAACTTTACCTATATATGATTTGATGAGCAAACATGTGGATGAGCTAGAAATGTACAGAACTTTCAATATGGGAATTGGTATGATTTTGGTGCTCAATCCTGAGAATGTAGATTATATATTAGAAAATAGTGATGGTTATGTTATAGGCGAGCTAAAAGAAGGCGAGAAAAAAGCAATCATGGTATAAAGCTTGAGTATATTTTACATCCTTTCAAAACTTTTTACATATTTGGTATTGCCTCCTGGTATATTTATCATCATGCTTTTTATGGCTTCATTTTATGCAAAAAAGTTTAGAGTTTTATTTCTATTTTTTGCATTCGCCTTTTATCTTTTTAGTAATTCTTTTGTAGCAAATTTTTTGCTAAGCCCTTTAGAGAATCCTTTTAATCAAAATATTCATACAAACAAGAAGCCTATCGCTGTTGTCATTTTAGGTGGTGGAGATATACCTGGAAGTTTGAATTTACCATTAGGAAATGATGCGTACAAAAGAGCGATGTACGGGGTCATGTTGGCAAAATTAAATAAATTACCTGTTCTTTTTACTGGTGGTGGACTTAATAAAAAACATAGTGAAGCAGACTCTTTTATGGATAGCATGAAAGAAATCAGCAGCAGCTTTAATGTTGCTATGCCAACATCTAGCAAGATAATTTTAGGAAAATTCTCCTTACATGTAGAGGCAAAAAGTCTCAGTACATATGAAAATGCAAAATATTCAAAAGAGAAGTTTAAAACCTTAGGAATAGCAAAACCAACCATCTATCTAGTCACATCAGCATATCATATGAAACGCTCTATATTGTTGTATGAGTATTTTGGATTTGATGTGGTTCCAGCCGCAACAGACTTTAAAATCTCTCACAGGCCTTCTATGCTTTGGGATTATCTTCCAAATATAGGTGCATTTAAAAATAGCTATTTAGCACTCCATGAGTATTTTGGATTGTTAAGTTTAAAACTAAGAGGTATATAAAATGATTATTCAAGAAGTTCAGCAATTTGCAGAATCAAGAACAAGAGCTAGAGCATACATCTGTTATCTTTTTAGCAGGAATATTCCCTCTCATTTGCCAAATCCTAACCTTTTGGAAATAAAAAAATCCTTAGATAAGATAGTAAATGAAGTAGATGACTTTGAAGCACTATATCTGCTAGATGACAAAGGTGTTCAAGTCACAGACAATATCACAAATAAAAACAACTATGAAGGTGGAATCGAGGAAAACAGAAGTAGTAAATCTTATTTCTATCGCTGTGTAAATGAAAAGAGATGTGTACTTTCTGACCCATACCCATCTATGCTCACAAACGAGCTGACCGTTACGGCTTCTTACCCCATATATAACAGTAAAAATAAATTAAAATATGTAGCATGCATTGATATATCGCTTAAAGATATCATTAAAATAGCACAGCCGTCTTCGATGCAATCCGTCTTTGGTAATTTCACTAAAATTACATATGGAATGTTTTCTTTTGCTCTATTTGCTATCGCTTTTTTACTGTTTTTTAACAGTGTGGCAAACCTTTTAAGTCATAGTTTCTTTACGGCCATAAGAGATATCGATATGATGTTTAAATCAACTATTTTGCTAACTCTTTCCTTGGCAATATTTGACTTGGTTAAAACTATATTTGAAGAAGAAGTCTTGGGAAAAAGTAAAAAAGGCGAGGCTCATGATATACACAAAACTATGGTTAGATTTCTAGGCTCAATCGTTATAGCTCTTGCCATAGAAGCACTAATGCTAGTATTTAAATTTGCTATAACCGACCCTGGAAATATGCTCTCAGCCATATACCTTATCATCGGCGTTTCAGTACTATTGGTCTCGCTTTCGATTTATGTTAAGATGGTGTCCGTAAAAAGATAAATATAACTCCTAAAGCAGATGCAGTTTTTGCACCTGCTGTGGTTCTTGTGAGCTTATTTAGAAAGGTCTATGTTTACTCCACTTTTCAAAAGTTCTTTTTCTCTCTTACGGGAGTATTTGTGGTAACTAGCATATTCTTTATAGTATTTCCCACTCACAAACCGAAGCCTTTCTTTTAAATGATAACTATACAAAAGAGCATCTATGCGTAATATCAATTTTTTATTGTCATAAAGTAATATAGCTGGCCTATATGTGATATGCATTTTCATCGCTAACTCTTTTGGGGTAATTTTATCACCATTAACATCCACAATGGGCTTATCTGACGAAGCATCCAACCTAACAACTGTGAACTTTTTCAACTCTTTTTTCACATTTTTATTTTTAAAGGTAACATTATGCAAGTAGTCACACTGTGTGCAACTTCCATCTTCTAAAATCACAGCCAAGGGAGTGGAAATGCTTGATAAGTCAGTTATATGTGCGAACAGTTTATTTGGTGTTAGTTTATATAGAGTTTTATTTTTCTTCTTCTCAACAAATTGTGCAAGCTGCATCTTTTTATAATATTTTCCATTAACATAATCTAAAATATATCTAAAATTTTCTTTTGATCTGTAGCCATCAACCTTTGCAACTATGTTTTTATCTCCATCAAAGAATATTATAGTTGGAGTAAAATAGACTTTCATCTTTTTTGCAAACTCTTTTTCGCTAAAGACAGTATTGTCGTCCCATGTAATCTCTCTTACTCCCCTAATATTTGTCTTGATAACATCAAAATGCTTTTTTATAAAATCACTTGTTTTATTTTTAGCAATAAAGCTTTCTTTCATCATCTTTGCACAATAAGGGCACCCATCCAAATCCAAAAATACCATAAGGTGCTTGCCCTTGCTTTGTGCTTCTTTGGCATCTTCTGTGATATCTAAAAAACTCATCTTAAACCACTCAGGTGTCTTAAAATGTTGTCCGCCTGTTAATTTGCCTTGCCCCTTGGCATTTAAAAATGTTATAACAACAAACATTGTCACAAGTGCAAAAAATAGTTTTTTAACCATGGTAAAATCCTTTTATTATATTTAAAATATACTATACCACCAAAAAGATAATATGTCAAATAACAATGAAGCCAAAAAGGGTCAGGGTTTGAATTTTACATGTAGAGGTGCTGAAAGGATATATTGGTTAAAATTTTAGTTTATAGAAATTGAGAAAGTTTTTTTTGAAGAGTATTGAGCAGAATAAAATCTGCTCAATATTTAGAGGTTACAGACCTGTAACATTTTCAGCTTGTGGGCCTTTTTGACCTTCGCCGATTGAGAAAGTAACTTTTTGACCTTCGTTTAGTGTAGCACGATCGTAACCGTCATTGTTGATTTGACGAAAATGTACGAATACATCTTTACCACCATCTTCTTGTTCAATAAATCCGAAACCTTTGTCGCTGTTGAACCATTTTACTGTTCCATTTAATAATTCTGCCATTGAGAATCCTTTTTGTTTGATACACAATATCGCTAAAGTGTTTGAAAATCTAATAATAAGTTTTACTTTTAGGTGAATTTTACTGTTAACAAGGAGTCATCAATATAAAGCAGTCTAAAGATGTAACTATAATCATCTTTCATTGACAGAAGTATAGCTAAATTATAATTAATGTTATATAAATGAGTGTATTTATTATTAAATTGCTTTATAAGCTCTTAATCTTAACCTCACATAATCAGCAATCCAGCCATCTTTTTGGGAGTAAATTTTTGGTTTTAAAATCTCTCTTACTTCTTTTTTAAATTGAACTTGTTGCTTTTGGGTTAGATGTGAGACTATTCCATTTGCAAATATATCTAACCAATTTAAAATACCATCAACTTTAGTTGGCCTTGGAATAAGTTCGATATATTCTACTTTAAAACCGTTATTCTCCAACAATTGTTTATAATCACTCTCTTTTGGAAAGTTCCAAGGGTTATCGAAATTTCCAAATTCTGGATGTTTTTTGAAAACTTCTTCCATGGCATCTGTTAAAAATTTTATATTTCCATAACCTCCAAATTCCGCGATAAAGCGTCCTTTAGCTTTTAAGGATTTAAAAATTTTCTTTATTGATTTTTCATCTTCTTTTACCCAATGCAACACTGCATTTGAAAATACTGCATCAAATTCATCTTCAAATGTTAATTCAGCAGCACTCATCACAAAAGCTTCGATACCTTTTTCTCTTGTTTTTCGCACCATGTCTTCGCTTAAATCTACAGCTATAACTTTAGCATTAAATTTTTCAATTTCCACAGCAAGCGTACCATCTCCACAACCCAAGTCTAAAATTCTTTCATTTTCTTGAGGATCTAAAAGCTCTAAGAGAGGAAAAGCTAAATTTGACACAAAATCAGCATGTTTTTTATATTTGTCTGCGTTCCATTGGTTTATGTTGCTCAATTTTATTCCTTTGTGTTCTAGCAACCGAGTTCACTGGTATGCTTGGAGCGGAAGCAGAAAGCATACCCATGTGTAATGATTTATTATGTGTTTTTTCTCTATTTTCAAAA
>JALUXT010000047.1 GCA_027013245.1 Campylobacteraceae bacterium
CTTTTGGCGATGCATCCTCCAAAGAACATACTACTACTTACAGCCGTATAAAAGTCACCTTTCTTGCCTATATCTCTGTGAATTTTATAATAGCCTTGGTCTCCATAGAGCCAATCGCTCATGTATTGACTAAATTTCACCGTTCATCTGCGCATATAATTCTAGTAAAGATAGCTGTATATCTAAGTTGAAAATTTTTGTATCTAAGTTCATAGTTTTTTTAGAATTCTCAAGAGTCTGCACATCATAGATAGTTTTTTCTCCAGCTTCAAAAGAATCTTTGGTTGAACTCAAAAGTGAATCATAAAGCTTCAAATCTCTATTTGTAAGTTTTATTTTTTCTTTTAGCAGTAATATCTTATTTACAACGCTATCATAATTTTCTTTTTGTGCTCTTTTTGTGTCACTTAATTGAAGTTTTGATTTTAGATATTCCAATTTTTTTATTTGGATAGTCCTGTTTTTATTTATATCTATGAGGGGAACGCTAAAAGTCAAGCCAAAATTTGTATACTTCTTTCTACCAAAATCTCTTATATTATAATATCCAGCATTGAAAGATACTGTAGGCAAGTAGTTTGATTTTGTCATTTTTCTAAGGTAGTTATTTTTGATTATTTCACTATTTTTTTGGGAAATTGCTAGTGATTTTTTCAAAAACTTTGATTCGTCTATAAGAGAAAAGATAGGAAGTTTAATATTTTTAATATTCATATCGCTATACGACTTAAATGTTTTAATAAGGTCAAATCTACTTGATTTCATGTCTAGTAACCCTCTTTCGAGAGAATTTTTAGAGAGTATGGATTGATTTAAGTAACTGCTGTCCAAGAAGCCACTTTTGTATTGCTCCTCTTTTCTGAGTATATCTATCTTTGCATTTTTTATCAAAAGTTTTTGTTTTTGAAGCTGCAAATCTATCTTTTTGATATTATATAAAGATGATAAAGTTGTTTTTATTTGCAATTGTTCACTATTTTTATTTACAATTCTTAAAAATTTTCTATCAGCATTTGCGTATTTGATAGCATAATAAATCCCACCACTTTTAAATATGGGTTGATTGATAATTATAGAAAGAGTATTTGTCGTTTCATACTTGTGATTTATCGAATAATTTTTACTGTAAGTAAATTTTCCATCGATGCTGTTTATCCAACTTTTTTCTAGATTATCACTATTTAGCTCATTTTTTTGCTGATCATTTTTTATAATCTCTTTTTTCAAATTTGAAAGTAGATTGCTCTGTGTGGCAAACAGTGTGGAGTACGATAATAATAGGCAAAAGCTAAGAGATTTTGTAAAATGCATTTTTCATCCTCTTAAATCCTTCTTTTATCTCATCTTTACTTATTGTCAGCGGTGGCAATACACGAAGAGTGTTTTGTCCAGCTTTTAGAACAAGCAAGCCCTCATCAAAGCACGTTTTTATAGCGTCCGATAAAACTTGTGCATCTTTGCATCTCAAACCTCGCATTAAACCTAGTCCAACTTGCTTGTTAAAGATATTTGGATATCTTGAACATATATCAGATAGATTTTCTTCAAAAAACAAAAAGGTTTCATCAAGCAAACCACTGTTTTTATAGCTTTCGAGTATGTCTAGCACCTCTAATCCAGCTCTTGTACTTAAAAAATTACCTCCAAAAGTGCTTCCATGATCACCTGGTTCAAATATGTCTTTATGCCTTGTTAAAACTGCGCCTATAGGCACTCCCCCTGCTAATCCCTTGGCTAGAGTGATGATATCCGGCTCTATCTCATACAGATTTGTGGCTAAAAATTCTCCACTTCTATAGACACCAGTTTGAACTTCATCGACTATAAGTAAAAGTCCTCTTTCTTTTAAGTATTTTGCCAAATCTTGGACTTCTTTTTTATCGATTGGCTGAACTCCGCCCTCGCCTTGCACCAACTCAATCATAACAGCAATAGTTTCATCATCTATAGAGTCATAGATTGTTTTTATATTTTTATCAAATGAAAATCCATCTGGATATGGGCTAAAATCAGACTTATGAAAACTTTTCTGTCCTGTTGCCTTTACTGTTGTGATTGTTCTTCCATGAAATGAGTTTTCTAAAGTTATAATTTTATATTTTTTATTTTCAAATTTTCGTTCACCATATTTTCTAGCTATCTTTATGGCTCCTTCATTTGCTTCTGCCCCAGAATTTGCGAAAAATACAGCCATATCGAAACCGCTTAATTGAACAATTTTTTTAGCTAATTTGGCTTGAGGCTCTATCAAATATAAGTTTGAAGTATGTATAAGGTTTCTAGCTTGTTCGCATATGGCATTTGCCATCCTAGCGTTGCCATGACCTACGCTCACAACACCTATCCCACTAGTAAAATCTATATAATCTTTGCCTTTGTCGTCATACAAAGTTGCATTGATGCCTTGTTTAAAATTAACATAGTTTCTAGCATAAGTATTTAGTACAAAATCTTTATCCATTTTTTCATACATGTTGATATCCTTATATATTTTATTGCTATATTATATCTAAAATTAGCTAAGTATTTAGATGTGGGAGATGCCATTTTTTATAATATGCAAGAAGTCTAAACATCAAACCAAAAGCAAAGAGCGCACTTATGGTATAAATATTTATTTGCTCATATAATTCAAGTTCATATAAAATAATTCCGATTAGCAAAGAGATAGTTCCATATAGCTCGCTTGTTAGAAGAAGAGGAATTTTATTTAGTAAAATATCTCTCATGACACCACCGCCAGTTGCTGTGATGATTGCTAGCAAAGCAACACCAAACATACTAAAGCCTACATGTAGGCCTACTAATGCTCCCGAAATTGAAAAAGAAATTAAACCTATAGAGTCACTTAAAATCAAAATTTTACTATTGATGATTTTGCTTTTTTTGTGTAAGCCAAACAATATACTTAAAAACAAAACTAAGATAACGATGATAGCAGG
>JALUXT010000048.1 GCA_027013245.1 Campylobacteraceae bacterium
AGATGTAGTGGTACCAGTAGGAACAACAGGCGAGAGTGCTACTTTAAACCATGAAGAGCATAAAAGATGTATCGAGATTGCAGTCGATACATGTAAAGGCACGAGTGCTAAAGTTATAGCTGGAGCCGGAAGTAACGCTACACATGAAGCAGTAGATTTAGCAAAATTTGCACAAAAACATGGAGCTGATGGCATACTTTCTGTTACTCCATACTATAATAAACCTATGCAAGAGGGACTATATCAACACTATAAAGCTTTAGCAAATAGCATAGAGATTCCAGTGTTGCTTTATAATGTTCCAGGAAGAACCGCGTGTGATTTGTTGCCCGAGACTGTTTATAGATTGTTTAATGATTGTGAAAATATATATGGTATAAAAGAGGCAACTGGTTCAATCGAGAGATGTGTTGATTTATTGGCACATGAGCCAAATCTAACTGTAGTAAGTGGAGATGATGCTATCAATTACCCTATTCTTTCAAATGGTGGTAGTGGCGTTATATCTGTTACTTCAAATTTATTGCCTGACCAAACTGCAAAATTAACTCATCTTGCATTAGAGGGAGATTTTCATGGAGCTAAAGCTATAAATGATGCTCTTTATGAGATGAATAAAATACTGTTTTGCGAAAGTAATCCTATACCAATAAAAGCAGCCATGTATATCGCTGGACTTTTGGATACGCTAGAGTATAGATTGCCTTTAACCGCGCCTAGTAGTGAACATATGAAGAAGATAGAAGAAGTTATAAAAAAATATACGATACAAGGTTTGTAGATGAAATTATCTGATATAGAGGGAAGAACACTTGTTATAAGTGGAGGAACAAGGGGAATTGGAAAGGCGATTGTGCATGAATTCGCTTCTAATGGCGCAAATATTGCTTTTACATATAACTCAAATGAAGAGTTAGCAAAAGAGCAAGTAAAAGAGCTGGAAACAACATATGGTATAAAAGCTAAAGCATATTCTTTGAATATTTTAGAGCCTTTAACATATAAAGATCTTTTTAAAAGAATAGATGAAGATTTTGATAGAGTTGATTTTTTCATTTCAAATGCCATTATCTCTGGTCGCGCAGTTGTTGGTGGATATGCAAAATTTATGAGATTAAAACCAAAAGGAATCAATAATATCTTTACTGCCACCGTAAATGCCTTTGTAGTGGGTGCTCAAGAAGCAGCAAAAAGGATGGAAAAAGTAGGAGGAGGAAGCATAATCTCTTTATCTTCTACTGGAAATTTAGTACATATTGACAATTACGCAGGTCATGGAACTGCTAAAGCAGCAGTTGAGACTATGGTAAAATACGCTGCAACTGAACTTGGAGAGCTAGGAATTAGAGTAAATGCCATAAGTGGTGGACCTATAGAGACTGACGCACTAAGAGCTTTTACAAATTATGAAGAAGTCAAAGCAAAAACGGCTGAGTTATCACCTCTAAATCGCATGGGTAAACCTCAAGATATGGCTGGTGCTGCACTTTTTTTATGCTCAGATAAAGCATCATGGATAACAGGACACACACTTTTGATTGATGGCGGTACAACATTTAGATGATATATAATCTTCCAAATATTTTAGCACTTCTACGAATTGCTATGGCACCTCTTATGTATATATTTTTGGTAAATAGAGACAGCTCTTTTTTCTATGGTATAGATAAATCTTGGCTTGATTATTTTGCTGCACTTTTATTTGTGCTTGCAAGTACGACTGATTTTTTTGATGGTTTTATCGCACGAGCTTGGAATCAAAAAACAGAACTTGGAGCTATATTGGACCCTCTAGCAGATAAGATGCTTGTTCTCGCAGCATTTTTAGGGCTTATGATAATAGATAGAGCAAATCCATGGGCAATTTACCTAATACTCACAAGAGAATTTTTTATAACTGGTATCAGAGTGGCGGCAGCTAGCAAAAACTTAAATGTTTCGGCGTCAATGTCAGGTAAAGTAAAAACAGTCATGCAAATGTTTGCGATTGGTTTTCTTATGATGGATTGGCCTTATGCAAATGCTCTTCTTTGGTTTGCAGTTGTATTGACTCTTTATTCAGGGTATGAATATATAGCAAGATATATAAAAGAGGTAAAAAAATAGATGGGAACTATTATATCTTTATTGGCTATATCATTTTTGATATTTTTTCATGAACTTGGACATTTTTTAATTGCTAGATTTTTTGGCGTACGAGTAGAAGTTTTTAGTATTGGTTTTGGAAAAAAAATATTTACTAAAAATCACAATGGGACGGAGTATGCGTTAAGCTTGATACCTCTTGGTGGCTATGTGCAAATGAAAGGCCAAGATGATACAGACCCCACAAAAGTGAGTTATGATGCAGATAGTTATAATACTAAAAAACCTTGGCAGAGAATTTTTATACTCTTAGCTGGTCCTTTTGCAAATTTTGTATTGGCTTTTTTCTTATATCTGGCTATTGGAAACATGGGAGTTGCAAAGTTTGCACCAATAATTGGCTCTTTGAGCGATAATTTTCCTGCAAAGATAAGTGGATTACAAAAAAACGATGTAGTCCTAGCTATTAATTCTCATAATGTTAAAACTTGGGATGAATTAAGTAGTTTTATCAAACATAGTAAAAATAGCATAACTTTTAAAATCAAAAGAAACAATCAAATCAAAAATATAAAAGTAACACCAAAAATCAATAGTTATAAAAATATGTTTGGTGAAACAATGCAAAAAAAGATGGTAGGAATCTCACCGAGTGGAAAAATAATTACACTGAACTTAAATTTTTTCCAAAGCATAGTATATGCAACAGGCGAAACTAAAAACGCTACTATGTTGATAGTAAGAAGCTTGCAAAAACTCATTGAAGGTGTCGTGCCAATGAAAGATAT
>JALUXT010000049.1 GCA_027013245.1 Campylobacteraceae bacterium
TGATGAGATTTTTATTGCCTTTTTTCTTTTTAAAAAAAATTAATCTCACGCCAAATATATTTCATTTTGGTTTGTTTCTTTCAATCATATCAGCCATACTTTTTTACTTTAGTATCCAAAATTTTTACTATTTTATCATTCCAAATATCCTCTTAGGAGTATCATTTGGATTAATGCTTCCATTTGTAGAAACATACGCACTTGGATTTCTAAAAAAAGAAAGATTTGGAAAATCAAGGCTATATGGCTCACTTGGCTTTATGTTTTGTGGCATAATTCTAGCACGAAATTTAAATAATTACACAGTTGGTTTAAATTATTTTTTAGTAACTGTTGTGATTCTAGTTATGATTGGTTTTTCAATCACATCCTATAGCGATAAAATATCTACAATAAAAAAAGTTATAGAAGAAAAATTTTTATTTAAAAAAGTGCTTTGGTTTTGGATTAGTATATTTTTTATGCAGATGAGCTTTGGATTCTTTTATAACTTTTTTACCATTTATGAAACCGATCATGGTATCTCACTGCAAACCGTAAGTTATCTTTGGACATTTTCAATCATTTGCGAAATCACTCTATTTTATTTTCAAGCCCCTCTTTTCAAAAATATAAATCTTTTGACTCTTATCAAATTTGCCATATCTCTAACTATAATCAGATGGATACTGTTATATCTATTTCCAAACTCGCTTATGGTTTTATACATATCACAATCTCTACATGCCTTTGGCTTTGCCCTTCATCACACCGCTGCTATCAGCTATCTCTATTTAGCATATCAAGACAAAAAGTTAGCTAGTCAATTCTACTATGGCATATCTTTTGGATTGGGTGGATTTGCAGGGTCACTGCTTGCGGGCTATTTATACGGCGAAAAGCTCTTTTTATATGCGGCTCTTATCGCTGTTTTATCTTTAATATTTTTATCTTTTCAGAAAAATTTCAAACATCTTTAAAATCATCTCTTATTCTTAAAAACTCATCAATATGTTTAAAAAATATATCGACTAGTTTGGAATCAAAATGTTTTCCTCTCTCTTTCCTAAAAAGCTCAAAGATTCTCTCATCATCCCACGCCTTTTTATAGCATCTATCGCTCCCCAATGCATCAAACACATCTGCAACAGCAGTAATGCGTCCATAAATATGAATATTTTTACCCTTTAATCCCTTAGGATATCCACTGCCATCATATTTTTCATGGTGTTCGTATGCCACTGTGGCAGCAGCCTTAAGTAAGTCTCTATTTGAATGCTTTAGCATATTGTATCCAAGCTTAGTATGTGTGTCCATAACTTTTCGCTCTTTGGCGTCAAGCTTACCTAATTTGTTTAAAATTGAATCTGGAATTGCCACTTTGCCAATATCATGCATAGGACTTGCCTGTTTTAGCATATCGGCTTCTTTTTCATCAAGACCATAGTAAAGTGCTAAAATCTTTGAATACTGAGCTACTCGTTTTACATGGTTTCCTGTCTCCTTGCTTCTGCTCTCACCAATAGCACCCATAGTAAAAACAACCTCTTTTTGTGTCTCTTCTATCTCATGATTTAGGCTTTCAATTTCCCTTAAACCTTCATGCACTTTTTGGTTGATCTCATCTACAGATAAACCTACATTTTTATTTACCTTGTATGATATTATGATAATTAAGGCAATAGTAAGAAATATCAAAGTTGTCATAACTATATAGATAAATGTTATAAATTTTTTAGATATAATATCTAGTTGATCTAATATTTGTATATTTATTTTTTGGTTTTTGCCTAAAACGGTTCTTATTTCTCCCCTTAGTTTTTCTATTTTCTGACGAATCTTCTGTAATTTTATGATATTACTGCCTGATTGTACTGCAATTGCTCTGTATTTTACAAGCAACATAAGCGGATATCTTGCCTGCAAAGTATCGATATTAGCAAGCCATTTATCAAGCGTTTTTTTATCTTTGTGCTGGAACAGAGTCTCCTTGCTATGGTATGCCATCTTTCCTAGATTTTTTATTAAAAACAAATCTTTGGTTTCATCAATCTTTTTTTCAATCAATTTTCTTGTTGTATTTTCATTATGATAATTATCCTTGATATCTTTAAGCGCATTTATGGCCTCTTGTTGCAATACAAATATCTTGTCAAATGCTACTTCTATATTTTTTTCATTACCAATTAGTATATCAAGGCTTTTTTTAAATATCTTGTCTTGATGAATATTCTCTGAAAAAGAGTATAGTATATTTTGAGAGCTATAGTTTTCTGTTCTTTTTTTTAACTGTTCAAATTGTCTTTCATATGTTGCAAATAGTTTTTTTACGATATTTAGCTCTTTCATATTTTCGCTATTTTTCACATCTTTGAGCATGCCATTCATATTCTCTTGCAAAGATATAAGCTCGCCTATGTCAGCTTTTATTGTATTATTTGCCTTCACCTGAATAAATACCAACAAGTTTACCGAAGATATGATAATCACTAAAATAACTATAGCTAAAAATGAGAATTTTACCCGTCTTTTTATATTCATAATATATTTTTTCCTTAAAAATTTAATCTAGCAACCAACCTTGCACACTACTGTGCCAAAACAAAATTTCTAAAATAGATAGCTTTGACTTCGTATCCAAATGTATTGCTAATCATATCTTTTAAGTTATTCTTATACTCTTCTTTTCCTTTTGGGGTTGCTAAAATGCTTCCACTTTTTGTAGAGGAGTATCTAAGAATTAAGTCTCTAACTCTTTGCATATTTTTTTCTAGCTTTTTTTTATCTGCTTTATTCTTCATTTGTATTGTCATGTCTGACTTCATATAGGAGTATTGACTGCCTCTTAGATTAATCAATATTCCATCAACTGCCACATCACTTGGATCAGTTCCTTCTGTCGAAGTTTTTTTATCTCTTGCAACGCTTTGTCCAAATTTTTTATAATTCGCACTTGTTTGTTTGTCTCCATACATAAATACGCTAACTATCGTATATATCAAGGCTACAACAATCACGACTAATACTGATATTTTTAAGGCTTTGATTCCATTCATGATTATTACTCCATTGATTATAAAATATATAATGGCATTATAACATTTTTAGGGGACATAATTTTGGAGATAGTTTATCTAATCGTTAATAATCAGATAAACTATCCCTAGAGTTGGTTTATTATCTAGCGGCTCTTTTTCTTTTTGTGGCATCCAAAAGTCTTTTTCTCACTCTTATGCTTGTTGGGGTCACTTCTACTAATTCGTCATTCTCAATCCATTCTAATGCTATCTCTAATCCCATATCTCTTGGTGGAACTAATTTTATAGCTTCGTCAGCACCGCTACTTCTGACATTTGTAAGGTTTTTACCTTTGATTGGGTTTACATCCAAGTCATTGGGTCTTGCGTGTTCACCGATAATCATGCCTTTATATACTTTGATTTGTGGTCCTATGAAAAGCGTACCTCTATCTTGTAGATTAAATAGTGAATACCCAACAGCAATGCCGTCTTCCATAGATATCAAAGCTCCGTTTTTACGATGTTCAACTGCACCACTTAAGCTTCTAAATTCTAAAAATGAGTGATTCATAACACCCTCACCTTTGGTGTCCGTCAAAAATTGTCCACGAAAACCGATAAGTCCTCGTGCCGGGATTTCAAACTCTATCCTAGTTTGCCCATCTCCCGTTGGATTCATAGCAACCATCTCAGCCTTTTTGCGACCTAATTTTTCTATAACCACGCCTGTAAATTCATCTGGAACATCTACAACAAGGTGTTCATAAGGTTCCATTTTTACGCCATTTTCTTCTTTTAGTATGACTTCGGGGCGGCCTAGTGAAAATTCAAAACCTTCTCGTCTCATATTTTCTGCAAGTATTGTTATTTGTAATTCTCCGCGACCTGAAACTTTAAATTTTCCCTCGCCTGCATTTTCGTATCTCATGGCAATATTTGTATTCATCTCAGCGGCTAGTCTCTCATCAAGTTTATTTGATGTTACATATTTGCCCTCAAGCCCTGCAAAAGGAGAATCATTTACTGCAAATACAACTGAAAGTGTAGGCTCTTCTATATGCAAAGGATCAAGCGGCATTGGATTTTCAGGGTCAACAACACTATCACCAACATCTAAAGCATCAAAACCTGCGATTGCAACGATATCTCCGCTTACTGCTTCATCGATATCTATTCGTTCAAGTCCTCTAAAACCTATGAGTTTGGAAATTCTACCTTTTATAGTTTCACCATTCGCTTTGGCAACCATAACAGTTGCATTTTTCTTGATATCCCCATTAAAGATTCTTGCTATTCCTATCTTTCCAACATAATTATCATAATCAAGCGTAAAAACTTGTAGTTGCAAAGGGTTTTCGGCTGAACCTGTAGGTGCTGGCACTGAGTTTATAATTGTCTCAAACAAGGGTTCAAGATTTTTATTTTCATCACTCATATCATACTTTGCATATCCCTCTTTAGCAGCTGCATATACTATAGGGAAATCAAGTTGGTCTTCGTCTGCACCAAGGGCGACCAAAAGGTCAAAAACCTCATCTACAACTCGTTCAGGATCTGCTGCTTGTTTATCTATCTTGTTTATAACTACGATTGGTTTCAAACCAAGCTCTAGTGCTTTTTTAAGAACAAATTTTGTTTGAGGCATTACGCCTTCTTGAGCGTCTACTAAAAGCAATACTCCATCCACCATCTTCAAAACTCGCTCAACTTCACCACCAAAGTCGGCATGACCTGGGGTGTCTATAATATTTATCTTAAAATTCTTATAGTGAATAGCTGTGTTTTTAGAAAGAATCGTTATGCCTCTCTCTTTTTCCAAATCATTTGTGTCCATCATTCGTTCATCAAGTTTTTGATGGTCTGTAAAAGTTCCAGATTGTTTCAATAATTCATCAACTAATGTAGTTTTTCCATGATCAACATGTGCGATAACTGCGATATTTTTAAATACTAAATCCATTTTTTCTCCTCTTAACTTATAAAGTCAAAAATATTAAGCTGTGCATTATATCTAAATTTTCTTAAAACAAAAAACATATAAAATTGGAATGTTTTTTGCTTATATCTATTTAATAAAATAAAAGGTTGAATTATGCAAAATCTAATCTCCATTGTAGCAACTGAGCCTAAAGCCATAAATACACAAAAAAGCAGTAAAGGCACAGACTCTTCAAAGGCGGAGGCTAACTCAAAGGACTTTGTTGCTATTTTATTTGACCAAATTAAAAGTAATATAAAAAACCCTGTAAAAATTAATGATAAAGTATCTTCAAAAATTCAAGTCAATTTAGACAGTTTATTAAAAAGCGATAAGAAAAAATCATCAAATGAACTTTTGTTAGGTGAGGTGCTAGGTATGCTTTCGTTGTTAAAAAATAATAATGAAAATATATCCTTTCCAAAATTTTCTGACAAATTAGATAAAATTATCAATAATAAAGTAGCAATAAATGAGTTTAAAGATGCAAAAAATATAGCTGATTTGATAAAATTATCCAAAAAATATAGCCTTGGGTTAGAAAACATAAAATTTTCAAAAAAAGATATCCAAGCGCTACAAAAAAAGTTTCCCAAACTTGCTGCAAAAGACTTCTTCAAGATAAAAGATGATTTACAAATTGACACAGCAAGCCAGAATAAAATACCCACGAAAAATAAAAAAACCATAATAATAGAAAACCTTATCAATAATCTATCAAAAGATATAACAAAAAAAGAGGATAATCCAAAAAACATACTTCAATCTCTACTTAAAAATATCGATAAAAACTCAAAAAAAGTGATAGTTAAGACCAACGAAGAGGACAAGAAAAACAAAGTTGAGGCATTTATCAAAAAGGATGAAAAAGCTAACAAAAAGGTAGATGTAAAGAGTGCAGAAATAACTAAAATACCAGCAAAACAAGTTGAAAAAATGATAGGTGTAAAAAATATAGAAATAACCAAAGCACCAATTAGTAAAGTTGAAAAGAGTGCGAGTAAAACAATAGGGCAAAAAGACTTAAGTGTTCTTGTTTCAAATAAAAAAGAAAAGACAACTTTAAAAGATAAAATATTAAATAAAAATGTAGAGTCGCAAGATTACAAAGATGTAACAAATAAAACAGAATTATTAGTAAAAAATATAAAAAATCAAACAGTAAAAGTTAAAGAGAAGATTGATGTGAGTAGTGTCAAAATTGAAAAAAATACCAATCTTGATAATACCCAAAATATATCTGCAAAACTAGACAAAGAGAACGACCCAAAAAAAGATCAAAAAGAGATAAAACACGATCCAATAGTTCATAAAACAGAAGTAAAGACTAATGCAAAAACAGAAATTTTAAAAACAGATAAAAGCATAACACCAAGAAGCAGTTTAAATCAGTTTGCAAATGATTTGAGAGAAAAAATAGGAAACTATAAGTCCCCCATCATGAAGTTACAGATGGCATTGAATCCTAAAAACTTGGGTGAAGTAGAAGTAACTCTTTTAAATAGAGGAAATAATCTACATGTAAATATCACCTCTAACACAAATGCTATGTCACTTTTTACTCAAAATCAAGCTGAGTTTAAAAACTCTCTTGTAAATATGGGTTTTACAAACTTAGAGATGAATTTTTCAGACCAAGGGAAAAGCAATCAACAGCAAAATCAACAGCAAAATCAACAGCAAAATCAACAGCAAAATCAACAGCAAAATCAACACAACTTTGAAAGCACCGTAGAGCTTATTGTGCCTCAATATATATAGAAGGATAAATTATGGCAACAGGAATCACATCTAACACAACAAATCAAACTGGTATTACAAGTTCGCTAAACAGCACAAAAAGCGGTACAGTAAAAAATCCAAAAGGCACCTTAGGCAAAGATGCGTTTTTGAAATTACTGTTAACAGAGCTAAAATATCAAGACCCAACAAGCCCTATGGATACTGCAAAAATTCTCACTCAAACTTCACAACTTGCGACTTTGGAGTCTGCTAACAATACAAACAAGGCTATGACTGACTTAGTAAGCAAACTTAACAACAGTACAAATATGGGAGCACTTGCTGCCATTGGTAAAATGGCAAGCTTAGGTTCAAACAATGTCACTTTGTCAAAATCAGGTATATCAAAATTTGAGGTATATTTTAAAAATAAAATTCAAACTGGAACACTCAATATAGCTGATAAACAAGGCAATACAATCCGAACTGTATCTCTTGATGCACAAGCTGGTAAAAATGGTGTTTTGGCATTTCAGTGGGATGGCGTAAGTGATAATGGAAACAAGATGAAAGCAGGTTCATATAGTGTTACAGCTAATTATACGGATTCTAGTGGCAATGCACAAAAAACACAATTTGGCGTATATCCTATAGAATCTGTAAGATATACCAATGGTAAGCCCCTTATGAAGCTTGGCTCTTCTTATGTTCCGATGGCAAGCATATCTGAGTTTTATTAATAGGAGAATGACATGAACCTCTCTTTTTATAATGGTGTGAGTGGAATTAAAAAAGATACATCTTATCTTGATACCATTGCAGAAAATATAGCAAATATAAATACTGTGGGGTACAAAAAAAGTAATGCGTCAGAATTTTCTACTATTTTTTCTACAACGCTGTCAGATTCATACTTTAGTCCAACATCAAATGATGTAGGCTTAGGTGTTAGAAAAACTGCATCAACTTTAAACATGAGTCAAGGTATATTTAAACCTACAGATCAAAAATTTGATTTTGCAATCGGTGGGGATGGTTGGTTTGGAGTACAAGGAGCAAAAAGCAAAATATTTTACACAAGAGCGGGTGCTTTTAATGTAGATGCAAATGGTGACTTGGTTAATCAAGGTGGTAACTACCTTTTAGCTACTAATACTAATAACATAACTCCTACAACTTTACCACAAAGTATAATGGATAATTATGGGAAAAATGGCACAACTCCTGCCAAAGCATTTGCTGTTTCTGATGTTGGAGATATTCCTCTAGGCTCTGCTGGTTCTCAAACAAAGATACATCTACCGAATATTTTATACTATCCACCAATCGCAACAACAAAGGTAACGTATAAAGCAAATTTAAATCCAAAAGTAAATATTGCTTCGACACAAATTGCATTAAGTAATTCTAATATTGGGACTATTAGTAAAAGTATCCCAAATAAAACCATATCAATAACAAATGGATCTATTTTAAATAATATTCCTGCAATCTTAAACCCCAAGAAAGACGATAGTGTTTTAATTACAATTACAGACAAAAATGGTAAAGCAGTAAAAGCAAGCACTAAACTTGACAATAATTTAAATTGGTCTATATCTAATAAAGACATAAGTACTCTTGATGTTACCAACCCTTTAAGCGTAACTGCTAAACTTGTAACTAAGCAGGAAATTCCCAATGTTGAACATTTTAGTTCAACAATAATTTCACCTACTGGCAAAAAAGATATTTTGGATATGACTTACACAAAGGAGATTCCACAGCCTGCAACAGGTAGTGTTTGGAATGCAAATTTAAATATATTATCTTTTTACGAAAAATTAAACTCATCAAAAGTATATGATACTAATATTTATCAAATCGACAAAAATGGTGGAAATGTATATAAGATTATTGATTCTAAAACTGGCAAACTAAGTTTTGACAGTAGTGGAAAACTTTTAAGCTCAAGTATTCCAATATTGTCAAATGGTGGAACACCTTTAAATATCAATATTGGAACTCCAAATACATTTGATGGTTTTGTTTCTAGTGTATCTTTAGATAAATCTAGAACAGAGCAACATGATGGGCAAGTTTCTGGACTTTTAACTAATTATGGTTTAGATCAAAAAGGAAATATCATAGCTGATTTTGATAACGGGAAAAGTGTAGCCATAGCTAAAGTTGCGATTTATCACTTTCAAAATAATCAAGGATTAGAAAAAGCTGGCTCTGCTCTTTTTAAAGAGTCAGCCAACAGTGGAAAAGCAATATTTTTTACAGATAAAAATGGAAAATCTATCCTTGGGGCACATATAAGCTCTCATAAATTAGAAAATAGCAATGTTGATTTGACGGTTGCTATGAGCGAGCTTATTTTAGCACAAAGAACATATGGTGCAAGTGCAAAAAGCATAACAACAAGTGATCAAATGATACAAAATGCAATCAACATGAAAAAATAGGAATGGTTTTTGCTTTTACTTTATACAATTTAAGCACTTTTTATAATATAAGTTAAAGATATAGTGCAATTAATTTAGTTTAGATTAAATCCAAACTAAAAAAAGCCATACAGGTAAAAGGATGTAAAATGTTAAGATCTCTTTGGGCAGGTGTATCAGGCCTGCAAGCTCATCAAATAGCACTTGATACTGAAGCTAACAATATAGCCAATGTAAACACTGCTGGTTTTAAATACTCTCGTGCAAATTTTTCTGACTTATTAAGCCAAACTTCAAAAATAGCAACTGCGCCTCAAGGAGCACTTGGCGGTAAGAACCCTATGCAAGTAGGTCTTGGCACTCAAGTAGGTTCTATCACGAAAATCTTTAAACAAGGCTCTGTTCAAGTTACAGATAAAAATACCGACCTTGCTATCCAAGGTGATGGATTTTTTGTAGTTAGCCCTGATGGTGGAAGCACATATAAATACACAAGAAATGGTAATTTTAACTTTGATGCGCTAGGAAATTTTACAGATGATAATGGATACATTATACAAGGCTGGATGCGAGATCCTGCTACCAACAGAATAGACTCAACAACTCCTATACAAAATATAACAATACCTCCTGGACTTACAACTCCAGCAAATCATACTAGTTTTATATCTCTAAAAGCTAATTTAAATTCTGGAAGTTCTATTACTAAAAAATCAGCGATATATTCATTAGATTCAAAGCATGGTTGGTATGATGCCAACAACAATAACCTTCAAGATTCTGCAGAAAAAGTTCACCCTGAAAATGGCACAGGTACAACTGATGCCATGTTTGATGCAAATAGAAAGATGATTGAACGTGGTGAAGATTTTAAGGCATTGTTTAATTCTGGTGGTAAATCTTTTTCATTATCTGATGGACAAGGAGCGTGGATTAGTTATACAGATTCAAAATATGTGAGTGGCTCTGTTTCTTCAACAGCAACTACAAAAACTGTTGATTTGACAATCAATGGTGTACCTGTTACAGGGAGCATAACACAATCTACAAGTACAATAGCATCTGATATAAAAAGAGATAATATGATAGGCCTGCAAGGTCTTATAAATCAATTTACAACAAAGACTGGTGTAGCAGCGACTGTTTCAAATGGAGCCTTAACCTTAACAAATACAAATCAACAAGGTACAGAAGCACCTAGTAAAAATATAAAAGTTGTTTCCGGTAGTACTGACGACACAGGATTTATAACAGCAGGTTCAACTATAAATATTATAACAGCTTTTAAATATACCTATACTAGTAATGCTGCCTCTGATGCGACTAGTAGAACTGCTTCTAGAAAATTTCATACAACAGAAGATTTGCGAAATGCAATGCAAACCGATGCAAGAGTTAATACTGATTATTTAGGCAATGGTTTTGACAATAGTTTTGAAACAGTAGCAAATAAAAATGATGGTGCTCAGATACTTGTAAATAGTTTAGGTGAATTTGAAGTAACAAACCCAAAAGGTGATGCATTAAATGCAAGTGATGGTGATGTTATAACCGTTAATAACCCAGCAACTAATGCTCCTTGGACTTTAACAGATGCAAATTTAACAACCAAAGGAACATTTACAACTGTACCTACAGGTGGTACTGCGATAGCAAATGGAACAGCACCAGAGGCAATAAATATAACTGTAGGAACTGGTGGATATATTCCAGATACTGGAACAAAATATACCATAAATGGTATAACAAAAACTGCTGCAGGTGAAACGATTGTAGCTGGTACTTTTATAAATGCTCTTGATGTTCCTTCTGGTAACACCAATAAATTACCAGCGGGCACAACCTATATAGACACTAGCACTGCAGATGGAGCTTTAAATGTTGATACTTCTTTTCCACCTGCTTCTGTTTTGGCAACTGGAAGCGATAAGATAACTCTTAGTGCTTCAACTGTTATGCCAATAGGTACTACATATACTGTAAACGGTACTGCTCCTACTCCAAATCCTATCACATCAGCCGTCACACTAGTTGCTGGTGATGTTTTGACATTAGTTACACTTGGTTCGACTGCACTAACCTTACCTGCTAGCACAACTTTTACAAATCCAAATACAAAAGCAGATATAGGAACCAATACTCTCAAAGTAAATGATCAAAATATAAATTTAACTATTACAGGATATAGTGATACTGCAAATAAAATAAGTGAAAATAAAGTATTTGCAACTACTATGAAAACCTTACAAGGTGCTCTTCCTACTGGAAATAACATAAGAACTTCTCAAGCTATTTATGCAGCTAGTCATGCTTCTAGTATAGATGTTTTTGATTCATTAGGTTCTAAGCATACAGTAAGACTCGAATTTAGAAAGGTAGGGACAACTACTGATGGTGGCACAAAATGGAATATGATTGTATCTGTTCCGCAACCTGGAATTATAAATGATACTGGTTTTCCAGATAATATTATAACTGGACAAATCACATTTGGAAGCGATGGTTCTATATCTTCTTTTTCTCCTCCAACTCTTAGATATACACCAAACAATGGTGCAACTCCAAATCAAAGTATATCTTTAAACTTTGGAACGGCTGGTCAATTTGACGGTATGACAAGTTATGATTCTTCATCAAAAACTTCAAATATAAGTCAAGATGGTTTTCAAGGTGGAGATTTATCTGGCATAAGAGTTGATGAAACAGGAACGCTTATAGGAAGTTTTACAAATGGTAGAAGTTTTGGATTAGCTCAGGTATCTATGGCAAAATTTACAAACAATAATGCACTAGAAAGTGATGGTGGAAATACTTTTGTTCAAACATCAAACTCTGGAAATCCTCTCATAGGGCAAGCTGCTGTTGGTGGACGAGGTTTTATACAAGCAAGTGCACTTGAAATGAGTAATGTAGATTTATCCCACTCTTTAACTCAGCTTATCATCGATCAAAGAGGTTTCCAAGCAAATGCTAAAACTATCACAACTTCAGATCAAATTTTAAATACTCTACTTCAACTAAAACGATAATTTTGATATAATTAGCCCTAATTAAAAAATAGGGCTAATTTATGAAAATCACTCTCTTACAACATACATCTTTAGAAGTTTGTGCAAGTGCCATAAGAACTTGTTGGCAAAGTTTTGACAAAAGCGACGGTGGCGGTGAAAAAGACAAAGAATTGATAGATAGAGTTGGCAATAAATTTAAACATGCCTCTACACTTGAACATTTGGTATATACTTTCTACATCCAAGATATCAGCAGAGCACTCCTACAAGAGCTAGCAAGGCACCGACTTGCATCACTCTCAGTTAAAAGCACTAGATATACTCTAAAAGAGCTCAAAATCGAAGATAGCTTTACATGTAGAGAGTTTGAGCGAGCTAGTAAATATCTTGTGATGACAGGGCAAGAAAAAGTGGATGAGATGAGTATAAAAGCTTTAGAAAATTTAAGACTTATCTTAAAAGAGGGCATAAGCAATGACAAGGCAAAATATTGTCTACCTGAGAGTTATAAAACTGAGCTAACTTGGACTATAAATGCAAGAAGTTTGCAAAACTTTTTAACCCTAAGAAGTAGCAAATCGGCCCTTTGGGAGATACAGATTTTAGCTCACAAACTCTATGAAAACCTGCCATTTGAGCACCAGTACCTTTTTACATGTGATTAACTTTCACACCATTTGCATAAGTTAATGCTATAGCTATGGCATCTGTTATATCAAGAGGTTTTATCTCTTGTTTTATACCCAAAATTCTCTTGACCATAAACGCCACCTGTTCCTTCTTTGCCTTTCCATTTCCTGTTACTGCTTTTTTCACTTGAAGTGGTGTAAACTCGTGAAAATTTCCTATAACCTGAAGTATCTTTAAGCTCAAAGCTCCCCTAAACTGGGCGAGTTTAAGGACAGTTTTGGGATTATGTGCGTAAAACATATCTTCTATAACAACTTCATCAACTTTATGATTTTTAAAGATGATATCCAAGCCTTCTGTTAGCTCTACTATCTGATGTTGGAGGATTTTTTCTTTGATTTTTATAAGGCCCGCTTCTATAAGCTTTATTCCACTTTTTTCTTTCTTAATAATCGCATATCCGCAATTTCTTGTACCTGGGTCTATGCCTAATATAGTCATTCTTTAACCTTTATTCACATATTTATTCACACCGTGAAAATCTTTTTCACATAATGTCTGTATAACTTTAAAACTATTTTGTGAGGCTCAGACCGTAGGGAGTATTTGTCTCTAAAAAATAGTTTTAAAGTTATACAGACATTTTAACATATAACTAATAATATTTTAGATAAAATAAGTCAATATAATGTTAAGGGGAATTTTTGTTAGCAGATAATGTATTGGAACTTTTGAAAAATGAAATATCTGAACAAGAATATCAAAGATATATAAAACAACTCTCATTTGATGAAAAAAATTCACATTCTGACCAAAAAATTTTTAATGCTCCAAATATTTTGATAAAAAATTGGATTCAAACAAAATATAGTGAAAAGATATCTCACCTTTTTGAAGTAAAAACAGGCAAAAAACCAAATATAAAAATCACTTTAAAAAATGATATTTTAAAGACAAAACAAAACAAAAAATCTATAAATAAAATAGATTTAGAAATTCCAACTTCAAATACCATACTTAACCCTTCATACACTTTTGAAAGTTTTGTAGTAGGAAGTTCAAATCAATATGCTTATTCTGTGGCAAAATCTGTAGCAAAAAAACCTGGGGTTGTATATAATCCAGTATTTATATATGGACCAACTGGGCTTGGAAAAACTCATCTTATACACGCTATTGGTAATTTTTCACAAGCAAATGGTAAAAATGTGATATATGCTACTATTGAGCAGTTTATGAATGATTTTACTTATAATTTAAAAAATCAAACAATGGACAGATTTAGAGATAAATATAGAAAATGTGATATTTTACTCATAGACGATACACAATTTTTGTCAAATAAAATTCAAACTCAAGAGGAATTTTTTCATACTTTTAATGAACTACACTCTGCAGGAAAACAGATAGTTTTAACCTCAGATAAACCTCCTAAGATGATAAATGGGCTAGAAGAGAGATTAAAAAGTAGATTTGAGTGGGGAACTGTAGCAGATATTGGATTGCCTGAACTTGAAACTAAGATAGCCATCATTAAAAAGAAGTGTGAATTAGATGGAATCGACTTAAATAATGAAGTAGCAAATTATATAGCTGTAAATATGGGAGATAACATAAGAGAAATAGAAGGTGCTATCATCAATCTAAATGCGTATGCTACTTTGATGCGTCAAGAGATAACTATAGATTTTGCAAAAAATGTTATGAAAGCTCAGATAAAAGAGAAAAAAAATCATATAACCTTAGAAGATATAATCAAAGTAATTTCAAGAGAATTAAATATAAAACCAAGTGAAATAAAATCTAAAAAAAGAAATAAAAACATAGTAGAAGCAAGAAGAATTGGGATATATTTAGCAAGAACACTAACGCCAAATTCTATGCCTCAACTTGCATCGTTTTTTAGTATGAAAGATCATACTGCAGTTTCACACAATATGAAAAAGATAAATCAATTAATAGAAGAAAATGAATCATTTAAATTAAGAATAGAAGAGTTAAAAAACAAAATATTAATAAAAGAAGTAAAATAATATGTGAATAAATGTGAATAAGTTATTTTAATTATTCACAGCAAATTTGATGTATTTTAGTACTTAGGTTGAGATTTTCACAATTTCAACCTAAGCTACTACTACTTCTATATTTATATATTAATAAAAAGGAGAAATCATATGAAAGTTTCTATAAATAAAGGCGTATTGGAAACAATACTTATAAATGTACAACCATATTTAGAAAAAAAAGATTTAAGTCAAATTACATCTCATATATTTATAAATACTGTAGAAGATGAATTTATAGCAAAAGCAACTGATTTTGAAATTGGACTTAGTTACAATACTAAAAATGTAAAAATATTAGACCATGGAACTGCTACAGCAAATGGTAAAAAACTTCTTGATATTGTTAAAATCTTGAAAGATGAAGATATTACACTTGAAACAATAAATGATAATTTATATATAAAACAAAATAGTTCAAAATTTAAACTTCCTATGTTTAATATAAATGAATTTCCAAGCTTTCCTCAGATAGAAGAAAAACCAAAATTTGATATAAATAGCTCCTTGTTTGTAAGGTCTATCAAAAAAATAGCACCCGCAATAGACAGTAATAATCCAAAATTTGAATTAAATGGTGCTTTAATAGACATAAAAGATAACTTTATAAATTTAGTTTCAACTGATACGAGAAGATTAGCTCTTGTTAAAATAGAAAACAGTACTGACGATAATTTTTCTTTAATCATTCCAAAAAAAGCTATAAGTGAGATACAAAAACTTTTTTATGATGAAATAGAGATTTTTTATGATGAAAACACTCTTATAGCAAAAGCTTCAAATTTTCAATTTTATACAAAACTTATAAATGGAAAATTTCCAGATTATGAAAGAATCATTCCAAAAGAAAAAACTTATAGATTACTTTTA
>JALUXT010000050.1 GCA_027013245.1 Campylobacteraceae bacterium
GTCTAAATTATGATAAATTTTCCAAAAAATACGCAGATGGTTTTTCAAAGCTTTTAAGACTAGATGCGATTAAGGAAGATTTAGAGAAGAGACTTAAAACCAAAGTGGATTTTCTACCTGATAAAAACAAAATTATATTAGATGAGGTTTTGTATGTCTAAAGCTTTAAGAAGACTAAAAAATATATTGAGTGCTATTGATGATATAGATTTTATCATAAACTCAAAAATAAACAAAACAACAAAATCTATAGAAGACAAGATAATCAAGCCAGCAATCAGGATGAACATAATCCGCATTTCTGAAGAGTTTAAGAAACTAAAAGAACAAAAAAGTAAACCTCCGACCCTCTTAATCAATCTTTCCCTTAAAATTAATTATGTTATAATCACTATATTGATTAAAAAAAGGAGTGGCTATGCTTGTAGTATTGGATATAAAAAATAAATCTATGAAAGACAGATTTTTAAATTTTATAGCGACACTTGATTATGTAGATATAAAATCAAATAGTATGGATTTGGATATTTCCAATGATATATCTCCAAAAGAAGATAAAATTGATCAATTTGCTGGCATTTGGAAAGATAGAGATATAACAATTAAAAGCGTAAGAGAAAAAGCTTGGGCAAAATAATACTTGATACAGATATTTTCATTGAGGTGTTAATAGTAAAATATATAAAAATTGATTGGAGATAAAATGCAATTAACGATTGACATAAGGGAATCAGCATTAGATAAGGTAATGTACCTTTTAGAAAACCTAAAATCAGATATAAAAATTGTGTCTGATTTAAAAAACAAAACAAATATACCAAATAAAAAAACAATTCAAGCCATAAAAGAGGCCGACAATAATGAAGTTGAAGCTATTTCATTTGAAGATTTTAAAAAAGAGATGAAGCAGTGTATCGCTTAGAGCGAACTAAAACTTATATAAAAGAGTTTAGCAAAGTAAGATTCACAAATGATCAATATGTAAAATTTATTATGTTCATTGGAAAGTTGTTAGAAAATAAACTATTACCGCTAGAAGCAAAAGATCATTTACTTAAGGGAGAATACAAAGGCAATAGAGAGTTTCATATAAGTGGTGATTTATTAGTAATTTATAGAATCAAAGACGATGCTCTTCAACTAATTCGTATAGGAACTCATAGCGAACTTTTTAAGTAAAAAGTAAACCCCCAATCCCACTTAATATTAATAAAAAACATCTAGCTTTACCGTTCATTTACTCTTTTTTGTAACAATATACAAAATTTCTTCTAAAATTCTCCATTTTTTATTGTATTTCCTAAAATTTTGTGCTACAATGTCCTCGTAAAAAAATTTTTCAAGGAGAAAATATGAAATTAGCTAAACTTAGCTTGGCGGCTATAGTAGTTGCAAGTCTTTCTGCGAGCGCATTCGCAGCGGATTCACTTGCTGGTGCAATTAAGAATGGGAAAGTAAGTGGTCTATTACAGGCTTATGACTTTAATACAAAAAGTGCTGGTACTTCAGCTAATATAATTAACTTAGGTGTAGATTTATCTTATGTCACTGATAGTCTTTATGGTATTAGCGCAGGTGTTACAATGCAAAGCACTAATTCACCATGGGCAAATGCGGCAGCAAGAACTAAATTTGGTGGTACTATGTATGGTCCAGGTGCTGTTCTTTCAGAAGCATATTTGAAATACGCAATTAATGGTTTCTCCATAAAAGCCGGTCGACAATATGTTGGCACTCCATTAGTTGCAGGTAGTGGTTCAAGAACTACTAGACAAGCATTTAAAGGTGTTATCGCAGGTTATACTGGTGTTGCAAACACAGTGATAGGTGCTGGATATGTTACAAAGTATCAAAAGAGAACTAATGGCGCTGGACATATAGCACAATTTGGTAAATATAAAGATGGAGCTTGGACAGTATATGCAAAAAATCACTCTGTAAAAGGTCTAAAGTTATTGGCTGCCTACGCACATGCTAAAGGTGTTACATCTGTTGACGATACAAATTATTTTTATACCCAAGCAGATTATAGTGTTAAAATGAGTGGTGCTAATGTTGGTCTTGGAGCTCAGTATTACAATAGTTCAACTGGCAAAACAACTAATGCAACTAGTGGCGATGGTAGTCTATTTGGTGTTAGAGTAACTGCTGGATTAAATGGTTTAAGTGGTTATATAGGTTATAACAAAAACGACAATAAATCAAATACTTTAGTTGGTATAGGAAGTGGTACAGGCGATGATTATGCTCATACATTCTTTTATACTGAAGAAGCATATCGCGCAGGTGTAAAAGCATGGGGTATTGGTTTAGCGTATGATCTTTCTAAAGTTGGCGCAAAAGGATTTAAAGTCAAAGGATTATATAACACTTATAGCGGTGCGAATAACATTAAGTATAATTTAAAATCATATGGTCTAGGTGCTTATTACTCTTTTGCAGGTACATATAAAGGTCTAAAAACTGGACTTGCATATGAATCAATCAACTATGGAGATACTACCACTAAAGATGTCAATAAAATGAGATTTACAATAGATTATAAATTTTAATAGTTCTATCTATAGGGAAAGTTTACCTAATTAGGTAAACTTTCCAAAAAAAAATGGAAAGGAAAATGGGGTCAGGTACTTTTTATAAACTTTTCTTAAATTAAGCTAAATTATGATAAACTATTGACGGAGAAGGAGAAGTAATGCCAAGAAAGTACCGTATAACAGAAATAGGTTTTTACCATGTTATAAATAGAGGAGTTGAAAGAAGAACTATATTTTATGAAGAAGAAGATTTTGATGCTTTTTTAGATATTTTAAAATATGTATCGAAAACTTATAAAGTGATTATCCATGCATATTGCCTTATGAGTAACCATTATCACTTACTTATAGAAACAACTCAAACAAATATATCTAGCGCGATAAGATACTTAAATGCAAGTTACTCAAACTATTTTAATAAAAAACATCAAAGAAATGGGCATCTTTGGCAAAGTAGATTCTTTTCAAACTATCTATTTGACGATGAACATTTTTGGATAATAGCAAAATATATAGAACAAAATCCAATTAAAGCAAAGATGGTAAATAAAATAGAAGATTACAAATATCAATCTCTTTTCCAATATATGCACAAACAAAAACATTTTGAAGCACTAAAATATTCTAAAATACTCAATATGCATGCGAGAGATTATTATGATTTTATAAACTCAGAGATGAGCGATGACTATTTTCAAAAAATATATACAGAACCAAAACAGCAAAAAGACAAAGATGGGAATATTGTAGTTTTAAATTATAGAATAGATAGCTTTTTTAAAGAAGATATAGATATAAATAGAGTAGAAAATATTCAAAAGGCTTTTGAATATGGATATACAAAAGCAGAAATCGCAAATTTCTTGAATATTTCAAATACAATGGTTGTAAAGTATCTGTAAAAAGGGAGATTAAGATGAAAAATAAGGTAGGAAAAATCAAAGAGTTTGAAGCAAAGGTGATTGTTAAGGCTCAGTGAAAAATATAAATGATGACATTAATATTAGATTATTATGAGGAATATCAAGCCTATGGATGATGCTAGAGGAGCCATGATTAGATAAAGAGCAGAGGTCATAGAGGGGGGTAATTAATTCCCTCTAGTTGCGAAGCAAAAAGAGATAATTAGCAACACGACCACTACTCTAAGAAACCACATGCGTTTCTTAATAAAAGTATACAATAAAAGAAAGAGAAAAAAAGAGCATCAAAAAAGGGGTTAAACTTTAAACTTTTTCCCTAAAACTTTTTGTAAAGTTGTTGGTGGGTACCTAGTCTAGCCAATTTTATTATTTTTGTTTCAATTTTGTAGATAATTAGCCAATTAGGTTTGATGTGAGTTTCAAAATAACCTCTCCATTCACCCAAAAGCTTGTGTTCTAAGTACTTTTCGTCAAGTTTTTTCTCCTCTATGAGATTATCTATAATCTGCTTAAGTTCGCTAAAATCTTCTTTTGTAAATTGACCTGATTTTTGATCTCGTTTAATATCTTTTTTAAACTGCTTGTCGAGTTTAATCTCTAACATTTTTAGAGTCCCAAGTCTTCAAATAGTTTATCTTTTGAGTTGTAAGTTTTTATGTCTACATCATTTTCAAGATTATCAATAGCTCTGTATGTTTTATCGTTGGCGATTTTATAGATATACTTTTCTATCAATTTGTACTTCTCATAATCCATAACAACAACAAACGGCTTGTCTCTTTTGGTGACAAGCAAATCACCTCGCAAGGCATCTTGCAGTTTTATACTATTCTGTTTTAAATCACTAGCTGTTACCGTTCGCATATCTTATCCTTTATGTCCATTTGAGCTATTATATGCTTTTTGTACTTTATATCTATTTAAAAAATGAGTTTGGGTTAAATTTTTAACTTTTTCATCTCATTCTTTGGCTTAAAGTATTATAATTACTTATTTACACAAATCTAATGAAATATCTAGAAAATAGTCAATTTTTCTTGCAAAAATTAAAAAAATCTGATAAAATTAACCTCGTTATAAATTCAAAGGAGAATATATGAAAAAGATTACAACTATTGCAGCAAGTGTTGCATTGATTGCTAGCATGTCTTATGCTAAAGAAGTTAAGATTGGTGTAGTATTGCCTATCACAGGTCCTCTTGCAGCGTTTGGTCAAACAAGTAATGATGGTTTGAAAATTGCTTATGCACAAAACCACACACTTAAAAATGGAGATACAGTTAAGTTAATTGTTCTTGATGATAGAGGTGATAAAGTTGAAGCTGCAACAGCAGTAAAGAGACTAATCAATAAAAATCATGTTACAGCTATATTAGGTGAAGTTGCTAGTTCAAACTCTATGGCTATGGCTCCTGTCGCTGAAAAAGCAAAGACTCCTATGTTAACTCATGCATCTACAAATCCAAGAGTAACAAAAGGTAAAAAATTCGTAACTCGTGCTTGCTTTATAGACCCTTTCCAAGGTGCTATCCAAGCAAACTACGCATATGACCATGGTTATAAAACAGCTGTTATCGTAACAGATGCTAAGCAAGATTATTCAGTTGGCGTTTCAAAAGCATTTAAAAAAGCATATGAAAAAAGAGGTGGAAAAATCGTAGGAAGAGTTATAATAAACTCTGGAGATAAAGATTTTAATGCACAAGTTTCTACTATCAAAGCTAAGCATCCAGGTATAGTTGACTTTACTGGTTATTATCCAGAAGCTGCTTTGATGGTTAGACAAGCAAGAGCGGTTGGCGTAAAAGCACCATTTATTGGTGGAGATGGCGTTGGTTTTCCTGAACTTATAAAGATAGGCGGAAAAGCAGCTGAAGGCTTTATGTATAGTGACCACTTTGATGAAGCAGCAGCTACTTCACCAGTTGCAAAAGCATATGTTAAAGCGTTTCATGCAAAATACCACAAAGCAACAGACTCTATGGGTGCACTTGCAGCAGATGGTTATGGTATGATTTTGGCTGCCATGAACAAATGTAAAGATCCAACTGATAAGATTTGTGTAAATACAAACTTAAGAGCTACAAAAGGTTATCAAGGTGTAACTGGTGTTATCAATATAAACAAAAATGGAGATGCCGTCAAATCTGGTGTTGTAAGAGTTGTCAAAAATGGTAAATTTGCTTACCTAACAACTGTTAATCCGTAATAATATTTTAGATAGAAGGCTTTTCCTTCTATCTAATTCTTCACATTCTTTAAACTTAAAATAAGGGCTTCCTAAATGGATATTTCAACTTTTGTGCAACAGATGATCAATGGCATAAGCCTAGGCTCTATGTATGCACTAATTGCTATTGGCTACACATTGGTATATGGTGTGCTGAGGCTAATCAACTTCGCTCATGGTGATATTATGATGGTGGGTGCTTTTGTGGCTTACTTGGCTCAAAATGCAGGCATTCCTTTTGAATTAGCTGTTATATTAGCGATAATCGCTGCTATGGTAACAGGTATTTTAACAGATAAAATTGCCTACAAACCACTTAGAAATGCTCCAAAAATTTCTCTACTTATTACAGCTATTGGTATCAGTTTCTTTTTGGAAAATCTTTTCAATGTGTTGTTTGGTGGAGTGCCAAGAGCATTTTCTGCACCAGATTATTTAACAAAGATAATCCACTATGATGGTATTATTGTTCCTGTAACGGTTATCATCATACCAGTTGTAACTTTAATACTTTTATTTATCATATTGTGGATTTTAAATAAAACAAAATACGGTATGGCAATTCGCTCTTTAGCGTTTGATATACCTACAGTTAAACTTATGGGAATCAATGCAGATATCATCATTATGTTAGTATTTGCTATAGGTTCAGCTCTTGCTGCAATCGGCGGTATATTTTACGCCGTTAGTTATCCTTCTATCGACCCTTTGATGGGTGTTATCGTTGGACTTAAAGCTTTTGCAGCTGCGGTACTTGGCGGTATCGGGAGTGTTGCAGGTGCCGTAATAGGTGGATTTATACTTGGTTTTACAGAGATAGTTGTTGTGGCATTTATGCCAGATCTTGGAGGATATAAAGATGCCTTCGCGTTTATTTTCTTGATTTTGGTACTGTTGTTTAAACCAACTGGTATCATGGGACAAGATTTAGACAGAAGCAGATTTTAGGAGTAAATATGAAAATTATAAAATTATTGATGTTATCAGTTGCTATATTGTTTTTAATCTTTGCTCAAAATAATCTTGATCCTTATACTGTAAGCATACTTAACAACATAGCGATATTTGGGATTTTAGCATTGAGCTATAATCTAATAAATGGTGTTGCAGGCCAATTTTCACTAGAGCCAAATGGTTTTGTTGCGATTGGTGCATATGTAACTGCTCTGTTGATATTGCCAGCAAGTTCTAAGATTGATATGTTTGCACTTGAAGATCCAGCACCAATTATATTGGCTATGCATACAAGCTTTCTCCCAGCTCTTTTGATGAGTGGTATTGTCGCGGCAGTTTTGGCTTTTATACTCTCTATCCCTGTTTTTAGAGTTAGAGGTGATTATCTAGCTATCGTAACACTTGGTTTTGGTTTTATAATCAGAATTTTTGCGATGAACCAAACTAAATACACAAATGGCGCCATGGGTTTAAATGACATACCTGACAATGCAAACTTGCTTTGGACGGGCGGAATTATCATAGTAACTTTTATAGTTATGTTAAATGTTATCTACTCGAAATACGGAAGAGCCATGAAAGCTGTTAGAGACGATGAAGATGCAGCAACCGCCATGGGTATTAATACCTTTTGGATAAAAACTTATGCTTTTATGACCAGCGCATTTTTTGAAGGAGTTGGCGGAGGGCTTATGGCTTCATTGCTTACAACAATTTCCCCAGATCAATTTACTTTTTTACTCACATTTCAACTACTAATCATAATCGTATTGGGTGGTCTTGGCTCAATGAGCGGAACACTTATAGGCGCTGTATTAGTTATGGGTGGAACTGAGTGGCTTAGATTTTTAGACCAAAATATGGACATATTTGGTTACAATACTGGTGCACATCCAGGCTTAAGAATGGTTGTGTTTTCTATACTTCTAATAATAATGATGCTTTTTGCCAGAAGAGGAATCTTTGGAAATAAAGAACTCACAGATATGTTTAAAAGAGGTAAGAAATGATACTTGAACTTAAAAATATCACTATGCAATTTGGCGGTATAACTGCCATAGATGACCTTAACTTTGGCGTAAAAACTGGAGAGATTTATGGCTTGATTGGCCCAAATGGTGCAGGAAAAACTACCCTTTTTAACATTGTAACTGGAAATTATACACAAACAAAAGGAACGGTTGTTTTCAACCATGAAGAACTCTCAGGTGTAAAGCCAAATGAGATAGTATTGAGAGGAATTGCAAGAACTTTTCAAAATATCAGATTATTCAAAAGTATGAGTGTGCTAGAAAATGTTCTTATAGGGTTTCATCATCAAGCAAATTATACATATTTTGAATCTATACTTAGATTACCAAGACATTTTTCAAATGAAAAAAAGATAAAAAAAGAAGCGATGATATTATTGGAAAAATTCGGTATAGCAGACTTAGCTGATACAAATTCATCTTCACTAAGTTATGGAAATCAAAGAAAAGTCGAAATTGCTAGAGCATTAGCTACAAATCCAAGATTGTTACTCCTAGATGAGCCTGCAGCTGGTATGAATCCAAGTGAAACAGAAGACCTTTCAAATATAATAAAAAAGATAAAAACAGAGTTTGGATTGACTATACTGTTGATAGAACATGATATGAAATTTGTAAATCAAATGTGCGATAAAGTTCTTGTACTTGATTATGGCGAGCAAATATTTGAAGGCAAACCAAGTGATGCGATAGTAGATGAAAAAGTTGTTGCAGCTTATTTAGGGGATTTTGAACATGCTTAAAGTAAAAAATTTAGAAGTATATTATGGAGTTATAGCCGCTGTTAGGGGAATTAATTTTGAAATCAATGAAGGTGAAATCGTATCTTTGATTGGCTCAAATGGTGCTGGTAAAACATCAACATTGCAAGCTTTACTAAATAGTGTAAAGAAAAAAGGCGAAGTTGTTTTTGGTGGTTATGATACTAAAAATCATAAGACCCATGCTTTGGTACAAAAAGGATTAGCTCTTGTTCCTGAAGGAAGAAGAGTGTTTATTAATCTAAGTGTGGAAGAAAATCTTCGAATGGGTGCTTTTAATAATGATGAAAATTATAAGCATTTAAAAGATGAAATGTATAAGCTTTTTCCAAGAATTGAGCAAAAAAGAAATCAAATGGCTGGAACACTGAGCGGAGGTGAGCAGCAAATGCTTGCAATCGCGAGAGCTTTGATGAGTGAACCAAAACTTTTGATGTTAGATGAGCCTAGTTTAGGTCTTGCTCCAAAGATAGTTGGTGAAGTTTTCGATACAATTGTGAGGTTAAGAGATGAAGGAATTACAATTCTTTTGGTCGAGCAAAATGCATACGCGGCACTTAGTATCTCAGACAAAGCATATGTTTTGGAAAACGGTGAAATTGCCATAAGCGGTAATGCAAAAGATATGATTGGTGATGATGCTATCAGACAAAAATATCTTGGCGGCTAGTTAAAACTATATTTACTTTATTTTGTTAGAATCCCCTATCTAATAAATAGGGGATTTGATGAAAAAACTTTTTAAAAACCTGCTTTCTATAAAGATGGCAGTTTTACTACTTTTCGTGTTCGCGATTTCTAGCGGTGTAGCTACATTTATAGAAAATGACTTTGGCACAGATGCTGCTTGGTCTTTGATATATACTTCTTGGTGGTTTGCACTCATTCAAGTTGCTCTTGCACTTATACTAATAAACAATATTATCAAATTTAAAATGTATAAAAAAGATAAATTTCCAGCTTTTTTATTTCATTTAGGTTTTATTGTTATTCTTGTAGGGGCTGGAATAACAAGGTACTATGGATTTGAAGGAATTTTACATATCAGAAATGGAAATTCTGAAAATAAAATGATTTCTAGCGATTCATATGTAACAGCTAGTGCTATTAAAGATGGAAAAAGATATACAATTCACTACAAAAAACTTTTATCAAGCATAGGAAATAACTCTTTTGATTTAAAATTAAATGTCAAAGGTGATATTGCAGATATCAAATTTAAAAATTATATTTTAAATGCTGTTACGAAACTAGTTAGGGATCCAAAAGGAAAGCCTGCTATCACCATGCTTATCAGTGTAGGAGGTAGCCCAGAGACTGTAACTTTAAAGCAGGGTCAGGTACATTTTGCTGGCGATAATGTCATAGTATTTGATGCAAAAACATTTCCTACTAGTAAAAATATTGTATATGTAAAAGTTAAAAATGGTAAATTTTATATCAAATCTGGAAAACCTATTAGTTGGTTCAAGATGGTTGCAAACAAAAAAGGTAGTTTTGATGCAAATACAGAGTATGAATTTACCACGGGAAGATTATATACAGTAGATGGCATAAATATAGCTCCTAGACAGATGCTTGCCAAGGCTAAGGAAAAGATAGTCAGTGAAACAAATCCTTTGTTTAAAGGAAGAAAAGGTTTAAAACTCTCAGCAGTAGTTGTTGATGTTAGCTACAAGGGAGAAACAAAAGAAGTTGCAATGTTTGGAAAAGGGAAGGGCGTAGAAGGCTATCCTGAAAAGGTCATCATAGCAGGTACTCCTTTTGAATTTAACTGGGGTAGTAAAATAGTCAAATTACCATTTAGTGTTAAACTTTTAGAATTTCAGCTAGACAGGTATCCTGGTTCTATGTCCCCTATGTCATATGCAAGTGAGGTGGAAGTGATTGATAAAAATAAAAATTTACCATTTAGGATTTACATGAATCATGTTTTAAATTACGGTGGTTATAGATTTTTCCAATCTTCTTACGACCAAGATGAACTTGGAACTGTACTTTCCGTAAACAAAGATCCTGGCAAGTGGCCTACTTATCTAGGCTATTTTTTGCTTGGTCTTGGATTGTTTTTAAATATATTAAATCCAAAAAGCAGATTTAGAAAGTTGGCACACATGATACAAAGAGATACAAATAAAATAAAATCGGTTTTGATGGCTATGTTTTTAGCTATTTCATTCCTGCATGTAGGTGCTCTGCAAGCAGATACTCTGAATTATCTTAAAAAGTTTGATAAAACGCATGCTGATCGTTTTGGTACTATATTGGTGCAAAGTTACGATGGGCGGATAATGCCTTTAGACTCATTGGATGAAGAAATTTTAAATAAGATATATAGAAGTACAACTTATAAAGGTTTAACTGCTAATCAAGTCATACTAGGTATGTTAGCTACTCCCAAAGAGTGGCAATCTCAAAAAATCATAAAAGTTTATGATCCTAAATTAAAAAAGATAATAGGCATGGACAAAAACGATAAATATGCTAGTTTTAATCAATTTTTCTCCAGGGACGTAAAAGGAAATGGGTATAAACTGACAAAATATGCAGAAATTGCAAGCAGAGAAAAACCTTCCGATCGTAATAAATTTGACAAGGATGTCATAAAAGTTGATGAAAGATTAAATGTCAGCTATATGGTTTATACAGGCTCAATGCTTAGAATGATACCTAAGGTAAATGATCCAAGCCACAAATGGTATGGGCCAGAAGAGGCTATAAAAAACTTTCCAGCATCTGAAGTGAAAGATATTAAAAAATTGCTTGCAAGTTATTTTGATGGTATAGGCATAGGATTAAAAAATGGGGATTGGAGTAGTGCAGACACGGCAGTTGATAATATAAAAAAATACCAAGAGCAATATGCATCAAGTGTTGTGCCAAGCCCCAGTAAGATAAAAGCAGAGATAGCATTTAATAAAGCTAGAGTTTTTCAAAGATTGATTCCTGTTTATCTATTAAGTGGACTTTTTCTGCTGATTTTAGTATTTGCTAAGATGATAAAACCAAAATTAAATATTACCAAAATTACAAAATTTATATTTTGGGTGATAGTTTTAGCTTTTATAACTCATACAGTTGGTCTCGCATTAAGAGGCTATATAGATGGTCACGCCCCTTGGAGTAGCGGTTATGAATCGATGATATATATATCTTGGACTATCATTCTCGCAGGTATATTTTTCTCAAGACAAGCAATTATCGCACTCTCCCTTACTTCTGTATTGGCAGGTGTTACACTATTTGTTGCACATTTAAGTTGGATGGATCCAAAGATTACTACGCTAGTTCCCGTATTGCACTCATATTGGTTAGATATCCATGTATCAATCATAACAGCTAGCTATGGATTTTTAGGGCTTTGTGCACTTTTGGGATTTTTTACATTGATTTTGTTTATTATGAGAAAGCCAAATTCTGAAGATAAAAAAACACAAGAGATAGATAGAAGTATTATTGAAGCAACCAGAATCAATGAAATGGCCATGATTTTAGGTCTTAGTCTTCTCTCAATTGGTAACTTTTTAGGTGGTGTTTGGGCAAATGAAAGTTGGGGAAGATATTGGGGATGGGATTCAAAAGAGACTTGGGCACTCGTGTCTATATTGATATTTGCAGCAGTTGTTCACTTTAGATTTATACCAAAGCTTAGTAATCCATTCTCTTTTGCAGTGGCTTCTACTCTAGCATATTCTTCAATCATTATGACATATTTTGGAGTGAATTATTATCTCTCAGGAATGCACTCATACGCTTCGGGAGACCCTGTACCAATTCCTACATTTGTATATTATACTGTTGCGATAGTTTTTGCTGTAATAGCTTTAGCATATCGAAATAGAAAAATGAGTAAAAAACTATAATCTAAGTATCTAACCATAAATGAAACCAACACCAAATCATCTGATTTGGTGTTGCTAAGCAAGTTTGTTAGTAATTTTTGTTATAATAAATTATGGATAATAAATTTATACTAATCACTATCATTATCGTTATTGTTGTAATCATCTTTATAGTTTTGATTATTATCGTAAAAAACAATAATAAAGTTATCATAAAAACAACAATTATAAATAAAAAGAAAAATAGCTATAAAAATACTTCAACTATAAAAGAGATGGTTGAAATTGCCGCTAGAAGAGATAGTAGTGAAAAAAATTTGAAAGATGCTATAGATACAGTTGCCCAAGAACTCCCTTTTCCTAAAAAAATAAAACATAGATTACCAGAGGAAGCAAAAATTTATCTAAATTTTGTATTGTTAATAGCAAGTCATAGGCATTGCGATGCAAAAATGATAGCATATATGGATAAAGCTATAAAATTAAATAATCCAGAATACACAAGAGAAGTGGATATATATGAGAATGAAGGTTTAAGAGATAGAACAAGAAGAATCTAATGTAAAAAAAGTGGCGCGGCGGACGAGACTCGAACTCGCGACCCTCGGCGTGACAGGCCGATATTCTAACCAACTAAACTACCGCCGCACCTATATGGTACTAATAGTACCAATGTCACATGGTGGTCGTTAGAAGACTCGAACTTCTGACATCCACCTTGTAAGGGTGGCGCTCTACCAACTGAGCTAAACGACCATTTAACACTAAAATTTTGTCCAGGATTCTTTCTTAAATAAATGGCGACCCCAAGGGGATTTGAACCCCTGTTACCGCCGTGAAAGGGCGGGGTCCTGGACCACTAGACGATGGGGTCGCATTTAACATTCAAAAATGGTGACCCGTGTTGGATTCGAACCAACGGCACCCTCCTTAAAAGGGAGATGCTCTACCGACTGAGCTAACGGGTCATATAATTCATCTTTGTAATGAGGGTGAAATTATAGAGAAATATCTTTGATTTGTCAAGAGATTTTGATAAAAAATTACAATTTTTTAAAAAAATAGCTTTTTGTTGTCTTGCAGAAGCATTTTGAAAGCATAAAAGGCACTTTGTGTTTGTATATATCCTCTATCACCTTTTAAAAGCAATCTCTGTACAACGGCATCTTTACCTTTTTGTTTAACGCCCAAAAAAACGGTTCCAACAGGTTTTTCATCACTTCCCCCACTAGGGCCAGCTATGCCACTAGTTGCTAGTGCAAAGTCGGCTTTGCTAGCTTGCAAAGCACCTTCAAGCATATTTATGACACAAAGTTCACTCACCGCACCATAGTTTTGTAGTATAGTTTTATCAACTCCTAGCCAAGATTCTTTTATCTCATTTGCATAACTTACAATTCCACCATCAAAAACATTTGAAGCTCCCGCCTCTCTTGTAATCAGTGAGCAAATCAAACCTCCAGTACAGCTTTCAACTGCTGTTATTTTTTTGCCGTTTTCTTCTAGTTTTTCTATAATGTATTTTATTGTGTTTTGAGTGTTGATAAATTTTCCAACAAAAAGTGATTTGACTGCTTTTATAAAATTATCCAAATTACCATATTTATATGCAGTTGCTCGTACATTTATCCATCCTTCTACAATAGGCGTGGAATTAATGCTAACCTCATAAGTTGTACAGATGGGCTCTAGCAATAAAGCAATCGAATCGATATCAATGTCAATAATAGTAAAAGTTTTTGAATTTTTTTCATCACTCAAAAGAATTTCAGGTAGATTTTCATCTTCTGTAATACTTAGTACATTTATAGTTTTTGTGCCTAGCTCTAAAAGATATGAATTGTTAGAATAAACTACGGTTTTTTTGGGAATCAACATACCATCTTTTAATTCAAGAGTATCTTCATTTAAAGTGGCTATGATTTTATTTACAAAATTAAAATTTTTACTATGAGCCAAGATGATAGTTTGATCAAATTTTTTAATATAATCCTCTAGTTGAATGAAAAAATCATTATCGTTTTTATTTAAAATTCTAATAGAATCAAATTGCCCAATTTGTTCTTCCAAATTGCGCATAGCATAATCCATAAAAGGCTTATTGTCTAACAAGCCTTTTCCAATTATTATAAGTGCATTATTCAAAGTTTTTCTCCAATTTTATTTGCGTTATTATAGCAGATAAGTGCTTCTTAAATAGATTTTAGATAAAATCATTTAATTTTTAAAGATTAGGAGTATGAAGATTATGGATTATAAAGATTCATTGCTACTACCAAAAACAACTTTTCCTATGAGAGGAAACTTACCTCAAAATGAACCTAAAAGGTATGAAAAGTGGTTTAGTAAACAAGGCAATGCTTACAAGAAAATGATAAACAATAGACGAGATGCAAAAGAAAGCTTTTACCTGCATGATGGACCACCATATGCAAATGGACATATCCATATAGGACACGCACTTAATAAGATATTAAAAGACATAATCGTAAAAACTCACTATGTTTTCGGAGAAAATGTTAGATATGTTCCGGGTTGGGATTGTCATGGACTTCCAATCGAACAACAAGTGGAAAAAAAGATAGGCAAAGAGAAAAAAGAGAGTTTACCAAAGAGTAAAATTAGAGAACTTTGTCGTGAGCATGCAAGAAAATTTATAGATATTCAAAGAGATGAATTTAAAGCTTTAGGTGTTATTGGGGATTGGGAAAATCCATACATGACCATGAAGTTTGAATTTGAAGCAGATATTTATAGGTCTTTATGCGAAGTTGCAAAAAAAGGACTTTTGATTGAGCGAAGCAAGCCAGTTTACTGGTCATGGGCTGCTAGAACGGCTCTTGCTGAAGCTGAAGTTGAGTATGAAGATAAAGAGGATTACTCCATCTATGTTGCATTTAAGCTAGATGAGAATGCAAAAAAAGCTCTACATGTAGAGGGCGATATAAGTGTCATTATATGGACCACTACTCCTTGGACATTGCCGGCAAACATGGCTATATCTTTTAATCCAGAAGAACAATATGTGCTTACGAGCGATAATTTTATAGTAGCAAAAGAGCTACTTGCAAGCTTACAAGAGCAAGAAGTTGTAAAAGGCGATATAGTAAAAACATTTTTAGCAAAAGAGTTAGAGAACCAATTTGCCTTAAATCCACTAAACGGTAGAAAATCAAAGTTGATTTTAGGTGAACATGTAACCATGGACGGCGGAAGTGGATGTGTTCACACAGCTCCAGGGCATGGTGAGGATGACTATAAAGTCGGTTTGAAATATGATTTAGAAGTTATCATGCCAGTTGATGAACGAGGTTGTTTTGATGAAACAGTTGTTAGAGAAAAACTACTTCCAAATCCACAAGAGTTTGTCGGAGCCCATATATTTAAATCAAATGAAAAGATACTC
>JALUXT010000051.1 GCA_027013245.1 Campylobacteraceae bacterium
ATCGTTAACACTCAGTAAACCTGAATGCACAGTTGTTCTTGTTTCAAAAGGAAATTTTGTTTTTATTAAGAAGTCCAAAGTCTGACTAAAAGCATCAAAGTTTTTATTTTTAGTGATATTTTCAAATTTTTCTTTGGGTGCTTTGTAATCAAGTGCTATGTAATTTACTAATTCATTCTTGATTAAATCTTTTATCAAATCAGGATTGGTTCCGTTTGTATCGATTTTTATCTTAAAGCCTAGGTTTTGTATCTCTTTGCATAGCTTTTTCAGCTGAGGATACAAGGTGCATTCTCCACCACTAAGAACAACCCCTGTTAGTCTGTTTTGCCTTGTTTTTAAAAAGCCAAGTGCCTCTTTTATGCTCACAGTACCTTCGCCAAAAACTATAGGTGTATTGTAGCAATAAGGACACCTCATGTTGCATTTACAAAACCAGAAGATACACGCTAGATTGTGTGGAAAATCTAGCGTGGTAAATCTCGTGATGTCGTAAAGTGGTTTATTTGTGAGAAAATCTCTCAATAAATTGAACTCTCTCTTTGTGCTCTCCTGTTTTTCCAACATTGAAGCTTTCTACTGGTCTATGGTAACCCATAACTCTAGTATATACTATACACCTTGTGCGTTCACTCTCTAATCTCTTAAGCAGTTCGTTTTTGCTCATCTAATTCTCCTTCATGTTTACTTATCAATTCTTTATCACATAGTGGACAAAACTCATGTTCGCCACTTATATATCCATGTTTTTGACAAACTGAAAATACAGGTGTTATCGTCAGGTACGGCATCCTATAGTTTGAGATAACATTTTTTACCATTTGCCTGCAAGCCTCTGTTGAACTAATCCTCTCTTTCATATAAAGATGAAGAACTGTACCACCAGTGTATGCACATTGTAAATCATCTTGTAAATCAAGTGCTTCAAAAGGATCATCGGTAAAATTCGCAGGAAGTTGAGAGGAGTTTGTATAATAAATATTATCATCCATGCCAGCTTGGATGATATCTGGATATCTTTTTTTGTCCTCTTTCGCAAATCTATATGTTGTGCCCTCAGCCGGTGTTGCTTCGAGATTGTATAAATTGCCTGTTTCTTCTTGAAATTCAACCATCTTTTGACGCATGAATTCTAATAGTTCATGAGCAAATTTCGTTCCAAATTCATCTGATACATCATGCTCTTCTTGAGTGAAATTTTTTATCAATTCATTTATGCCATTTACACCTATCGTTGAGAAATGATTATTAAATCCTGGCAGGTATCTAGCAGTATAAGGATATAGCCCCCTCTCATACATCTCTTGGACAAACACCCTCTTCTTCTCAAGGGTTGATTTTGCTAATGTCATTAGATATTCTAACTCTTCAAAAAGCTTTGTTTTGTCTTTTTTATGCAAATAGCCAAGTCTTGCCATATTTATCGTCACTACACCTATGCTTCCTGTCATTTCTGCACTTCCAAACAGTCCGCCACCTCGCTTGAGAAGTTCTCGCAAATCTAACTGAAGCCTACAACACATGCTTCTTACATTGCCTGGTTTATATGCTTTTGGATTTTCGACAAGATTGCCATTGGCATCTCTCATATATTGGCTTCCTATAAAGTTTTGAAAGTATGATGAGCCGATTTTGGCTGTATTTTCAAATAAAATATCAGTATTTTCTCCATACCAATCAAAATCTTCTGTTATATTTACTGTAGGAATTGGAAAAGTAAAAGGCTGTCCTGTTTTGTCGCCTTCTGTCATAACTTCATAATAAGCTTTATTTATCAGATTCATCTCTTTTTGAAAATCTTTATATGTTAAGTTTTCTAATGAGCTCACACCTCTGCTTTTTGCTTCTTTTTCTAGTTTGATATCTCTTAGATTTTTAAACAGATGAATATCTTTGCAAGTTGGCGTCTGATCAGCTAAATCACTCGGCACTGTCCAATCTATTGTAATATTTGTGAAAGGACTTTGTCCCCAACGAGCTGGAACATTTAAGTTATAAACAAAGCTTACTATTGCTTTTTTTATCTCCTCATAAGGAAGCTTATCTTTAAATACATAAGGTGCAAGATAAGTATCAAATGAACTAAAAGCTTGAGCTCCTGCCCACTCACTTTGAAGTATTCCAAGAAAGTTTGCCATCTGCCCTAAAGCTTCTCTAAAGTGCTTTGGTGGTTTTGATTCTACTCTTCCTCGCACACCGTTAAAGCCATCATTTAGTAATGCTCTTAAACTCCACCCTGCACAGTAAGCAGTGAGGCAATCTAAGTCATGTATGTGATAATCTCCGTTTCTATGAGCAAATCCCTCTTCTTTTGAATAAATCTTGTCTAGCCAATAGTTTGCTATAATTTTCCCAGCAGTATTATTTACCAATCCAGCATTTGAATAGCCTGTATTTGAGTTTGCTTTTATGCGCCAGTCGCTTTTGTTTATATACTCTTCAATGGTTTGAGTTGAGTTTACAAAAGTAGTGTCTTCGTTGAGCCCGACTATATGCTCTCTTTGCATCTTGTGAGTATGCCTGTATATCATAAATGAACGCATAACATCAAAGTATCTAGCTTTGTATAGCTCAAGTTCAATCATGTCTTGCAAATCTTCTACTGCTGCGATTCTTTTTCTCTCGATTTTATTTATAAGATTATTATAGACACCGTCGTCATAAGTAGTGCCTTCACTTTTAAATGCTCTTTTTATAGCATCTTGAATTTTGTAAGCTTTAAATTCTTGAGTCGTTCCATCGCGCTTTAAGACTTTTTCTAGCATGTTATTACTCCACATTATGATATGACTATATTTTGCGATTATATAACACAAATATTGAGTCGAAACTTAAAAAATAAAGTGTTATTATTTTGTCACGGGAGGAATTTTATCTATATAGAGGTTTAAAGCTGAGGCTTATAAACCTCTATATAGATGTAGTTTAGTAGGTATTAATTTATATAAACTTAGATAATAATATTAATATTATTATCTAAGATATTATTGACATCCTTCACATTCCAAGCTTCTATCAGCCACATCAAGTTTGCTCTCTGGTGATTGACTTCTTAGATAATAAGTTGATTTTATTCCAAGCTTCCAAGCTAACATGTAGATGTCGTTCAGGTACTTTCCACTGGCTTTATCAAGAGTCAGGAAGATGTTTAAACTTTGCCCCTGATCTATCCATTTTTGCCTTATGGCGCCTGCTTTGATTAACAATTTTTGGTCAAGTTCATATGCAGGTGTATAATAACTCCAAGTATCTGGATTTAATTTTGGGACGACTACTGGTATCATACCCGAAAGGTTTTCTTCAAACCATTTTCTTTTGTAAACTGGCTCTATGGTTTGAGTTGTTCCTACAAGTATAGAGATTGAGCTCGTAGGGGCTATAGCCATAAGGTATCCATTTCTCATACCATTTTTCTTAACTTTTTCTCTTAACTCTTCCCAATCATAGTGATATCCGAAAAGTCCACCACGATCTACTAGTTTTTTTGCTTCTTCATTTGCGCAATCTATTGGGAAGATTCCTTTGCTCCATTTTGAGCCATCAAATTCTGGATATACCCCTTTTTCTATAGCTAAATTTGATGAAGCTTTTATAACATTGTAGCTTACTGCTTCCATAATCTCATCTATTTTACTAAAGTGATCATAGCTGCCCCACTGGATTCCACTGATGGCTAGCATTTCAGCTTCACCCATAACACCTAATCCAATGGATCTTGATTTTAAGTTTGTATGCTTCACCTTGGCATGTGGATAAAAATTGAGGTCTATTACATTGTCAAGCATTCTGATGGCTGTTGGCATCACTCGTTCTATATCTTCTTTTTTGTTTATCTTAGAAAGATTTACACTAGCGAGATTGCATACAGCAGTTTTTCCTTCTATCATCTCTTTTTCTACTATAAATATCTTTTTGTCTTCTATCGTATCAAGCGCAGTTACTTTTTTAGCTTCTTTTTCTATGTTTCCATTTACGATAACTTTTTGATGCTCTTCAAATGAATCAAACGAACCATCTTCATAAACAACTTTTGTTTTATAGTGGTTAGGAGCTGTATTTTGAAATATTTCTGTGCATAAGTTGGAGCTTCTTATTGTTCCTGTATGGTTATTTGGATTTACTTTATTTGCATTGTCCTTGAAACATAAAAATGGACTTCCACTTTCAAAATAACTAAGTAGAATTTTTTTCCATAACTCTTTTGCTTTCATATGCTCTTTTGCGATATTTTCATCTTTTTCATATGCTAGGTATTTTTCTTCAAAATCTTTTCCATAAGATGTAGATAAATCAGTCACTTCAGCAGGGTCAAACAGTGTCCAAATTCCATCCTCTTCTACTCTTTTCATAAATATATCATTTAACCAAAGTGCAGGAAATAGATCATGTGCACGACGACGCTCTTCTCCAGAGTTTTTCTTTAAATCAAGAAAATCTGATATATCCATATGCCATGGCTCAAGATATACAGCAATTGCTCCTTTTCTTGTTCCAAGCTGATCAACGGCTATTGCTATATCATTTGTTATCTTTAAAAATGGTATTATTCCGCCGGCTGCATTTTTATGACCATCAATCATACCACCCATCGAGCGAACCAGATTCCAATCCCAACCGATTCCACCACCAAATTTACTAAGTAGTGACATTTCTTTGTATGAATCAAATATGCCTTCTATATTATCAGGAGTGCTTCCAATGTAGCAAGAGCTTAACTGGTGCCTTGGAGTTCTAGCATTTGAAAGTGTTGGAGTTGCTAACATGACTTCAAATTTTGAAATCAAATCATAAAACTTTTTAGCCCAATCTTGGCAATTTAATTCGTTTTGAGCTAAAAACATGGCTATTGCCATAAACATATGTTGAGGAAGCTCTATTGGTACTGCATCTGAATTTTTTATGAGATATCTATCATGTAGTGTTTTAATTCCTAGATATGTAAATTGCAAGTCTCTTTGCGGAACTAGATAAGCATTTAAATCATCTAAATCATATTTTTCTTTGAGTCCAAGAAGAATTCTTCCTTTTTTCTCCCCCCTATCAAAATATTCTTTTAGAGTGCAGTAACCAGTAAATTTATTCACTTTATGATACAAGTCATAAAGAAAAAGTCTTGAGGCCACAAAAGTCCAATTTGGTCTATCAATATCTATCTTATCAACGGCTGTTTTGATTAAGGTTTTTTGTATCTCTTGCGTTGTTATTTTATCTCGAAATTGTATCTTAGCATCAACTTCAAGTTCACTTTGACTTACATTCTCCAATCCTTCTACTGCGGAGCTTGTGTATTTTTGAATTTTTGATATATCCAATGGCTCTATTCTGCCATTTCTTTTTTGAACTGTTAGCATATATTTCCCACCAATCTTATTTAAACACTCTTTTAAATATCGCATCTACATTCTTTGTGTAGTAGCTATATTCAAAACAGTTTCTTATCTGATCTTCGTTCAGTTTTTCTCTTAAATCATTATCGCCTAAAAGATTTTCTAAAAACAAACTTTCGCCTTTTTCATTGAGGGCAGGTTTTCCTACTTGTAAATCCTTCCAAACTTTCATAGCATTTCTCTGCACAACTTTATATGCATCCTCACGACTAACACCAATCGCAGGAAGCTCCAATAAAACCCTTTGTGAAAAAACAAGTCCGCCAGTTAGATTGAGATTTTTCATCATATTTTCAGGGTAAACGAGAAGTTTTTCTAAAACGCCACTCAATCTGTTTAACATAAAGTCAGTTGTTACAAATCCATCTGTTAGTGTAAATCTTTCAACTGAACTATGACTAATATCTCTTTCATGCCATAGGGCTACATTTTCCATAGAAGGCACGGCAAAGCTTCTAATCACTCTGCAAAGCCCTGTTATATTTTCGCTCAATACTGGGTTTCTTTTGTGTGGCATTGCGGAACTGCCCTTTTGCCCTTCACTAAAAAACTCTTCGGCTTCATATACTTCAGTTCTTTGATAGTGCCTTATGGCTATAGCTATCTTTTCGCAACTTGATGCTAGAAGGGCTAAAGCATTTGTGAGATTTGCATATCTGTCTCTTTGGATTATTTGATTTGATACTGGTGCTGGTTTTAGATTTAGCTCTTCGCAAACCAGCTCTTCAAGCTCCATTGGCGAGTGTGCCATATTTCCCATAGCACCACTTATCTGACCTACGCTTATAACCTCTAAGGCTTGTTCTAAGTTATTTAAATTTCTTTTTATTTCATCATACCATATTGCGATTACCAAACCAAATGTTATAGGTTCGCCATGAATGCCGTGGCTTCTTCCTACCATCAAAGTCATTTTGTGCTCTAACGCTCTAGTTTTTAATATGTCCATAAGGTATTTGACATCTTTTATGATTAATTCTAGTGAATCCTTCATCTGAAGAGCAACAGCAGTATCTATACAATCAGAACTTGTCATTCCATAATGTACCCATCTGCTTTCATCACCAAGACTTTCAGACACACTTGTTAAAAATGCTATAACATCATGTTTTGTTTTTTGTTCAATCTCGTCTATTCTGCTTATGTCAAAAGCTGCTTTATTAAGTATGTTTTCACAGTCTTTGTTTGGAACTAGACCCAGTTTATTCCAGCCTTTTACAACTGCTTTCTCCACCTTTAGCCAAGCATCATATTTTGCTTGGATACTCCACTTGTTTTTCATCTCGTCTCTGGCATATCTTTCAACCATAATTTTGAGTCCTTGTGTTATTATATTAATATAATTATTTTATCGAAATATTGATTTAAAAAAGGTTAAAAATAAGTGGCATACATTAGAAAAAAGAGACAAATTAATGATGAGGTTATTGCATATAAATTTTTGATTGATGAGTTTGATTGCACTATGAGGGAAGCACAAAAATGGATAGATAAAAAGCGAGTTTTTGTTGATGGTAAAATTTTACAAAAAAAGAATTGTATGATTAAAGGTTGTGTCGAAGTTATTATATTTGAACCACAGAGTAGTGGGCTTTTACCCATTTTTGAAACGCCCTATTTCGCAGTTTTTGACAAGCCAAGTGGTCTTTTGATTCATCCAAATAAACTTGGAGTTGAACCGTCTTTAAATGATGATATAAAATATTTGTTTGGCAAAAATGCAAATGTTACTCACAGGATTGACAAAGAAACTAGCGGTTTAGTTTTAGTTTCTAAAGATAAAAAAACTGAAATATCTTTAAAAAAGTCTTTTGAAAATAGGGAAATTTATAAAGAGTATTTAGCTCTTGTTGAGGGCGAGATAAAATACGAAGTTTTAATTGATGCGAGGCTAGAAGTAGATATAAAAACTTCATTAATTCGAATAAAATCACATGTGAGTGGCGCTGGAAAAATTGCCAAAACTAATGTTGTTCCAATATTTTTTAATTCTAAAAAGAACAACACGCTTGTAAAAGCAATTCCTCTTACAGGTAGAACTCATCAAATAAGAGCTCATTTGTTTCACATGAAACATAGGATTATAGGTGACCCTATTTATGGGATAGATGAAATTTTTGTGGATAAGTATTTAAATAAACAAATTTGTCTTAAAGAGCGTTTACATGCAACGAAAGGAAATCGATTGTTTTTGCATGCAAATAAATTAAGTTTTGAATTTGATGGAGTTAGATACAATATAAAAAGTAAAATTAATTTTGAGGAAATCGTTGATGAATACAATAACAGTTGACAATAGGCTGATAACTCCTAGCAAAATAGTTTGTATCGGTAGAAATTATGTTGAGCACATAAAAGAGTTAAACAATGATATACCAACTTCTATGGTTCTTTTTATGAAGCCAAATAGTTCTATAAGTGATGATTTGCAAACTCACGGCAAAGAGTTGCACTATGAGGGTGAGATTTCATTTGTTATAAAAGATTCAATAATTGGCGCTGTTGGATTTGGTCTTGATTTAACCAATAGAGCTCTTCAAAGTGAATTGAAGAAAAAAGGACTTCCATGGGAGAGAGCAAAAGCATTTGATGGGGCTGGCGTTTTTAGCGATTTTGTTACTATAGATACTGATGAGATAAATCTGTTAAATTTGAAACTTTATATAAATGATAAGCTTACGCAAGTTGGTGGTGTAGAATTGATGATACACTCTCCAAATTCTGTGATCAACGAAATATCAACTTTTTGTACTTTAGAAGATGGAGATATTGTGATGAGTGGAACCCCGAAGGGCGTTGGAACATTTAAAAAAGGAGATAAATTTATAGGAGAAATCTATCTCGGAGATAAGCTACTTGTTAGCAAGGCTTGGGTTGCCAAATAAATAGTTTGGTTTTGAAAAATATTCATTTATCAAAAAATATAACTTTTACAATTCCAAATATGGAGGCACCAACAACTATGACTAAAAATATCGCCTCCCCTATATCAACTATGCTCATTATTTTCCTTCCTATCTTTTAACTGCCCGCAAGCTGCGCTTATATCTAACCCTTTTGATTCTCTTATGGTGCACAGAACACCATGATTTATAAGATAACTTTGAAAATCAACAACTTTTTTTACTTCTGGTCTTTTAAATTCACTTCCTGAGTGTGGATTAAAAAATATTAGATTTACTTTTGCTTTTATTCCATTTAATAAGGATACGAGTTTTTTTGCACTTTTTATATCATCGTTTAAATCTTTCATGACCAAATACTCAAACATAACTTTTTTTCTAGCATCTATCGGAAATGCTTTTACCGCATCTATCACTGATTTTATATTGTAAGCTTTATTTATGGGCATCAGTTTATCTCTTAGCTCATCATCGACAGCGTGTAAAGAGATAGCTAGCAATACACCCAAGTTCATCTCGCCTAATTTTTTTATTTGAGAACTTAACCCACTTGTTGATATAGTTTGTCTTCTTGGACTTATCGCAAGGGCGTCTGGGTCTGAAAATATATTCACTGCTTTTTTTACATTCTCAAGATTATCTAGTGGTTCACCCATGCCCATAAATACTATATTTACTCTTCTATTTTCTCTTATACCGTTTTCTCTTTTGATTATTGCAACTTGCGCCGTTATCTCTGCTGGAGTCAAATTTCTCAAAAACCCACTTTTTCCTGTGAGACAAAAGGCACATCCTATTTTACAACCAACTTGCGATGATATGCAAACAGTATATTTTGCCTGAGTGATAACTTCTCCACTTTTGCCTATCTTCTCTTTTTTCATGGGTAACAATACAGACTCAACAGTTTTGCCATCAAGCATAGAAAATAGATATTTTTTACTACCATCTATGCTCTCTTCTACTGTAGATATTTTTAAAGGTTGAAAATGATATTTTGTTTCAAGTTCTGTCCTTAAATCTTTAGGAAGATTTTTCATATCTTCAAATGATTTTACATGTTTTTTATATATCCACTCATAGATTTGTTTCGCTCTAAAAGACGGCCTTATGATGTTGCCTAATTCTTCTTTTGTGTAATCAGTTATGCAAAGTTTGCTCATATTTTACTCACTTGTTTTCTCACATATTGTGTTAGTTTTTCTAGTGCTTTTAGATGATTTGTCTTAAAATCTTTATGTGCAAATTCATTGCAATAGTTAGTAATAATAAAAATTCCAAATGCTGGAATATTGAATTTATTAGCTACCGTTAGTATAGAAAAAAACTCCATATTTTCAGCCTCCAATCCATATTCTAAGTACTTGTTAGATAAATTTCCGTTAGTTGTTATGTAGTTACTAGAATTTACTAATACAGAAGTATTGTTAGCAGTTTCACATGAAACATCTTTACTAATACTTTTAATACTGTTACTAATTGGTGTGTAACAGTTATCATCAAAAAAGCCAGTTTCTATGTTAGTAGATACATAAGAAGTTATCAAGTCAAAAGGCTGAAGGTTTCCATAGCTTCCAGCAGTTCCTATGAAAAGTAGAGATCTTATCTTTTTTTCAAGTATAAGTTTTGTAAGATTGATACTGCTGTCGATCAATCCTATGCCGATAGGAGTAGCAAAATCAAATGATTCATTTTCTCCCGCACTTAATATTGTCATATTCTTACAGGTATCCCTTCGCTTTTCAAGTATCTTTTTAAATCCATTATATCAATTTCTTTGTAGTGAAATATAGATGCGGCAAGTGCAGCATCTGCACCTTGTAAAAAAGCGTCTTTTATATGCTCCATCGTCCCTGCCCCACCACTTGCGATGACAGGAATATTAAGCATATTACTCATCTTAGATGTCAATTCTATATCATAACCATTTTTTGCACCGTCACAATCCATAGAAGTAAGAAGTATTTCTCCAGCACCTCGCACTTGAGCTTCTTTTGCCCAAGTTAATGCGTCTAGTCCTGTATCAATTCTTCCGCCATTTATAAAAACATGCCAACTGTCACCACTCTTTTTTGCATCAATTGCTACAACTATACATTGTGAGCCAAATCTTTTGGAAGCTTCGTTTATGAAATCAGGGTTGTTTATAGCGTAAGAATTTATGCTTATTTTATCGCATCCTACTTGAAGAAGCTTATATATATCGTCGAGTGTTTTTATGCCACCACCTACTGTGAGAGGTATAAAGACTTCTTTCGCAACTTTTTCAACAATATTTATTATGGTATCTCTATTTTCATGAGTAGCAGTTATATCTAAAAAAGTAATTTCGTCCGCACCCTCATCGTTGTATCGTTTTGCAACTTCAACAGGATCGCCAGCATCTTTCAATCCAACAAAATTAACACCCTTTACTACCCTTCCGTTTTTCACATCCAAGCATGGTATGATTCTTTTCGCAAATGTTTTTGGTACAATTGTATCTGTTTTAATATCTTTTATCATAAAAACATTTTACCCAAAACAAGACATAAATTGGCTGAATTATGTTGGTAAATTTGATGATTCTAGATTTAGCAAGTACTCTTTTATATCTAACCCACTTGCATATCCAGTCAATTTCCCGGATTTTCCTATTACTCGATGGCAAGGAACTACTATAGAGATAGGATTTGCTCCATTTGCTCCTCCGATAGCTCTTACTGCCTTTGGATTTCCTATGTTTTCTGCTTGCTTTGCGTAACTAATAGTTTGACCATAAGGAATATCAAGTAGTGCATTCCAAGCTTTTTTTTGAAAAGTAGTGCCATCAAGCGATAAAGGCAAATCAAAATCAACCCTCCTCTTCTCAAAATATTCTTCTAATTCTAATTTAGTCTGTCTTGATATAACACTTTCTTTCTCAACTAAATTATTAAACTTTTTTTTCAGTTTATCCCATCCATTTTCAGGCGTAAGCCCCACTAAAAATCTATCCGTAGCAACAATATAAAGCAGCCCAATCGGCGAATCGATTCGAGTAAAATAATATTCCATCTAATATCCTTTAAGGGGTCAGGGTTTGAATTGTGAATTATGAGAGTGACTAATAATGTAAAATTTAGCAAACAATATGATATTATATCTAAAACTGTAGGCAACCTGAAGGGGTCAGGGTTTGAATTGTGAATTTTTAGTATCTTTTATATTGTTATTATGATATAATAAAACAATCTCAGCGTACATCGATCGACGACTGACTTCGTTTCTGTAATCTTCTGATAACTTAACAATCTTATTTTCATAGCTTTGATCGAGAAAGTTTTCACTTTTTAAAAGCTATACACACAAGGCAAACAATGTCATTTACAACTTTAGGTTTAAGCAAACCTATACTAAACGCTATAAAAGATGAGGGCTATGATAAGCCAACTCCAATCCAGAAAAAGGCAATCCCAGTTGTGCTTGAGGGCAAAGATGTTCTAGGGGGCGCTCAAACAGGAACAGGTAAAACAGCAGGTTTTGCTCTGCCACTTTTACAATTACTTAGCACAAAATCTAAAAAAAGAGTTAGCAAGCAAGTTCGTGCACTTATATTAACTCCGACAAGAGAGTTAGCAGCGCAAGTTGGAGAGAGTATAAAAACTTATGGCAAATACCTTCCTTTAACCTCTTCTATCATATTTGGAGGCGTTGGGATAAACCCACAAAAAGCCACTTTACGAAAAGGATTAGACCTGCTAGTAGCAACTCCTGGGAGATTGCTTGACCATGTTGGGCAAGGAACAGTTGATCTTTCACATGTAGAGTATCTTGTGCTTGATGAAGCCGATAGGATGCTAGATATGGGTTTTATCCATGATATAAAAAAGGTTTTAGCGATATTGCCCAAAAAGAAGCAAACACTACTCTTTTCAGCAACATTTTCAAATGATATTAAAAAATTAGCAGATAATCTTTTAAATGCTCCTGTGTTGATAGAGGTGGCAAAAAGAAATGCGACTGCAAAAGATATACGACAAATAGTACATCCCGTAGATAAAACAAAAAAGAGAGATTTGTTAACGCATCTTATTAGAAGTGAAAAATGGAAACAAGTGTTGGTTTTTACAAGAACAAAGCATGGGGCAAATCGCCTTAGTAAGCAACTTGTGATGGATGGCATAAGCTCAGCCGCAATACATGGCAATAAAAGCCAAGGAGCAAGGACTAAAGCACTTGCTGATTTTAAAAAAGGCTCCGTGAGCGTACTTGTTGCCACTGATATAGCAGCTAGAGGCATAGATATCGAGCAACTTCCAAATGTAGTGAATTTTGAATTGCCAAATATCAGTGAAGATTATGTGCATAGGATTGGTAGAACTGGAAGAGCAGGAAACGGTGGAATTGCAAGTTCTTTGGTTTGCGTAGATGAGTTAGAGTATCTAAGAGGAATAGAAAAGCTTACAAAGCAAAAGATAAACAAAGTGACTGTAAAAGGATTTGAGCCAGACATGTCTATAAAGCCTGAACCAATAAACACGGGACGCAGAAATAATAAACAAAAAAATAGAAGAACACAAAGAAGATAATTGAACAGATTGCCAATAATAGCATTTGTCTCTTTAGGAGTGATATGGGGGAACAACTTTATATATATGAAGATGGCTTCACAATATGTGAGCCCTCTTCAAGTTGTTTTTCTTAGAGTCTTGTTTGGATTTATACCTGTTGCGATTTACTCTGTTTTTACTAAAAGTTTAAAACTCTCACATGTAAAGCATATCTTTCATTTTTTCGTTATGTCTATTTTGGCAACTGTGCTTTATTATTTTGGTTTTGTGAAAGGTTCGTCTTTGCTTCCCTCTGGGATAGCAGGGGCTTTGAGCGGAGCCATACCGATATTTGCTTTTGTTCTTGCCGTTTTATTTTTACCAGAAGAAAAGGCAAGTAAAGCGAAGATAATCGGAATTGTAATTGGGTTTATAGGTGTAATTTTAATAGCCAAACCATTTGATTCAAAACTTTTCGAAGCAAACTCAAAAGGAATTATATATATGGTTTTAGGCTCACTTAGCGTTGGAGCATCATTTATATATGCTAAAAAATACATCTTGCCTCTTGGCATAAAAGCATCAGCTCTTACCACATATCAGTTAGGCTTAGGGCTTATAGTGTTGCTTTTTATCACTGATTTCACAAATGTTAATAACATATATGAAAACCTACATGTAGCCCTTGGCGTAGTGATAGGACTTGGTCTTTTGGGCACTGGGTTGGCGTATATCATTTACTACTATATTATCGAAAAAATGGGCGCTGTTGTGGCATCATCTGTGACATATATACCACCTATCGTTGCACTTCTTATAGGCGTATTTATCGTGGACGAAAAGATAAAATTTAGTGATTATATGGCAACTTTGCTGATATTTGTAGGTGTATATCTTATCAATAATAAACCTATAAGTAAAATAAAGGTAAAATGAGCCAAACTAAAAGGCGGAATTAAATATGGCCAAAATAGAGGCTAAAAAAAGATTTGGTCAAAATTTTTTAAAAGACAGCACAGTACTAAATAAAATCATCCAATCGATGCCCCAAAGTGAGCGTAAGCTCATAGAGATAGGGCCTGGCTTAGGTGATTTGACGCGATTGCTTTTAGAGGTTAAACCTTTGAGAGCTTATGAAGTCGATAGAGACTTATGCGTTCATTTGAAAGATAAATTTCATAAAGAGATAGAAGAAAACAAGCTAGAACTTATACAAAAAAATATCCTAGAGAGTTTAGAAGAAAAAACTCTTTGCGAAGAGCCTTATGATTTGGTTGCGAATCTGCCCTATTATATCGCTACGCGAATCATACTTGATGCATTAGAAGATATAAATTGTAAGTCTATGGTTGTTATGGTCCAAAAAGAAGTTGCATCTAAGTTTTCAGCAGTTGCTAAAACAAAAGAGTTTACTTCTTTGGCGATACTATCTCAAAGTATAGCAGATGTAAAGTTGCTTTTTGATGTGCCAGCAAGTTCGTTTGAGCCAGCACCAAAAGTAACCTCATCTATCTTGAAAATTGTAAAAAAAAGAGAATTTGTCAAAGGGGAAATATCTCTGTTTGACGATGTGAAAAATTTTAATGGCTTTAAAAAATATTTAAAAATATCTTTTTCGAGTCCTAGAAAAACATGGTTGAAAAACATATCTTCGATTTACAAAAAAGAGTTTGCTGCAGAGCTGTTAGAAAAAAATGAAATAGCTATGAATACACGACCTCATGAACTTAGCGTCACCGATCATCTTAATTTATACAAAGAGATTTCTCTTTAAAATTAAGGTAAAACATGGAAGAAAAAAAAACAAATGAAACTGGTGCAAAACCAGTAAAACAAGATGGAGCTAAAAACTCCCAAAACAATGGAAATAATCCTAAAAAACAGCAAAATGCAAGTAGAAAGCCTAAAAAGCCAAACCCTAATAGGCAAAACCGCAAGAGAGTAAGCCCAAAAAATCAAGCTAGCATACTTGAAGGTAATGAAAAATGGCAAAAAGACATGAAGATTGCCATAGAAGCAAACCATAAAATACACAAAGAAAGACTTGAAAAATTTAATCTTATAGATCAAAAATCACAAGGCAAGATAAGAATAACTCCGCTTGGTGGTCTAGGTGAGATTGGTGGCAATATAACTGTCATAGAAAACGACACAAGTGCCATCATCGTAGATGTTGGGATGAGTTTTCCAACAGATGATATGCATGGCGTTGATATACTTATACCAGATTTTACTTATCTTAGACAAATTAAGAAAAAGATAAAAGCTATCGTGATTACGCATGCTCATGAAGACCATATAGGCGCAGTTGCTTATCTTTTTAAAGAGATGCAATTTCCTATATATGCTTCGCCTCTTCCTCTTGGTATGCTTTCAAATAAATTTGATGAACATGGGCTAAAGCAATTTAAAAAACTTTTTAGACCAGTACAAAAAAGAAAAGTATATGATATAGGCGGATTTAAAGTAGAGTGGATGCACATAACGCACTCTATCATAGACGCTTCTTCATTGGCGATTACTACGGAAGCTGGAACCATCATACACACAGGAGATTTTAAGATAGACCATACCCCGATAGATGGTTATGTGACTGATTTACACAGATTTGCAGAATATGGTGAAAAAGGCGTACTTTGCCTCTTAAGTGATAGTACGAATTCACATAAAGAAGGTATAACTAGAAGTGAAAGTACAGTTGGAAAAACATTTGATTATATCTTTTCAAAAGCAAAAGGCAGAGTTATAATGTCAACTTTTTCTTCAAATATTCACAGAGTTTATCAAGCTATTGACTATGGTTTGAGATATGGAAGAAAAGTTTGTGTTATCGGTCGCTCTATGGAA
>JALUXT010000052.1 GCA_027013245.1 Campylobacteraceae bacterium
TAAGTGGCATATTTTTATCTATTTTCACATGTTGTTTTTGTTTTGGCTTTGGGTTATTATTTTATAAGTGCGATGCAATGGTATAGTTATAAGTTAGAGCGAGTTGTTTTGCACTTTAATAGAGTTGATTGGCATTTTTATTTTTTTATAGTCCCAACATTTGTGTATTATGCAAGTGGTTTTTATTTTGTATTTTATCTATTTTTACTTCTGTTGCCGACGATGTACTTGTGGTATAGGAAGCTAGATAAGAAGCTTATATTTACTTCTAGGGTGAAGAGATTTTTTCTCTTTTTAATTTTAGCTACTATTTTTCAAGATATTTTATGCTACTTTAATCCAAAATGCGAAATATATGGCATCATATTTCCTCTGTTTTTCTCCTATGGAGCTAGTTATTTGTATGAAAAAATTCTTTTTCAAAGTTTCAAAAAAAGTGCTAGTAAAAAATTATACCAAAATAAAAATTTGAAGATAATCGCTATAACCGCGAGTTATGGTAAAACAAGTATAAAAAACTTTTTATTTGAGATATTGTCGTTAAAATATAAAGTATATAAAACCCCAAGAAGCATAAACACTTTAGCTGGTATCGTCCAAGATATCAATAATAATTTAGAAGAAGATTTGGATTTTTATATCGTGGAAGCTGGGGCTAGGGAACAAGGTGATATAGATGAGATTGCAAGATTTATAAACCCACATGTCACGATAGTTGGGCAGATAGGCGAACAACATATCGAGTATTTTAAAAGTTTGGAAAATATTAGAAATACAAAAATGGAGCTTTTAAACTCAAATAGATTAGAAAAATCTTTTGTGCATGTAAGTGCAAATGTTGAAGATAACAATGCAGTTACAATTTATGGAAATAATCTTAAAAATATAATTGCTAATTTAGATGGTATAGATTTTGAGATGGTACTAGAAGATAAGATTGAGAAATTTCACACATCTTTGCTCGGTGCTTTTAATGCAAATAATCTAGAAGTGGTAATCCTTGTTTCTTTGTATCTTGGTCTTGGTTTGGAATTGATACAAAATGGGATAAAAAATATATCCACAGTGGAGCATAGACTTCAAAAAATAGAAGCAAATGGCAAAATAATCATAGACGATAGCTACAATGGAAACTTGCAAGGAATGATGAGTTCTTATGGGTTAATATCAAGTTATGAAGGCAGAAGAGTTATAGTAACACCAGGAATCGTAGAGAGCAATACTGAGTCAAATGAAAAATTATCTTTGAAAATTGATGAAGTTTTTGATTTAGTAATAATCACAGGCAAGATAAATCAAAAGATACTAAATAAATTTATAAAAAAAGCAGATAAAATCATATTGAAAGATAAGGATAAGCTACAAGCTATACTCGCACAAAATACATATAAAGGTGATTTGATACTCTTTTCAAATGATGCCCCAACTTTTATGTAGATAGGCGGTTGTTCAACTAAAACTATTTTATTATAAGTTTGTTATACTTTTATAGTATTATTTCAACACTAGACTTCTTGGAAGTCTGCTATGTAAAATATTTTATAGGGGGAAGTATGAAATCGGATAGTTTATATATTTCATCATTGGAGCCAGCAACAGGGAGTTTGATTATTACCATGGGGATAATGGAGCTTTTAAAAGGAAAACTTGGTAAAGTCGCATTTTTTAGACCTGTCATAGATGATAATAACGAAATAGATCATGACATTTCATTTGTTTTAGAGAAGTATTCGTTGGATATGCGCTATGAAGATGCTTTTGGCTTTAAAACACACGAAGTTGAAAAATTTATGGCTGAAAATAGATTTAATGACTTTATTGAATCATTATTGGAAAAATTTAAAAAACTTGAAAAAGAGTATGATTTTGTTGTGGTAGAGGGGTTGCATAATTCATCTTTTTCTCAAACTGTGGATTTTGATATAAATATATCCATCGCACAGAACCTAGGAACACCATATATAAGTGTATTGAAGGGTAAAGAAAAAAGTGCCCTTGAGATTTTTGATGAAATTTCAATAGAAACAGATTCTATTAAGAGTTCAGGTTGTGCGCATGTTGCAACATTTGTAAATAGAATAGATCCAAAAATCACAAATGAGCTTAGAGGAAATTTGTTATCTTTAAATACAAAAGAGACCCCAGTTTATCTTTTAGAAGAAGTAGAAGAGCTTGATACTCCAACAGTTGCAGAAATCAAGAAAAACCTTGGATGCATACAAATTTTAGGAGAAGAAAAAGACTTAAGAAGAGTTGTAAGACAAAGTAAAATAGCAGCTATGAAATTGGAGAATTTTTTAGAATACATAGAAGATGGTGATTTGATTATAGTCCCAGGTGATAGGTCAGATATCATTATCGGCTCACTTAGTTCTGTTTTCTCAAAAAATTATCCAACGATATCTGGCATATTGCTAACGGGTGGATTGTTGCCACATAAATCTGTAAAGAAATTATTTAGTGGTTTCGACAGGTGCACTATGCCAATTCTAAGCGTCGAAGAAGATACTTATACGACCGCCATGAATGTTAAAGATGTACCAGCTACCATAACTCCACAAAGTGAAAGAAAAATTGCTTTAGCAATGGGGCTTTTTTCTTCAAATGTCGATACTGCATATCTTGGCAATAAAATTGTATCTGAGATAACAAGCGATACCATAACTCCTATCATGTTTGAGTTTGGTTTGTTTGAGCGAGCTAGAGCCAATAAAAAGAGAATTGTGCTTCCTGAGAGTGATGATGAGAGGATATTAAGAGCTACCGAGATGCTTCTTAGAAGAGATGTTGCTGATATAATCTTATTGGGTGTTGAAAAAAAGATTATAGAAAAAAGCAAGACT
>JALUXT010000053.1 GCA_027013245.1 Campylobacteraceae bacterium
AACTACCAAAGAGGTCTATTCACTTGGTCTAAGTTATAAAATAAACAGATATGTAAAAGCTGGGGCTGGTGGACTATATGTTGGAAATGTTAAAAGTCCTCTTAGCACATCTACTGATAAGTTCAAAGGCGGTTATGGAACTGTAGAGCTTAAATATCCTCTCATGAGTCAGCTTGATATATTTGCAGATGGAGCTTATATAGGCGGAAAGATAGACAAGATAAACAAAAGCATCAGCAAAGGCATAGGCGCAGGCGGTATAAAGTACCACTTAAACCAAAGATATGATCTCTACACAGGATATAGCACACAAAATGATGCATTTGGTGGAGTGGAGTTCAAACTAACTCCCAAATGGAAACTAAATCTTGGTGCAAGCTACAACACAGACTACCACGAAGGACAAGCCCTCGTCTCACTAAGCTACAACTTTGGAAGCGGATTTAACTCTATCATCAACACCTCTGTAAAACATATGGTCGAGAAAGAGTATCGCTCTTATGTCAAAAGTGTGGTAAACGGCTCAAGTGGTTCGGGTGGTTCGGGTGACAGTGGAATTTAGTCTTCAGAAGTATAGTTAGGCGATGAAAATGATCGACTTGGATTTTTATGGTGATAGCTGGGAAAAGATTGAAGATTTTGATGATGAGATTGTCTCAGTTTTTGCTGTTGAAAATTCATTTACCAAACTTCTTAAAAGTATAGACTTTGAGCAAAAGATAGTTGCTGATTATGGTTGCGGGGTTGGAAATGCACTGCCTAGTCTACTAAAAGCTAAAAAGATTTATGCGATAGATTTGTCTCCCAACCTTCTTACAAAAGCAAAAGAGCGTTTTAAAGGGAGTGCAAATATCACTTTCAAGCGACAAAGCATAGCTATGGTAAAAACTAAGAAGTCAGATGTCTCCTTGGCGATAAACTCTATATGGCCAAGAACATTTGAAGAGTTTGATATACTCTTTGGAAATATAGTCAAAAATACAAAAGAAAACGGAACTATCTTTCTCGTCCTTCCCTCTTTAGAGTCAAGAACACTCTCTTATCAATTTGATTTTGTCCATCTAAAACAAGATAAATGCATCCAAACCATCGAAGCCCTGGAAGAGGTAAACAATTACCAAGCATCTTCGCACTTCAATGCCCTTGGATACTTCACAAGCAACACCAACATGATACAAAAACATTGGCTAAAAGAGGAGATACTCTTTCGCTTAAAAAGATACAACTTTCAGACGATAAATATCTCAAAGTTAGAGCTAGACTGGGACAAACAAGTACATGCGCCTCACATGAAAAAATACCCCAATTTGTGGTTTTGGGTGGCTGAGATAAAAAGAGGATAAAAAGGGGTCAGGGTTAAACTTTAAACTTTTTTATGTTAAAAGAGGCAGGACAGGAAGATTAACTTTAGATTGATAAAATTTTTGCTACAATAGATAAAAATGAGAGGGTGTGATATGCAAACAATAAAGGTAAATATCCAAGATAGTTTTTTGCAGGACTTTTTGACATTTGTTGATCACTATAAAGACAAAATACAAATCAAAGATAAAGTTTCTTTTAAAAAAGATGAAAAGCTTATGGATGATCCTTACTTCTATGAGAGACAAAAAGAGCTTTTGGAGATTAGAAGAAATATCAAAAATGGCAAAAGTCAACTAAGCTCTTTTGAAGAGTTTGAACAAAAAACAGATATCTTTGCAAAAGAGCTTGCATTGAAATATGCAGATTAAATTTGACAGTAAATTTGAAACCAACTTCAATATAATCTTTGAATATATCGCCCAAGATAAAATCTCAGCCGCCAATGGATTCAAAAGAGAGTTACTTAAAAAGATAAAAAAGTTATCACAATTCCCATATAAATTCAGACAATCGATATATTTTGATGAAGAAAATGTTAGAGACATGATTTTTAAAGGATATACGGTAGTTTATGAAATTGACTTGGAAGATAATTTCATCATCATTTTAAATATATTTAATAAAAATCAACCACCTACGAGATGAGTGAAAAGTGGTCATGTGATATGTTTATCACAATTAGGAGTAAAACCTTATCGTTTTAACGACCTAAACAGATATTTACCTTAGTTTGGATAAAATGTATCTATAAAAATAAATAATTAAGGTCTATTGATGAAAGTCAGATTACCTCACGCTCCTTATATGGCGAATAAAATAGCAATCGATATGTTAAACAGTGGTGTTATAAAATTACTAAAAGGTACCGAACCCATAGCAAAAATAGCGCTAGAGCTATTGGAAGCTAACATAAAAAAAGAGATGGCTCTTGAAGAAAGAGTTGACGAAATTTTAGATGACAATGATGACGAGATTGAGTTTCGCCAAGTCGATAGAAGAAGTATGTTTTGGTTGATAAAGAAAAAATTGGCAAAAGAATATGATGTTATTTTATCTTTTGAAGATAGATTTAGTGATATATCACATAAAATTTTAGAAACCATTTGGCAGGAAGGTTTGATAGCATACAGTGTTTCAGAAAACAGAGTTAAAAATGTAATTTATACTTCCATAGAAGATTATTTAAATAAATTTGAAGGCATAGAAGATTCTGTTGCTGACCAAATTGAAAATTATAAAAGAAAATTAATACCAGGTTCGCTTGAATACGACTTGGTTTTTGAAAGACTTTATGAAGATGAACTAAAAAGAAGAGGCATGTCGTTATGAGTTTGAAGCCTTTATGGATTTATCTTGAAGATGGTACATTCTTAAAAGCAAATAGTTTTGGTAGTAGCGGTACGAGAGTTGGTGAGATTGTATTTAATACTTCTATGAGTGGATACCAGGAGATTATGAGCGACCCAAGCTATGCTGGACAATTTATAGTTTTTACTATGCCAGAAATCGGGATAGTTGGCGTAAATGATGATGATATGGAAAGTAAAGGCGTGCATGCAAGTGGTATGATTGTGAGAAATTATAATTCCAAGCATTCTAACTTTAGAGCGAAAGACTCGCTTCAAAGTCTGCTGAGAGAACATAACGCTCTAGGTATTTGCGATATAGATACAAGATTTCTAACAAAACACATCAGAGACAATGGGCCAAAAATGATGGTAGCATCTACTGAAACTTCAAATAAAAATGAATTAAAAGAGATATTAAAATCGTTTCCAAGAATCGAAGAAGTAAATTTTATAAAAGAAGTAAGCACAAAAAAAGCATATAAACATAAAGAGGGTGCTTGGGATAATTTGACTTTAAAATACAAGAATTGTTCTAATAAATCCCCAAAAAAAGTAGTAGTTTTAGATTTTGGAGTGAAGAGAAATATCTTAAATGAATTATGTGAAGCTGGACTCGATGTTGAAGTTGTGCCTTGTGATTATGATGTTTTAAAACTTATTAAAAGATATAAAGATGGCGACATAAATGCTGTGTTTTTATCCAATGGACCAGGCGATCCTATGTTTTATAAAGATGAAGTCCGACATATAGAGGAACTAATAAAAGCAAAAGTTCCGATGTTTGCTATTTGTCTTGGACATCAACTTTTGAGTATAGCACACGGGCATCCAACTTATAAATTAGCATTTGGGCAACATGGTGGAAACCATCCTGTGAGAAATGAAAAAAGTAGAGTTGTTGAGATTACAGCTCAAAATCATAATTATAATGTCCCAGAATCCATATGTTCTATAGCCAAAGTCACACATGTAAATTTGTTTGATAAAACCATAGAAGGTGTGCAGTACAATGAAGAGCCAATTTTTTCAGTACAACATCATCCAGAAGCAAGTCCAGGACCGCATGATAGCAAATATATATTTAAAGAATTTGCACAAAGCCTGTAGAGGAAAGAATTTATCGATTCAATAAATTTTGCGACAATTATAATCGTAGCATTTTTAGGTAGCTTAGGACATTGCATAGGTATGTGCGGTGGTTTTGTGGTGGCGTATAGTAGTTCTAAAATAGATACTAAATCCTCCAAAACAACACAATTTATAAGTCATCTGTTTTACTCACTAGGAAGAATCAGCTCTTATGTTATCATAGGTATGATTTCTGGTTTCATAGGGAGTGTTATCTCCTTTTCTGCCACATCTTCAGGTTATCTATTTTTTATAATTGGAATTTTTATGATACTTATGGGTTTTTCGCTTATGGGGAAAATCCGTTTCTTAACTTCTTTAGAATCATCACTTGGCACCAATCCTTTTGTAAAAAAGATATTTCAAAGTTTAATGTATTCGAAAAAAATATATAGTTTTTATGGTCTTGGGATGTTAAATGGCTTTTTGCCTTGCGGATTAGTATATTTCTTTGCAGTTTCTGCAGCAGCTACTGGCTCGATATTTTGGGGTGGAATTACTATGTTGATATTTGGGCTAACTACTATACCATCACTTTTGGGTTTTGGATTTATCATAGGTTTTTTTAATAGTGGAAATCTAAGAGAAATTATGATTAAAGTGGCTTCTATTGTCATCGTCTTTTATGGTATTTATATGTCTTACCTAGGATACATGTTGGTTCTTGGGAATAAATAGCTTTGACTCTTACTCAATACAAAAATGCAATTGAAGCGAGCAATATTGTTTCTAAAACAGATATACACGGAATAATAACATTTGTAAATGATGAGTTTTGCAGGATTTTTGAATACTCTAAAGAAGAATTGATTGGAAAGAATCACAATATAATAAGACATCCAGATGTCCCAAGTGGCGTATTTAAAAATTTGTGGAAGACGATTTTATCTAAAAAAACATATAAAGCCACTGTTAAAAACTTGTCAAAAAGTGGTAAGACTATCTATGTAAATACAACGGTAACACCTATAATCAACAAACAAGGCACCATCGAAGAATTTATCGCTATCAGGTACGAGGTAACAAAAAGTATAGAATTAACAAATAAGTTGCAATTAAAGGAAAAAGAATTAGAAAATTTAAATAACACACTGGAAAGAAGAGTTAAAGAGAAAACTCAAGAATTATTGGTTCTAAATCGAAACTTGGAAGTTAAAATAAAAGAAGAAGTGGAAAATAACAGAAAAAAAGATAGATTGCTTTATCAACAGTCAAGACTTGCAGCCATGGGTGAAATGATTGGAAATATTGCGCATCAGTGGAGACAACCTCTTTCAGAATTGGGTATCACTATATATAAGATGAAAAAACTTTTTACCTCAAGGGGTGATGAGTTTGATTTTTTAGAAAGTTATGATCATTCTCGTGATGTGATGAAAAAAATGTCAAGCACCATAGACGATTTTCGTAATTTTTTTAACCCAAACAAGGTCAAAGAGAACTTTTTGATTTTAGATGCAATTAGCGAAACATTAAATATCATGAAAGGTACTTTAACTAGACATGATATAAGCGTTAAAGTCCATTGCAAATCTGGTATTAAGGTAGAAGGGTACCTAAGTGAATTTACACAAGTTTTAATCAATCTTATAAATAATTCTAAAGATGCCTTTAAGCAAAAAAAAATCAAAAACAAACGAATAGATATAAAAATTTCAAAAGATGATAAAAATAATGCGATATTGAGTTTTAATGACAATGCCAAAGGTATAGAAGAAAAAATAATAGATAAAATATTTGATCCATATTTTACAACAAAACACTCTAGTGCAGGTACAGGGTTGGGTCTTTATATGAGTAGAATGATTATAAAAAAGAGTATGGGTGGAGATATATTTGTTGCTAACTTGAAAGATGGCGTGACTTTCAGTATAATAATACCAATGAATAAAGGATACTTATGAATAACTTAACCGTTTTGTTTGTTGAAGATGAAGAAAGCATAAGAAAAGCACTAAAGAGTGCCATTGGTGATGAGTTTGAAGATTTTATACTTGCAAGAGACGGCAGTGATGGTTTAAAAAAGTTTCAAAAATACAAGCCAGATATCGTTGTAACGGACATAATGATGCCAATAATGGATGGCTTGGAGATGTCACGAGAAATCAAAAAAATATCAAGAAATACTCCAATAGTAGTTTTAAGCGCATTTGACGAAAAAAAAAGATTACTCAAAGCTATAGATATTGGCATAGATAAATATCTAATAAAACCTATAGATACCCAAGATTTAATAGATACACTTCACTACATAGGAAAAGACTTGCTTAATCTGGATGATTTGCTAGATTTTGGTAATGGCTATAAGTTTGATAGGAGCAAAAGAGTCCTTTTAAGAGGAGATGAAATTATAACATTGACGAAAAAAGAATTGCTTTTTATCACAGTTTTGGTTAAAAATTTAGGGTCTTATGTTTTACATGATGAAATCAAGAAATATGTCTGGACAAACAGAAGCGTAAGTGATGCTGCTATAAGGACTTTTATCAAAAGAGTGAGAGCTAAAACAGACAAGCATTTTATACAAAATATACCGGGACTAGGATACAAAATCAGCAGTAAACTTTAATACAAATTTAATCTTATTAAGCTCTATTATATTAACTATATACTATAATTCTCATAATTATGTGATATTTGTGTGACATAAAATATATTTTAGGAGGAATTATGCAGTCTAGTAGTGCAATTAACTATGACTATACAGTTGCAAAGTACTTTACGGTTGCCACCATCGTGTTGGGTATTGTGGGTATGACTGTTGGTGTTATCATCGCATTTCAATTGGCTTTCCCTGAGTTAAATAACTTATTTGGAGAGTATGGAACATTTGGAAGATTAAGACCAATACATACTGATGGAGTTGCGTTTGGTTTTACAGTAAGTGGGGTCATGGCAACTTGGTACTATGTGGGACAAAGAGTACTAAAAGTTTCTATGGCAGAATCAAAATTTTTGATGTTTATAGGAAAACTACAATTTTGGTTATATGTAGTTTTAGTAGCTTCTGTAGTTGTGTCTTTATTGCTAGGAATTACAACTTCAAAAGAGTATGCAGAATTTGAATGGCCAATTGATATCTTGGTTGTTATCGTTTGGGTTTTATGGGGTGTTAGTATTTTTGGTCTTATTGGTATAAGAAGAGAAAAAGTACTTTATATCTCCGTTTGGTACTATATAGCTACCTTCTTGGGTGTGGCTATGTTATATGTATTTAATAATATGGAAGTTCCGACTTACTTTGTATCTGGTATGGGTGATTGGTATCATTCAGTCTCCATGTATGCAGGAAGTAATGACGCGATGGTTCAATGGTGGTATGGACACAATGCTGTTGCATTTGTTTTTACAGTGCCAATTATCGCTATGATTTACTACTTCTTGCCAAAGGAATCAGGACAACCTATATTTTCATATAAGCTTTCACTTCTTTCATTTTGGGGATTGATGTTTGTTTATCTGTGGGCTGGTGGTCATCACTTGCTTTACTCAACAGTTCCTGATTGGGTGCAAACTATGGGTTCAATCTTCTCTATTATATTGATTCTTCCATCTTGGGGAAGTGCAATTAATATGCTTCTTACCATGAAAGGTGAGTGGGGACAATTAAGAGAAAATCCATTAATTAAATTTTATGTATTAGCTTCAACTTTTTACATGTTAAGTACACTTGAAGGTCCTATTCAAGCTATCAAATCTGTAAATGCTTTAGCGCATTTTACTGATTGGATTCCAGGACATGTGCATGATGGTACTCTTGGTTGGGTTGGATTTATGATAATAGGAGCTATATTTCATATGGCGCCTAGAATGTTTAAAAGAGAAATATTTAGTAAAAAACTTATTGAAACTCAATTTTGGCTTCAAACAACAGGTATCGTTATGTATTTTACAAGTATGTGGATAGCTGGTATTACTCAAGGTATGATGTGGAGAGCAACTGATCAATATGGTAATTTATCTTACTCATTTATTGATACGGTTGAAGTTTTACATCCATATTGGACTTTAAGAGCGGTTGGCGGTCTATTTTATCTTATAGGTGTCTTTATGTGGGCATACAATATGTATAAAACAGCGACTTCAAGCAAAGCGATTGAGAAAGAACCTCAATATGCTTCACCTATGGCGTAAGGGGGTATAAGATGTTTCATTGGTTAGAAAAAAATCCATTCTTTTTTGCAGTAGGCGTGTTTTTGGTTATCGCATATGCTGGTATTGTTACAATAGTTCCAGATTTTATGGAAAGTGCAAGACCTCTTAAGGGTACAAAACCTTATACTGCTTTGCAAATAGCAGGAAGACAAATATATATAGCAAATGGTTGTAATACCTGTCACTCACAGTTGATCCGTCCGTTTAAATCTGAAACAGATAGATACGGAAAATATTCACTTAGTGGAGAGTATGCTTATGATAGACCTTTTCTTTGGGGAAGCAGAAGAATAGGCCCTGATCTTCATAGAGTTGGAAACTATAGAACTACAGACTGGAATGAGAATCATATGCTGGACCCTGAGGCAGTAGTGCCAGGTTCAGTCATGCCTAAATATGGTTTTATGTTTAAAAAGAGCATAGATTTCAAAACCGCTTACGCAGAAGCTTATACAGTTAAAAAAGTTTTTAATGTTCCTTACGATAAGCCTGGTATGCCAAAACTTGGTTCATATGAGCAAGCTAAAAAAGCTGCTTTTACACAAGCTGGTAAAATAGTAGCTGATATGAGAAATCAAGGTGTGAAAGATGCATATAAAAAAGGTGACATTAAAGAAATAGTAGCGATAATCGCATACTTAAATAGTCTAAAATAAGGAATTTGTTGTGGATATGGAATTTATAAGGAATCTTCAGGGTTGGGGATATGTAGCTATGATTTTTGGTTTAACAATCGGATTTTATGCCTATATATATCATCTATATAAATCTCAAAAAGATGGTGTTAAAGATTATGAAAAATATTCAAGAATGGCACTAAATGATGATATTGACGATTCTTTGGTTGAGAGTTTACATCCACAAAATAACAAAAAGATAAACAGGAGCGTTAAAGATGAATTGGCTGAATGATAATGTTAATTTGCTGACACTAATAGGTGCAGCTGTAATTATAATTCTTACTATTGGTATTGTTGGTAAATACATCAAGCAGATAAAAAACGACAAAGCAACAGGTGAGTTGACGGGTGATACTTGGGATGGTGTTGGAGAGTTTAGTAATCCTCTACCAACTGGATGGGCACTAGCTTTTTTAGGAACTATAGCATGGGCGTTATGGTATGCTTTGATGGGATATCCAGTAGGAACTTTTTCACAGATTGGTCAATATAACCAAGAAGTAAGTGATTACACTAAAAGATTTGAAAGTAAATGGGCAAATCCAGACCACGAAACATTGATGGGTATGGGAGAAGGTGTATTTTTAGTGCAATGTGCACCTTGCCATGGTGTTACTGGTGAAGGTATGAATGGAAAAGCAGCAGACCTTACTAAAAGAGGAACAGAGGCTTTAATAGTAAAAACTGTACTGAAAGGCTCAAAAGGTCAAGGATATCCACTAGGTGAGATGCCAGCTGGTCTATTAGATAAAGATGGTGCTACAGCTGTTGCCGCATATATAGTGCAAGGTTTAGCAAAAGATGGAAAAAGTAAGCATCCTGAATTAGTAGAGAAAGGTAAAACATTGTTTGCAACATGCGCTGCTTGTCATGGAGCTGATGGTAAAGGTATGGGTGGAAGTGCTCCATCCTTAGCAAACTATGGTAAAGAAAATTTCATAGCTGCTGTATTAGAACATGGTAAAAAAGGAAGTATTGGTATAATGCCTGCTTTTAACGATGGTAGATTAACAAAAGTACAAAAAGACGCAGTCGGTACTTATGTAGAATCTCTAAGCGAATAAGGATAAAATATGGAAAACACTAATAGAAATGTATTTGGTCTGCATGGCGTTACAGGTATGTTAATAGCAACTGTTTTACTTTTGAGCATCTTAACGGGGCTTACAATTTTGGGCATTTCCGCTCAAAGAGAAGTAGCAAACAAGCCATATGTAATCAATAATGCTTCGAGTATCAAAGTTAGATCAACTGATGCTTCAAAGCACAAAGTCATAGTGAAATAAGGGGAAATTATGGATAAACTTATTACAATAGGATTGATTCTGATGGCTGCAGTTGCAGCTTATGCGGTTTTATCTGGAAACCATTTGTATGTTGGTTAATGTTAAACAATAATTTTAAATTACACAAGAAGATTTATCTTCTTGTGTGTCTTTCACTTGCTGTGTCGTTAAATGCAAAAAAATTCGCATATAATGACCAAGTTATAATAAATAAAACTGAAATAAAAATAGAAGAGATGGCAAATGAACTGTATAGAAAAACGGGAATTAGCGCCTATCTTTTGACAAAAAAAAATCTAAATGGTAAATCAATCATACAATACGAAAAGGATTTTGCAAAAAAATTAAAACCGCCATATGCTATATTATCAATTGCTCTAGATGAGAAAAAAGTTGATATATATAACTCGATTGATTTAGATAATGCTTTTGATAAAAAAACTATTCTTTCGCCATATCCGTGGAAGGGCTCAATAATACCACTTTTAACTATCAAAAAGAAGTATGTAAGCGTCAGTGCTGCCATGCTTAATGGTTATGCAGATATGGTTGAACAAATAGCAAAATCAAAAAATATAAAATTAAAGAGCGGAATCGGCAGCATAAATCGAAATATATATTTTTCTTTACAATTATCAATATTTCTATTTTTAATTGTTGTTTTTGGTTGGTATTTTATAAGAAAATTAAAGAAGAGATGATAATGAGTAAAAAAAAAGATAGAAATTATTGGCCACATGGTATTCTAGCTCTAATACTAGCAGTCGTTTTTGGTGGAGCTCTAAGTGTTAGAGAAGCTTTAAAGCATCCCGTCCAAGAATCAAACTACTTTATGAAGAAATATCAAGATTTTGAGGATCATGCTTATGATTTAGAGAAACAAAAAGATGAATTTGACAAGAATTTTTCTATATCATATTCAATCAAAAAACTAAGGATTGGACAAAATCAATTAAAATTAAAAATTATAAACAGATTAACAGATAAACCGATTGTTGATGCAAAAATAGAACTTTTATTGACTAGGCCTGATACGACTAAGCTTGATAAAAAAGTCAAATTATTAAAATCTAATAATGGCACATATATCTTTGAAGACTTAAATATAAGCAGACTTGGTCGATGGCAAATCTATACGACTACAAGAATAAAAAAATATAGAGGCTTCAACTCATATGATATAAATGCAACTAGGAAATGACAAAGGTATTTTCGACCAATAGAGGTGTAAGAGAGTTTTATGCCAATTATTCAAATTCAAACACACTGTTGCCAAAGGCTATCAGTATAGCTGAGTTTGAATCAAAAGCAGTGGTCGTAAAAGAGCGAGTTTTTATAGATAATGACAGTAGATTTTTGCTCTTAAAAGAGGCTACTAATTTTGAAGAATTCAAAAGATTACAATTTAACTCTGAATTTTTGACATTTTTAAAACACTCCCAATATATATTTAGATTTTTTGAAGAACTTTCAAGTGAATATGTGAGAATTGAAGATTTAAAACAGTTTGATACTTATGCATTGTATGACGAACATATTGATGCTCTTTCGATGCTAAGAGCCAATTATCTAGGGCTTCTTGACAAAAATGGATATGTCGATAAGATAAATATTAATGACAACTATGATGTAAATATTGATTACCTTCAAAACTTAAAAGAGATTTATCTGAGTGTCGATGGATTTTTAAGTAAATTTGAATTAAAACTCTTTTTTGAATGCTCGAAACATATACCGTTTATCGTTAGCTTGGAGTTAAATAGCTATAACCAAAAAACTAAATTAGCATTTGAACAATTTGGGTTTGATTTGAAGAACGATTATGTATATGAATTGGATTTGAGTAATCGCAAGATAATATCTTCAAAAAAAATCATAAAAAAAATCATAGATGCACATGTTCGATTTTTTAATACAAGAATATCTCAAGTAGGTTTTATAATTTCTAGTGTTGAAGAATTTATTCAAAGCGGAATTAGCGCTAGAGACATAGTTATTGTCTTGCCAGATGAAAATTTAACTAAATTTTTAAAAAAGTTTGATGTTAATAAGAATCTGAACTTTGCTATGGGTTTTTCACTTAAAAATTATGATTTTTATAAAAGAATAGAAGCGATTGAGTTGTATCTTAGTATAAAAAAAGATGAACAAAAACAGAGGCAAGAAAGACTTGAAATTCCAATCTCATTAACCAAAAAAATTCAACTTTTATGGAAAAATAAAATAGAAGATAAAAAAAGCATTGAAATTATCAAAGAAATTTTAGAGTTAAATACGAAAGAGAGTGAAAAAGAGATATTTAAAGAAGAGATTTATAGATTTTCAAAATTTTTATCAAATCTCGATAGTTTAAACTTAGAGCAAATATTTAAACTGCTTTTAAAGAGACTGAAAGATCGTAGCGAGGATGATATAAGAGGTGGAAAGATAACCGTTATGGGTGTTCTTGAGACAAGAGGAAGTGATTATAAAGGTGTTATAGTACCAGACTTTAGTGACGATTTTGTACCTAGAAGAAGTCAAAAAGATTTGTTTTTAAATACACAAATAAGAAAGCTTACGGGATTGCCCACAAAAACTGATAGAGAAAATCTTCAAAAATATTATTACCATAAGCTTTTTAAAAATAGCGAAAAAATAGCGATTTGTTCAGTAGCAAATGAAAGCACAATGCCATCACGCTTTTTGGATGAATTAGGATTGAAGTATGATTTTAGTGTATCAAATGCACCATATACAGATTTATTGTTTAATCAAAGTGATTTTATCTCGCCTAATTTGGAGATAAAAAGTGATGCTATTCATATAATAAACAAAGAATTAAGTGCTACGAAACTAAATACACTACTCACATGTAAAAGAAAATTTTATTACAAATATGTAGAAAAGTTAGAAGAACCAAGCAATATACTTACAAATTCAAACGCAAGTATTGGACTAAAACTCCATAAGGTATTAGAAGAAGTATTTGTCAAAGATCAAGCCTTAGATGACAAGAAGATATTTGCTATCATGAAAGATAGGTTGCTTCAAAATTACTCTGGTGAGATAGAAGAGTTTAGTTTAAATATATGGTTAAAGCAATTAAGAGATTTTGTAGCCAATGAGAAAAAAAGATATATTGATGGTTATAGAATTTTAGAAAGCGAAATTGAGCTAAAGAAAAACTTTGAAGATTTTACTATAAAAGGCAAGTTAGATAGGATAGATATAAAAGATGGAAAACTCTTCGTTATAGATTATAAAAGTGGAAATATTGGAAATTTGATAAAACAAAAAATAGACAATATGACAAACTTTCAACTAGAGTTTTATTATATTTTAGCCAGTGACATAGCAGAAGTAAACGGTGTTTTTTATTATGATTTAAAAAGTGGAAGATTAATTCAAGAGGTTTTACTGGAAGAAAAGATTGAAAAACTTAAGGATATTTTAAAAGGATTAAAAGAGCCAATTACATCATTTGTAATGTGTGAAAAAAGAGCCAATTGTATCTATTGCCCTTATAAAAAACTATGTTTAAGGGATGATTAAGATGCTGAATAATCTAGCATTAGAGGCGAGTGCAGGAAGTGGGAAAACTTACGCTCTTAGTGTTCGTTATATCTCTTTACTTTTTTTAGGCTCGACTACCGAACAGATATTAACACTAACTTTTACAAACAAAGCTGCTCTTGAGATGAGAAAAAGAATCTTTGATACACTTAAAAATCTTGAAACAAGTGATGAATTAAATGACATATGTGAACTTACTGGAAAAAACAGAAATGAGATACTTTCTAAATCCCACTTGGTTGTAAGCCTTTTTTTAAAAAGTGATTTAAAGATTTCAACTATAGATTCGTTTTTTTCTTCTATGCTAAGAAAATTTTCTTTTAATATCGGATTAATGCCAGATTTTTCTCTAGAAGACTCTTTGATAAATGATGATGTGACAGAGAGATTTTTAAAACTTGCAAAACAAGATATGCTCTATGAATCTCTAGTGATGTTAGCACTGAATGAAACAAAAAAACTTTCCGATTTGTTTTCTTTATTTAGTGTTCTATTTGAAAAACATAGTGAGATAAATTTTAAAAACTTAGCAAAAAAAAGTTGTGCCTATCCTAAAGAAAAAGAGATATTGGATGTTGTTAGTGATATAAGAGAGAAATTTATAGAAAATGGTTTAAGCAAAAGTGCTCTTAAAACTTTAGATATTTCAAGCGTCAAAGAATTGCTTGCTAAAAAGTTTTTACAAAGGGAAGATTTTGATTATTGGAGCTATAAAAAATTCACAAATGATGAGATAAATGCCTTACATACAGAGCTAAAACAAAAGCTTTTTTTATATGTCAGGGCAAAAGAGACTTATGTACTTAGTAAATTTGCAAAACTTTATGATACTTTTTTAAGGGCTTTAGAGATTGAATCCAAGCAAAAATCATCGTTAAGCTTTTCGCAGATGACAAATAGGCTGTATGATTTATTGCAAAATGAAATCGATAAGGATTTCTTGTACTTTAGGATAGATGGAAGTTTTAACCATATGCTAATCGATGAATTTCAAGATACAAATATAGTCCAATACAAAATTTTAGAGCCATTTATGCAAGAGATTAGTTCAGGCGTAGGAGCAAAAAGCAGTAGAAGTCTTTTTGTAGTGGGAGATGCAAAACAATCGATTTATAGGTTTAGAGGTGGAGCTAAAGAGTTGTTTTCGTATGCTATAAATCAGCTAAATCTTGATGTTGGTGTTCTTGGCACAAATTATAGAAGCTCACGCAGCATAGTAAATTTTATTAACACCACTTTTGATAAGAAGCTAATAAATTATAAAAATCAACAAGTTAGAGAAGGAGCACTTGAGGGGTTTGTTGGCGTAGTTATCAGTGATGATATAGAAAAAAATCTGATTGAAAATATAAAAAACCTTCTAAATCTTGGAGTTTTTCAAGAAGATATAGCAGTTTTGTGTTATACAAATCAAGAAGCATTGCTGTTAAAAGAGTTGATAGAGACTGAAATCACAGAAGCAAAAGTGACTATGGAAGCAAATAGAAGGCTTATAAATATACCTATTATTTCGGCTATTATAGATTTTGTTCATTATTTGTATTTTGAAGATGAACTCTATCTTCGGAATTTTAAAACTATAAGTACGAAAAAATATGCCGTCGAAAATTTTGTGTTTGATATCAGTGGAAGCGTGGATGATTTGGTGATAGATATCATAAAATATTTTGATATTTTTTATCTAGAAGACGATATGTTGCTGTTTATACAAAATTGTGCACAATTTTTAGATATAGAGGATTTTTTGTTTAATTTTAATGATATCTCTCAAAGTTCAATTTCAAAAAAAGGTGAGGGTATAAGAGTTTTAACAATTCATAAATCCAAAGGCTTAGAGTTTTCAAATGTCTTTTTAATAGATAGGCTTAAAAGACCAAGAAGTGGCGGAGGAACTTTTATATTTGACTATGATGATATTCAGCTCCAAAATCTTTTTTTA
>JALUXT010000054.1 GCA_027013245.1 Campylobacteraceae bacterium
GCAAAAACTAGCTTGTTTGAAAGGTCAAATATTTCGCCAACGCAATTCTCAAAATCTTTTCACAAAACACTCAAAAAGTGGAAGGCAAAAAGTGAAAAGGGTGGAAGGCAGTTTGTGAAATTTCCACTTTACGATTCTGGAGAACACTTTGCTTAAACTATGAAGCAATAAGAAATGATAGCAGCAGACCTTGGAGAAAGAAAAATATCAATCTTAAGTACAGTAGAATGATAACCGTATTTTCAACAGCTATAGCCATCATTATCAAAAAAGATATAAACTACGATGAAATTTTAGATATTTTTAACAAAACACCTTTAGAGAGAATTGCTTGGTCTTTAGATAGATTAGATGACAAAACAATCAGTAATCAATTTGATGATTTGTTATCATATTATCAAAAGTTTCTTGAAGCGAAAGAAAATAATAATATTGAAAAAGATTTGGCTATGAAAGAATTATTAAATATTAATGCAGAAAAATTTTCTGATATTATTTTTAATATTTTAAATCATAATAAAATTGATAATAAATTAAAAAAGTTTTTAACAATATAATATGAAAAATTTAATTTTACTTAATATATATGATAAAAACTTACAATATTTTATTAATACATTTTGTGAAACATATCATATAAAAAACCCATCCCTTATTCCACATGTTACATTACAGGGTCCTTTTCTGAAAGAAAAACGAAAATCTTTTTCAACAACTAAAACTGCAATAAAATTAAATCATTATACAAAAACTATAAATAAAAGAGATAAATCTATACAAATAAATGGGGTAGGAATATTTGAGAATAATCATACATATGTTATTTATTTAAAAGTTAATCCTGATAAAGAATTAAAAATGGTTACAAATAAAACAGACTATCCTATTAGAAAATATGGCTTTAATCCTCATATCACTATAGCAACAACTAAAAATAAAAATCAAGCAATTTCCATTAAAAAAGAATTAGAAAATAATAATATTAATTTTAATTGTTATAAGGTTGATTGGAATACTCATATAATAAGAGGTAATAAAAATTTATTTAATATATGGCAAAACTTGAAGACTATGAGTTTAGTTCTAAAATAATATAATAGCACTCTTTGTCAGTACCGCTAAGCATTGATGATTTAAAAGAGTTCATAAAAAATAAGTCTTTTTAGAGAATTTTGTGAAGAGTGGTGGCGTTACCCATCCACTTTTCTAACTCTTCCCACTTTTCTTCTTTTACGATGGTTTTGCATTTGTTTAGTTCTTTTTGAAAAAGTTCTATTGAATTTAGAAGATTTTTTCTATTTTGCTTAAATATATCTGTCCACATTAAAGGAGAAGATTTTGCTATTCGGCTCATATCTTTAAAACCACCACCAGCTAGCAGGAGTATGCTTTTTGGTTCTTCTTCACCCATAACACTGTTTGCAAGTGCATAACTTAGGGCGTGAGGAAGATGTGAGATAAAAGATGCATGTTTGTCGTGTTCAACTGCATTCATGAACACAATCTTCATCCCGATATGAGAAAATATCTGTATAGCTCTATTTTTATGATTATCCCTGCTTTCATCCATATTGCAAAGAACTACGATATTATCATGGTATAGATTTTCTATCGCTGCACTTGGTCCAAATTTTTCAGTCCCAGCCATTGGATGTGCTGCTATGAAGTTTGCTCTTATCTCTTTTGGAACACTATTTATGATTTTTTCTTTTGTGCTTCCTAAATCAACTATCGTTGTATCTTTTGAAATGTCTGTCAAATTTTGTAAAACATCTATGATAGCTTCAACAGGAATGGCTAGAAAAATCATATCGCATTTTTTTATCTCATCAAAAGAGACTATTTCATCTACAAGACCTAACTTTAGTGCTTCTTCACAGTGAGATAAGTTGTGATCAAATCCACATGTAGAAGATATGAATTTTATGTTTTTCAAAGCTAGCCCTAATGAGCCACCAATCAAACCAAGTCCAATAATTCCAATTTTCATAATATGATGCCTTTAACTAATAATTAATTCCAAAAATGGTATTATATCTTTTTTTTATGACAAATAAAGGTTTTTAATGAACAAAATATTGATATCAGGATTGATTTTAGCTTCTTCACTTTATGCAATTACTATAAAAAGTATAAGATTTGATGGTTTAATTCACCTCTCTCCTAGCATAGCAAAAGAGATTATGAATATACATAAAGGTGATGTGCTTGATGTGAGAATTATAGACCAAGGCATAAAAGACCTATATAGGCAAAAATATTTCAAAGATATTGAAGTTAGTGAAAATGATGGAGTTTTAAGTATCACGGTTGTGGAAAAACCAGTTATCGCAAATATTGAAGTGAGTGGCATAGGAGATAGTGATAAAAAAACTATTAAAGAGACACTTGGGATTGCAAAAGGTGAGATATTTGATCAAGCTAAAGTAGATATTGCAAAAAAAAAGGTAGAGAAATATTACGAAGGAAAGGGATATTTTAACACTGTTATTGAAACTACTACTAAAAAATTAAATAAAAATTCACTTTCTCTTAATTTGATTATAAATAGAGGTGAAAAGATTGTCATAAAAAAAGTTAATTTATATGGCGCAAAGAAATTTGACTATAGTGACTTCAGAGGTTCAATTGCAAATAGAAAAGCAGAATTTCTATCTTGGATGTGGGGTTTTGATGATGGAATTGTTAGGCTAAATGATTTACCATATGATTCAGTTAGAATCAAAGATTATTATCTAAGACATGGTTATTTGGATGCTAAAGTTAGTACACCATTTTTGAAAGCTTATATGGATAGCTACTCTGCTGATTTAACTTATAATATAAGTGAAGGCGAGCAGTATAATGTTGGTAGGATAAAAATATCTCTTCCAAAAGGCTTATTAGATACAAAACAAATCATTTCAGATTTGCATCTTCAGTCAGGGCAAATATTTAGCTCAAAAAGACTAAGAAAAGACCTTAAGACAGTAGAAAATGATGTGGCTGATTTAGGATATGCATTTGTTAGAGTAAATCCTGATGTTAAGACCGATAAGAAAAAACATATTGCAGATATAAATTTTATGGTTTATCCTGGACAAAAAGTTTATATAAATGATGTTAGGATTTCAGGAAATACTAAAACGATTGATAGAGTTGTAAGGAGAGAAGTTTATCTAGCCCCAGGAGATTTATATAGTAGAACTGATTTGGAAGATTCAAAAAGTGCATTAAAAAGAACCGGTTATTTTGAAGATGCTTCAATTAAAGAGATAAGAGTGAGTGAAAACAAGATAGACTTATTAGTTAGCGTAAAAGAAGCTAGAACGGCTTCGATAGGTGGTGGAATTGGATACGGCTCATACGATGGATTACTCTTAAGTGCAAATCTTTCAGATGGAAATGTATTTGGTTCAGGCATGAAAGCCAAAGTAAGTATAGATAGGTCAAATAAATCATTGAGTGGTACAATTTCTTTAACAAACCCTAGGGTTTTTGATTCAATTTATAGTTTGGGTGGTAGTATTTATAGGTCTAATAATAGTTATACGAGTTACAATGAAGATAAGGCAGGTTTTAATCTAACGCTCGGTAGAAGATTTGGTAGAAATTGGAGAGGTTTTGTTGATTACACTCTGGAAGAATCAAAATTAAGTAATATTTCCTCGACCCTAAGCCCTATTTTATACACAACAGGTGCTACAATAAAAAGTGCTATAACACCAGGCGTTTCATTTAATAATACTGATGACTACTATCTACCAAGAAGAGGTATAAGTGCATCACTAAGTACAGAATTTGCTGGTCTTGGTGGAGATATGAAATTTTTAAAAACTAGAGCTAAATTCGCTTATTTTTATGGTTTAGAAGATAAGATTGACTATGATTTAATTTTAAGATACAAGATAAAAGCAAACTATATCATAAATAATGGATATCTTCCAATAGGTGAAAAAGCTTATATGGGAGGAATTAGTACCATTCGAGGATACGCAACAAATACAATTTCTCCAAAAAATAGTGCTGGCGATTTATTGGGTGGAAAAATGATGTTCGCCAATAGTGTTGAAGCTAGTTTCCCATTAATCGAACGACTAAAATTAAGAGGTGCTCTATTTTTTGATTATGGAATGATTGGTGAAAATGGACTAGATATAAAAAGAGCTGGAACAGGTTTGAATTTAGAATGGGTTTCCCCAATGGGTCCAATCAATCTAATATTTGCTTCACCATTACTCAAAAAAGCTGGCGACAATACATCATCTTTTGAATTTACGATGGGAAGGCAATTTTAAGATTAATTCAAAACAATAGCAAAAGAAGCAGGTTTGGCGAGCTTTTTTATACACTCTTTAGCTAGATATAGCTTCTTTTTTGATTTTATATGTAGCGTATGATTTGAGTATTCAAATTCGAAGCTATCGTCTACTAAATCTTTATGAAGACAGTTTGAAAGTGATAATATAAAACTAAGCCAGTTTACAATCTTTATGTCTGGCAATAAATCTTCATAAGCCTTAAGATCATCTTTAGATGGTAGTTTTTTCATATGATATTTGATAAGAATGGCTATTAAAATTTTGTCTTTATGGCAATAACCAAAATTTAAATTATTTAGTATAAAATAAAAACTATGCAAGTTTTTTTGGTAAAAGCTAAGTTTTATGCCTATATTATATAATTTTGCTGATGTTGCCAAGATATCTATATATTTTTCATCGATTTGATGTATATATCTAAGGGATAAAAACAAATCTTTTGCATATCTAACAATTGAATCATTTCCTCTGTTTTTTTCACTAAATCTGTCTATTAAGCTCCGAAGACTTAGTTTGAAATTAGGTGCAAATGTATGATTAGAGTTTCTGAGTAAATCACATAAGTAAACACCTTCTCTTATGCCAACCCCTGATGTTATAATGTTCTTGGTATTTAGTTTTTTACTTATTTCATCAAAAATATACAAACCCTCTCTTATGGTGTCAACTCTATCTTTTTTAATGTTAAATTTATTTAAACTAAAGATTTGGGAAGTTTTAATTTGTCGTATAAAATCAATGTGTTCGCTTAACTCATATTTAAAGCCATGCACAGTATCAAGCGGATAATTTATCTTTTTCATTATATTTTCAGATAACGACCTAGTTGTTCCACCAATTACGATCATATTTTCACTTTTAAAAGATTTTGGTATGGTACTAATTACTTCTCTAACATAACTCACTATATCAGCTGATGGAGAATGTTTGTCTAAAAACAACTCTTTTATCCTAACTGTGCCTATATTTATCGAGATTGTATTTAGGACTCTCCCATTTTCAATAAGCGCTAATTCAGTAGAGCCTCCTCCTATATCAATAGTTGTAGCATTTGAGATTTGATATAAAAGATTTGTAGCAGCAATACCACCGTAATATGCTTCTTTGTTGCCATCTATTATTTTTATTTTTATATCTAATTCATTTTTTATTTTTTTTATAAATAAAGATGAATTTGGAGCATCACGAAGGGCTGATGTTGCTACACACAATATTTTTTGACACTTAAGTGTTTTTATAATGTTTTTAAAGCCCTCAAGTGCATCATAGGCTCTTTGCAGAGGTATATCTTGTAATATGCCACTATTCTCATAGGCTCCTTCGCCAATGCGAACTCTACTTTTAACTTCTTTTATAAGATGATATGCAAAATGGCTACTTTTCTCAAAAACTGTCATTCTTATCGAATTTGAACCAATGTCGATTATAGCAGTTCTTTTGGCCACTACTCTTCTTCGCTAGTTAATTGTACAAACTTTAATCGCAATTCTTCCATGCTTTCTATATTGTCCTTGTCAGGTTCGATACAATCTACAGGACAAACTGATATACAAGCAGGCTCATCATAATGACCTACGCATTCAGTACAAATATCTGGGTCTATTATATATATTGGGTCTGCTTCTTCTATGGCACAATTTGGACATTCATCTCTACAAGCATCGCAAGCAATGCACTCATCTGTTATTAGTAATGACATTATTATTTTCCTAAAATTAAATTCTTAAGATTTATACAGTAAATATACTTTAAGAAAATTTAAAAAACTGATTTTTTCTAATTATTTTTACTTTTTATTGATAGGAATGAATAAATTGGCTATTGTTCCTTTGGAATCCACTCTATTTTTGATTGATATCTTCGCTCCAATTGCATTTGCGGCTCCTTTAGCAAGAAAAAGTCCAAGACCGGCCCCAGGTTTATTGCCATATCTTTTAAATGGTGCAAAAAGGTCTTGTTTTTCATCTATTCCATAGCCTTCATCTATGATATTTATACTATAACCATGTTTTGTTTGAAAACACTTAACTAAAATAGTTTTTCCAATAGGGGTGAACTTTATAGCATTTTGAATAAAATTTTGGATTATATGTATAAGAAGCGTTGGTTGAGTTTTAATTTCGTATTTTTTTGGGGTTATTTTGATTTCAAATTGCTTTTCATCTTGATAAGCTAAGATTTTAAAATTATTTGCTTTTTCTTCCAGAAATTTTACCAAATCAATTTTAATAGGTTCTTCAAAATGAGCACCTTCTTGCCTTCCAATTTCAAGAATATTGCTTATCATTTTACTCATTTCGTCTATTATTTGATTATTCTGTCTCAAAATTTGTATATATTTTTCATTCTCTCTTGGCTTTAGAAGAGTTACTTCGTTTTTAGTTTTCATAACAGCCAAAGGAGTTTTTAATTCATGTGATGTTCCTATAAATAACTCTTTTTGATACTCTGTAAAAGTTTGTATTCTCTTAACTAAGCTATTTATACTTTTTCCTAGTGGCTGAAACTCAGTTGGCAGACTCTGCGGGTCAAGCGTTTGAAGAAAACTTTCATTCATACTTGCTAATTTTGCAGTAAATGATTTTATAGGAAGCAAAAGCATTCTTGATAGAAACAGCGCATAAAAAATGATAAAAAATATAGCTATAAGATTTATAGTGAGAACATTTGTTAAAACTTCATCTAACAATTTATTAGTATTTGATATGTTTCTGGTTATTTTGATAAATAGTGCTTTTTTCTTATTGCAAGGATAAAAAATTGTCAAAAAATGTTCACCATGGATAATTGAATATTTATACCTTACTTTTAGTTTTTGATTTTTTAAAGTTATTATTTTTACTTTTCTATTGGGTAAATTAAGTTTTGGGTCAAATCTGTTCAACCCGATTTCATTAAAGTCAGATGATTTTGAGACTGCTACAAGAACTGCTTCTTGTCGAAGTTCATTTGTTAAATTTTTATAAATTGAAATTTTTATGTAGTTATATAAAATTGTGGAGAAGATTACAATTAGTACCGTCGAAGCGAGTACTAATTGTAATACAAAACTATGCCTTATACTTTTTTTGGAAAGCAAAATCTATAACCTCTTCGTCTGACAGTCTCAATAGTTGAGATTTCCAATGGTTTATCCATTTTTTGACGAATTTGGTTAATAGCTACTTCTATAACATTTGGAGTTACTAATTCTGGTTCTTCCCATATAGCATCTAAGAGTTGCTCTTTTGATACGATTTGGTCGCTGTGGCGTGCTAGATGAGTTAAAACTTCAAAAGGCTTACCTTTAAGTTCAATCTCTTGACCTTTATATGTAATTTTTTCTTCATCAGGGTCAATTGTCAAATCTTCGATAGTTATAACATTTGTTCCACCAAATCTAAGTCTTGCTTCGATTCTTGCAACTAAAATATCAAAATCAAATGGTTTTTTGATATAATCATCCGCTCCAGCTTTAAGTGCTTTGATTTCACTCTCTTTGTCATCTTTTGCTGAAATCACAACTGCTGCAGTTCTTGGAGTCTTTTGTTTTATTATGCTTACTAAATCAACTCCGTCACCATCAGGTAGCATCCAATCTACTAAAACTAAGTCATAATTTCTTATGCCTATATAATACTCAGCATCTTTATAATTTTCAGAGCTATCTGTTTGATAGCCAAACTCTTGAAGACCTTCTGCTATGGTTCTTCCTAGCGTTACTTCATCTTCTACGATTAGAATTCGCATTTATTATTCCTTCATTAAAATTTATCCAAATAGTACGGATAAGGGAAGCAGAATTATAACATAATTTTAGCTAGATTTAAAGTTTTTTTAATAAAATTTTAAAAATTGATAAAGTTTTTTTTAATTTTAGCACCAACCACACAGCTATCTAGTATGTCTGGTTTTGAGATTTTTAGTGTGATTTGATTGATTGTAGGAAATTGTTGTTTTAAAGTGCTTGCTATACTTTCAAGTGCATCTTCTATAAGCAAAAATTTCTCTTTTTGCATTAAGTCTTGCATAAATTTGGCAACTTGCGCATAATCTATAAAATGTATAGTATCAAAATCATATTTAATTTTTGCATCAATTATGATATTTTGAGCTTGAGTTCTCTCTTCTTCTAATATGCCTAATATTGCTTTACATGTAAGGTTTTTTATAAAGATTTTCATACAACTCTTTTTTCTTCACCTCTAAAAAGTCTTATGATGTTTGGTATATGTTTATAAATGATGATAAAAGCTATGATTAAGATTGGAGCATGTGTTCTTATCTCGTTTATTTCAGGGTGGATTATAAAAGAGGAGGCAACTAAGGCTGTAAGTCCTAAAAGAGATGACAAAGATGATATTTTTATAGTTTTTGCAGCTACTAACCAAACGATTAAAGCTATGATAGTTTCAACAGGCAGTAAAAAAAGATAAACTCCCATACCAGTTGCGACTCCTTTTCCACCTTCAAACTTAAGATATGGACTGTAACAATGACCAACAACACTTAGTATCGCCACTGCCCAAAGAGTTTCGACGCTAGCTCCTGCAAACTTCGCGATTGCTAAAACTATGATGCCTTTTAAAATATCTAAAGCCAAAGTAGCAATAGCAACTTTTTTTGCTAATTTTGGATTTTCTTGCTTTAAAGCTCTTAAAACATTTGTAGCGCCAATACTACCACTTCCAACTTTTGTTATGTCAATTTTCCCAAAATACTTAGCTAAAAGCAAACCAAACGGAATGCCTCCGACTAAATAAGCTAATATATAAAATTGTATGTTTGTATTAAATAAAAAATCCACTTTGTTCCTTTAAAAATATTTCACAAATTTTATCTAAAATTTGTTTTAATTTGGCTTTTGATATAATAGGCTTTATAAAAAAAGTATATTATATCTAAGGATGCAAAATTGAATGATAACGAATTAATAACCAAGATAAACAGACTAAAAGAAGAGTTAGATGTGAGCATAGTTGCTCATTTTTACCAAAAAGATGAAGTGTTTAATATGGCCGATTTTACTGGTGATTCGCTAGAACTTGCAAAATGGGCTTCAAAAGATAAGAAGGCAAATCTTATATTTTGTGGAGTTGGTTTTATGGGGCAGAGCGTTAAGATATTGGCTCCAAATAAAAGAGTTTTTATGCCTAAAATCGCTTGTTGTGCGATGGCTAGGATGATTGATGCTGATTATTATGATGAAAATGTAAAAATTCTAGAAAAAGCTGGTATAAAAAAGGAAGACATAATGCCTGTAACTTATATAAACTCTTCAGCAGAGGTAAAAGCAAGAGTTGGCGAGATGGGTGGATATGTATGTACAAGTTCAAACGCAAAAAAAATCATCACAAAAGCACTTAAAAGTGGCAAAAAGATACTTTTTGTGCCAGATCGTTGTCTTGGGCAAAATATAGCGATAGATATGGGTTTAAAAAGTTGCGTTATAGGAGATGGAGCTGATCTAAATGGTGCAGATATCATCTGCTACAATGGTTTTTGCTCAGTCCATCAGCTCTTTGAAGTAGAAGATATAGAGTTTTATAGACAAAAATATCCAGATATCTTGATAGTAACTCATCCAGAGTGTAAACCTGAAGTTTGTGCAAAATCTGACTTTGTAGGCTCAACTTCGCAAATCATAAAATACATAAAAGAGTTGCCAATTGAACAAAAGATAGCCGTTGGGACTGAGTTTAACATGGTAAACAGGTTAAGAAAAAAAAATACATTTATCCTCTCATCTACAAAGCCAGAGTGCCCAACCATGAACGAAACAACACTAGAAGATTTATATAACACCCTAATTTCAATAAAAGAAAAAAGATATGAAAACGAGATAATTATAAGTGAAGAAGTAAGAAAAAACTCATACCTTGCATTAAATAGGATGTTTGAGATATGATGGGCTTGTTTAAAGTTGTTTTGTTTTTTATGCTACTATTAACTTCAGTTTTTGCAAAAAAGATGTCAAAATACGGCGTGACATTTAGTATAGAGCCAATTGCTTCATCTAAAGTTGAAGCTTTTTATGCGGGTAGAGGTTTTAGTCAGAAGCAGATAGTGCCTTATTCACATACTTGTGTGTTTACAACTTTTTTAAGAAATGATAATGCTAAAGGCACTATACATTTTGTTAGAAAAAACTGGTTTGTATTAAAAGACGCAAATAGATTTTATATTAAAAATAATGCTTATTGGTTGAAAAAATTTAAAAACACCAAGGTTAAAATGTCATCTAAGATAGCTTTTGTGCTAGGGCAAATCCCAGAAGAACAATCTTATGCAACAGGTGGAGATTGGAATGAGGGGATGTTAAATGTTGATTTGCCACTTGGTAGTAAATTTGATTTAAAAATAAATTGGGATATAAAAGGAAAAAAATATGAACTTACGATGCATGATGTCAAATGTGCCAAGTAGATTGGTGGCTTTACTGCTTCTAGCGGTATTTAGCTTACAAGCAAAACAGCTTGTTCTCACTAACAATTTAACAACAATTTCACCAGTACGCAAAGCTCCATCTTTAAAACTGAAGAATCTAGATGATGAAATTGTAGATTTAAAAAGCCTAAAAGGAAAGGTTATTTTGGTAAATTTTTGGGCTACTTGGTGTCCACCTTGTAGAGCAGAAATCCCATCTCTGTACAGGATGTATAAACAACTTAAAGATAAAAATGTAGTCGTTTTGGGCGTAGATATTGGAGAGGATACTGGTACCGTTTTTTCATACATAAATAATCTCGAACCCAGCCCAGATTATCCGATATTATTTGATACTGATATGAGTGCCATGAGGAGATGGGGCGTCAGAGGGATTCCTACTACATTTATAATAAATAAAAAAGGAAAAATTGTCTATAAAGCTATAGGTGGAAGAGATTTTGATAGTAAAGAATTAATTAATAAAATTACAAAACTTACAAAATAATTCTACCTTTTAGCTAAACTAATAGCCAACAAAACCCAAGCTATTATAAAAAAAGTGCCACCGATTGGAGTTATAGCTCCAATCCATTTTATGTTTAAAATACTAAGTGCGTAAAGACTTCCGCTAAACATAATGATTCCAAAAATCATAAAATATCCTGCAAACTTTATCTTTTTATCTTCTACAAAATTTGCAATAAAAGCAACTGCAAAAAGACCAAGAGCATGATAGAATTGATACTCAACTCCTGTGTGGTAAATACTTAGCATCTCTTTGGAGAGTAAGTTTTTTAATCCATGTGCTCCAAATGCACCGATACCAACAGCCAAAGCCATAAAAATAGTACCATAAAATGCAAATTTCTTAGATATATTGTTCATAAATTTTCCTCATTGTAAAAAGGATTATAACATCTTATTGTTAAACATTAAGCCTAAATTGTGTAGATTTTTCTTATAATCTCGACAGAAACATAAAAAATAAATAAATTGTTCTTTGGTGTGTGAAAAATTTTGAGATACCATTTATGGGCAGAGGGGACAATAAAATGAAACAATACAGAGCTTCAGCTCGTGCTTTAGTCGCGAGGAATTTTTATGGAATTTACTTTCATAAAAAGGGGACAATAAAATGATAAAAAAATTTGTAAAAACCGCTCTTCAAGAGGATGTCGGCAGGGGTGATTTGTTTTATTTAGTGGGCAGTAACGAAAAGGCATCCGCTAAAATCATATCTAAAGATAGTGGGATTTTGGCTGGTGTTGTTTATGCAAAAGCACTTTGTAGAATCGAAAATATAGATATAAAATTTCACATAAAAGATAAAAAAGCTATAGAGTATGGGGATGTGATAGCAACTCTCAAGGGGAAGTCCAAAAAACTTTTGATGTGTGAAAGAACTATATTAAATCTTTTGCAGCATGCCAGCGGGATAGCTACAAATACAAACTCATATGCCAATATAATCAAAAACTCAGGTGTAAAATTGTTAGATACTAGAAAAACAAGGCCACACCTTAGGATATTTGAAAAATATGCGGTTAGATGTGGAGGTGGGCACAACCATCGAATGGGTTTGGATGACTGTTTGATGCTTAAAGACACGCATATTAAGACTATTGATGATTTGGAAGATTTTTTAAAAAAGGCACGGTTTAAGTTGCCATATACTACAAAAATAGAGATAGAGTGCGAAGATATAGATTTTGCAAAATATGCTATGAATTGCGGAGCTGACATGATTATGTGTGACAATATGAGTGTTGATGATATCGCAGAAGTGGTATCATTTAAAAATAGTAATTTTCCTTATATACTTGTAGAGGCTAGTGGAAATATCACAAAAGAAAATATAAAAGAGCTTATAAAAACAAAAGTAGATGCTATAAGTAGCGGAAGCTTAATCCACCATGCGACTTGGTTGGATCTATCTATGAAGATACTCTAAAAAGTGAAAAAAACAGATGGCTGATGACCAAGAAAAGACAGAAGAGCCCACCTCAAAAAAGATAGAAGATGCCAGAAAAGAGGGTAATGTTCCCAAGAGTATGGATGCTAGCAGTTTTTTGACTCTACTGGTTGGCATCTTCTCTTTTATTGCTCTTTTTAATTTTATGCAAAAACACTTAGTTGAACTGTATCAATATTATCAATCTTTTATTGGAGTGGAGCTGACTAAAAATATTGTAATTCAAATCTCAATAAATACACTTAAAGAGATTATTTTGGTAGTTATGCCATTGGCACTATTGGTAGCTATATCAGGGTTATTGGCAGGATTTTTGCAATTTGGATTTGTATTTAGCTCTAAACCTCTAACTCCAAATCTTAGCAAAATGAACCCTATTAAGGGGCTTAAAAACCTACTGTCCATAAAAAAATTAGTTGAAACTATAAAAATAGTATTGAAGGTAGCTCTAGTTTTTCTTGTGGCATATTACTATCTTATTGATTTTACAAAAGAGTTGCCAAGTGTCGTGTATCTATCAATATTTAAGCAGTTGATATGGTTAAAAGAAAAATCTATGATTTTAGGTGCTGCTATACTCATACTTTTTCTAGTGCTTGCTCTATTTGATCTCTTCTTTGTGAGATATAACTACTTTAAAGATTTAAAGATGAGCAAGCAAGAGATAAAAGATGAGTTTAAACAGATGGAAGGGGATCCTCAAACAAAAGCAAGAGTTAAAAAAATACAGATGGAGATGAGTAAAAAAAGGATGATGCAAGAGATTCCTGAAGCAGATGTTGTTATCACGAATCCAACACATTTTGCGGTGGCTCTTAGATATGACAAAGAGAAAGAAGATGCGCCAAAAGTCATAGCAAAAGGTATGAATCACTTAGCACTAAAGATAAAGGAGATAGCTAGAGCTCATGATATACAGATAGTTGAAAATCCACCACTTGCAAGAGAGCTGTATAAAAAGTGTGAGTTAAGTGAAACAATACCAGAAAACTTATATAAAGCAGTTGCAGAAGTTTTAGCATTTGTGTATAAAGCAGGCAAGAGGTAGATGAGCTTATCAATGGAATGATAGCTCTGGTCTGTATTCAAAGTGCATAGTATCATAATGAAACCATCTCCCGCCCCAAATAAAGCCATGTTTTTCAAATATATCTACTATTTTTTTTGGAATTTTATTTTTATAAACCATCTTTTTGTCCCATTTCCAATAGTTTGAAAATTTTGGATTTATATCTATTGCTATGCCAAAACTGTGACTGCTAAGTCTGCTGGTGCCTTGAATTTTTCTATAGCTAAAAGTTCCTGCTATATCTGTTATATATTTTTTATAAGGATACGGAAGTTTATCTAGTTCATTAGAGACGATTTGTAGATTTTTTGCAGCATTTTGAAGTTTATTGAACCATAATACTCTATGTTGGCTTTTTGGTAGCCAAATCACTCGCACAAGATTTTTTTCTACAGTTTTTTTGTCTTTGCCATATAGAATCTTAAAAAACTTGATATTTCTATATCTCCCTGGATCAAAATTGTAAGAGGGCGATTGTATAGTTTCAAGCTTAGGATATCTTTGCGAAACCATATCGCCAACAGAGGGGTTTTCTAGTTTTTCTTTGAAGTTTTTTGCCTTTTCATCACTATATTTAAGTCTTTTGCCACTCTTGAAATATATAATATTATTTTGTATCTTTACTATGCCAGGGTATGCTCTTACAAAACTTAGTTTGCCAGCTTTTGCAAGTATGTTAATTAGTGTTGCAATAGTCAGAAAAATAGTTAAAAATTTGTTCATAATTAACATGATACAAGATTTTTATTTAAAAACATATCTAGAAGAAATATGTTTTTAAGTCCTTATTGAGTAAAATAACATTACTACAAAACTTCCAAAGGAAACATATCATGAGAGGCTACAAAGTCTTTTCGGGAACAGCTAACCCGGAATTTTCAAAAAAAGTTGCCAAATACCTATCTTTACCGCTTTCACACGCAGAGATAAAAAGATTTAGTGACGGCGAGATTAGTGTGCAGATAAGTGAAAGCGTTAGAGGCAAAGATGTTTTTATCATCCAGTCAACTTGTGCTCCAGCAAATGTAAATTTGATGGAATTACTAATCTTAACTGATGCGCTCAAGAGAAGTTCGGCTAGCTCTATCACTGCAATTGTGCCGTACTTTGGTTATGCTAGACAAGACAGAAAAGCAGCTCCAAGAGTGCCGATAACTGCAAAATTGGTAGCAAACATGATAGAGACTGCAGGAATCGACAGAGTGGTGACCATAGACTTACATGCTGGACAGATTCAAGGTTTCTTTGATATACCTGTGGATAACTTGTATGGTTCTATTATATTTCATGAATATGTTAA
>JALUXT010000055.1 GCA_027013245.1 Campylobacteraceae bacterium
TCCCAATACTTGACCCCTATATTTTCTTGGCTGAATGTTGCAAAAGCAAAGAGGGTTTTAAGGCTAGATAGTTGGGAAAATAACCTCTATTTTAGTTCCGACACCGATTTTGCTCTGTATATTTATAGCTGCATTATGCAGATTTGCGATGATTTTGACCATCGAAAGCCCAAGCCCATATCCTCCAGCTCCTTCAAATCTACCAGAATTTACTCTGTAAAATCTATCGAAAATTGCATCTATGTCTTTCTTTTCTATTCCTATGCCCTCATCTTCTATGGTGATTTTATTCTCTTTTAGCTCTATTGAAACCATTTTGTCTTTTGGGGTGTATTTGATGGCATTATCTATCAAATTTGAGCACAGCACTGATACAAGAGTGCTTTCTGCTTTTATTATAGTACGCTCTATATCTTCTATGTTTAGATTTATCTTTTTTTTATCTGCGATTAGCACAAACTCTTCTACAGCATTAATCAATACTGTGTCTAGCTCTACCTTTTTGAAACTTTTTTGCACTATTTCATCATCCATTTGAGTTAGTAGCAGTAGATTGTCAACCATATTGTGAAGATATATAATTTCACTGTTGATTGATCTTAGAACACTTTTGTAGTCGCTTATATCTCTATTGGTTTTTAGAGCAACATCTGTTTGGACTCTTATCGCGGCAAGGGGCGTTTTTAGCTGATGTGAAGCATCTTGACTAAATCTTTTGACTTGATTAAAAGATGATTGAAGCCTGAAAAGCATTTTGTTAAATGTTTTTGCAAGCTGGGCAAACTCATCGCCATTATCCACATACTTGATTCTCCTATCTAGATCTGTTATAGATATCTCTCTTGCTGTTTTTGTCATAGTATTCATGGGCTTTAGTATATCTTGAAGCATTTTATATATAACAAGTAACATAATCACTATAAAGATAGGGTCACCTACTATAAACATATTGATGATTCTTGCTAGGTGTTGTTTCTCTTCTTGAATCGTAGTTGCTATCTGCACGGTATAGTTTTTATTGTTTGCTATCATAGTGGAATACATAATCAATTCATATTTAGAGATGTTATTAGCCTTCACATGAACGATATCGCTATCCCTCTTGGGTCTATATCTTGGCAATTCATAATCTTTTAGATTTTTAGATTTTAAAACGATTTTATCTTTGTAAAGTGCTTGTATATAGACATTTCTTATACTGAATTCATACTTATGTATAGCCAATGCTACACCTTTTGTCAGATTTTTTCCTTGTATATCATCAGCAAAAACATCCAAAGATATACTTTTGAGTGCATGAATAGTGTTTTTATAGAAATAACTTTGTGCAAAATAATAAAATGTAGCATTAAAAAAAATCACCACCAAAATCAATATACCGCCATATGAAAGAAAGATTTTGGATTTAACGCTCCTTATATCAAATGTCATCTATTTTATAGCCTATTTTTCTGATAGTTTTTATAAGTGTCTTTGAGTACCCCTCATCTACCTTGTTTCTCAAGTGGTGCATGATAACTTTGATGATATTGCTAGATATTGTTTCGCTTCCCCACAAACTTGAGGTGATCTTCTTTGTGCTCACCACATGACCTCTGTTTTGCATCAAAAGTTCAAGAAAATCATACTCTTTAGAAGTCAAGTTGATGATTTTTCCATCTCTTGAAACCTCTCTTTTATAGATATCAAAGCAGAGATCTGCAACTCTTAGTATAGAGTCTTTTTTTGTTTTTTGGCGTCTTATCAAAGCATTTACTCTTGCAACCAACTCATCAAAAGAGAATGGCTTAGAGAGATAGTCATCTGCTCCATGATTTAGCCCATCTACTTTGTCTTGAATACTGTTTTTTGCACTAAGCATTAAAATCGGCGTGCTTATGTCATTTTTTTTCACTATCGTACAAATATCAATACCGCTTAATTTTGGCAACATCCAATCCAAAATAATAACATCAAAAAGTTTTTCTCTTATAAGAGAGAGTCCCTCTGTGCCATCATATGCCACGTCAACCTCAAAAGACTCCTCCTCTAGCCCTTTTTTTAGGTATGAAGATATCTGTTTATCATCTTCTACTACTAAAATATTCATAAAAACCCAACCTTGCTATTATTTATGGCAAAGTATATCATAAAAAATATACAAAAAATAAGACAATAAATGAATATGGAAGAGTTTTGTACTAAAAAGATGCAATTCTGACACCAATCTTTAATATTTACATTATAAATTCAGTACTTTTTTATAGAACCATTAATTTGTAATCTTTACATATTTACAATGATAAAATATCGATATTATAGGTCATTTGATTCATTTTGAGAATTATATCATATGCAAAGTCATCACATAAATTAATAAAAAATAAAAAAAAATTAAGAATAATTAATTTTTTCTCTTTTAAGCATAAAATATAATATATATCATAATAATTAATTAATATTTATTGCTCTAGTTCCTTTCAAACTTAAGAAATATGTTTATAGTTTTAAATTATTATTATTTTGTTATTTTGATATTTCTATTCTTTTTAGATGTTAACTAAATTTAATAAAATTATAAATATCTGCTAATGCACAAACCTATATAATTTCACTAGACATAGGAGATAAAGGTGCCAAAGAGGATTTATAAAACCTTAACGGTCAACAATTCTTAACTAACATTATGCATCAAATCATACTTAATTAAGTATGATAGATAGTTGGCAAAGTCAGTTATTAAGCTAAAAGGGAGAAGAGATGAAAGGTTCATTGAAGTACTTGGCGGCAGGAGCAATTCTTGTTACTGCTTTATTGGATAATGCGAATGCTATTCCTGCATTTGCAAGACAAATGGGTGTTTCTTGTAGTGCTTGTCACAGTGCGAATGGTTATCCTACTTTAACTAGATTTGGTAGAGATTTCAAAGCTAGTGGTTATACTATGGTTGGAAGCGAAAAAACAATAGGTGGGGGTCAAAACCTTAGTGATAAACTTATATCTATACCTAGTGCATTAAATATGTCTGTAGTAGGTGGAACAACCATAGATAGTGGAGCGGGTACAACTGCAACAACAGTTGCAACAAACAATTTTGGAATGTTTCTTGGTGGAAGAATCAGTGAAAATGTAGGTACATTTATAGAAATAGGTTACAATGGAGGCGATGCTGCTAATCCTAATCAAAATTTTGCACTTGCAAATTTTGTTGTACCTATCACTTTTAAAGTAGGTAAAAATACTTATGGTATAGAACCTTACACTACTGATGGTCACACTGCAACTGCAAGTGAATTTTATGACAATGGTGCAATTACGGCTCTTAGTGAGATAGGTGCTCGTGATAAATATGGGGCTAAAGGATTAAGCTTTTATGTTTACAATCCAAACTACTTTATAAATTATACTGCTTGGTCAAATGGGAATGCGGGCAATAGTGGAGTAAAACTGGCAAACTATTTTAGAGTTGCTTATACTCCACAAGTTGGCATATGGGATCTCGAAGTTGGTGGACAATATATGTCTGGAGATACAAATGCGGTTAATGCTAATGGTTATGTTGCCAATACATCTACAAAAATGAAAACGGATGCTTATGTTATAGATTTTCAAGCATTGGGAAAAGTAGGAAAAATGCCACTTGATTTATCTGTAAGCTATGGTCTAGCCAAATATAATCCGACTTCATTATTTACAACAAATACTGATAAAAAAGATGGAAGATCTTTTGTAGTTGATACTAAACTAGGAGTAATCCCTAGAACCTTAGTAGCTACGATTCGTTATACAAATAATGATCATGTTGGAACAAGCAATGATAAAGTCAATACTACAAAATTCGGTACGAGATATTTTGTAACTGAAAATGTAAGGCTGGAGCCTTATTACACTATGATTAGCGGTATTGCTGCTGGAAGTAATAATGCTTATGGTTTAAATTTTGAAGTTGCATTTTAAAATAGAATCAATATAAAAAACTCGGTTTATTCGTTGGCAATTAATTTTCATCTTTTGCCAGCGAATAATTTATCTTCTTCTTGAAAAATTTTTTTACACATTATATGCCCTTCGGGGCATATAAGAGTCTCTGTTTCAGTAACAGTAAAGTTTTTTAATATTACAATTCAATATAAATAGAATTATTATAAGGATTTTTTATGTTTAAAAAAACATCTATATTTATTGCATTAATGACACCATTTTTAATCACAGGTTGCTATAAAGTTCCCTCTCCAAACAAAACTATTGATACATCGCATTTTGAGCAACTTGAGGAAAATAAAGATTTTCACCCTATAAATGTAGGTGAAAATGAAAAACGATATAAAAGTCAAGTGGGAGTATCAGCATTTGGTCATATATCAGATTCCGAAAAAATTGCAATGAAAAGGGCAAATGCTTTTTGCAGTAGATCTGATAAGAAAATGATACCTATTGAAGAACATATTGTAAAACCACCATATATGATTAATCATTATCCAAGCGTGACTCTTACCTTTGTTTGCCAGAGCAATAAATTAAAGAAAGAAAAATATGCACAAAAAAAAGCTACAAAAAATATAGAGTTTCAGAAAAAAACAGAATCTTCCAAAGAACTTCATAGTAAATACAATGATTTAATCATGTTAAAAAAACTACTTGATAGCAAAATTCTAACAAAACAAGAATTTGAAAAAGAAAAAAAGAAAATCTTAGATAGAGAATAACCTTAAAAAAAATAGACAAACTCTACACTCTTCGCCAAAATTATTTTGGCGAAGAGTGCCATGCTTATTGCCTCACTAACTCCTCAACTATCTCTTTTATCTTCTCCACTGAGTCCAAATCACACTCTTCTCTTGTTGAGTGAGGAAATCTTATGTTTGGTCCTATTGAAACTGCTTGTTTTGGCTCCTTGGCTATTAACATTCCACATTCCAAGCCTGCATGTATGGCTTTAAACTCTACGCTTGGAACATATTTTGAAAAAACTTCTTTTACTTGGTTTGCAAACTCACCTATAAAAGGTGTCCATGCATCGTGTTTTGATGAAAAAGTTGTAGCAAAACCACAAATATCAAAAAAGGATTTTGTTTGGGCTTCTAAGCCATTCATCGCACTATCGTCCATGGTCCTTAGTGAAATAATAATTTTAAATACCAAATCTTCTACCTCAACAATTCCAAGGTTTGCACTATCTTCTGGAATTCTTAGCTCTTTATTCCAAGCTCTTACTCCTTGGGAAAATGCATCTATCGTTTTTATAATTTGTTTTGAATCTTTTATCTTTTTAAAATTTTCATTTTTAATTTGTTCTATTTTTAAATTTTTTTCTTCGCTAAAATCTTCCTCACATGTAAAGATGGCAAATCCATTTTTAGCGATTGAGTTTCTTCTCTCACCTGCTTTAAAATCAATCAATTCGCAATCATTTTTAGCCAAAAATCTAGCTAATATTTTTATGGATGAGGGTATATTTTTATCTATATCTACACCACTATGACCGCCTGGCAGACCTTCAACACTCACCTTATATACTTTTTCATTATTATTTAATGGTTGGTATTCTATACTTTTTTCACACTCAACATCGCTTCCTCCAGCACAGCCTACACAAATCTCATTTTCATCTTCACTATCAATATTTAGTATATTTTTAGCACTAATTTCTAGTTCTAAATTTGCAGCACCTATGAGTCCTACTTCCTCATTTGCAGTAAACAAACACTCTAGATTATCATATTTTTGCATGCAATAGAGCATTATAGCTACCCCCATGCCGTCATCTGCTCCCAAAGTGGAGTTTTTGGCTCTTAACACGCTACCCTCTTTTACCAATTTGACTTGAGGTGCATCGCCAAGGCACACCATATCATAGTGGGCTTGTAAGCAAACTTTAGGATTTCCGATTTTACATATAATATTACCTGCTTTGTCCACTTTTACTTCAAATCCCAAATCTTTAGCATATTTTGATATATGTTCTATAACTCCATCAGCTGCATAACTACATCTTGGAATCTTACTTAATTCTTCAAAATAGTACAAAACATCTTTTTTCATTTTATTCCCTCTCTTAATTTTTTAACTTCGATAAAATATGTGTTTCCTAAATAAATAACATAAAATATAGCCCCAAAAAATATAGCAAATGGTATCAGGGATATGCAATACAAGATTAATGTTTTCCACCTAAGTGAATTTTTGTTAAAATATTTAATCTTATTATTTTCTTCTCTTGTTGTTAAGTTAGAGCTGATATCAAAAATCAACATTTTATGAAAAAAATAGTACAAAGGCAAGTTAAAAGCGATGATATTTAACAAAGGTATAAAATAAAATGGAATTAACAAGAAAAACAAAACCATCATGATAAAAGCCCATTTTATCACTAAAAACAGACTTTCAAATATATTTGAATATCCAATAATTTGCACATCTTCATAATGCCGCTTTTGTAACTCTCCTAGCACATATGGGGTCATAAAAGCCACTATTATAATGGCAATAAATATAGAAGTATAAAGTATAAAAAAACCGCCTATCGCATATACTAAAAACCCTGCTAGCCAAGATGTAACTGAGTATTTCATCAAAAATTGTATGATAGAGGAATTCTCAACATGAGCTGAAAAAGTTTGGGTATGTGGGATTCCATTTTGCATAGTTGTTTGAGTTGTATTTATGTTTAAATCTGCATGCATACTATCAAGCCCTGCTCCGGCTACTACAAAAAATAGCACATACATAACCACCAAAGTTGCGATAAAAGGCATAATTGCATACTTTAACATTTTTGGTGTAAAAAAATCTTTAACACTTAATATAAAAACATTCATTATAAACTCCATAGTCTTAATCATTTGGATTAAGTAGTGTATCATAAATGAAATGTTATCATAATCGTATGAAAATATTATTAATTCCAGTGATAGCCATAATTTTTACAGGTTGTATATATTTCAATGATAGAGGTATATCTAACGAATACTATAACGAATGCCATGAATACTATGATTCCATGGGAATTTATCATAAAAAATGCGATCCAAATATAATAGAATATAAAAGTGTAGAAAATGGTATAGGAAAAATATATGAGGGTGCTAAAAAAGCAATCAAAAATTGATAGACTTAAAAAAGATAAGAGTCGATAGGCTCAAATGGTATGAGTGGAAAGATATAAAAATTCTGCGCTCAGGATTAGATAAACTCCCTTCACCAAAAGATATCATATTTCAAAACTCTAACACCATTAAAATATCAAGTGAAACTTTAAAAAATGATGACATCCAAGAGATAAAAAATCTTGCTTGGGCTCTTAGGCCTTGGAGAAAAGGTCCTTTTGATGTATTTGGAACTTTTATAGATAGTGAGTGGAAAAGTTATATCAAATACAATCTTTTAGAATCTCATTTTGATTTAAAAGATAAATGCGTAGCAGATATCGGTTGCAATAATGGCTACTATCTTTTTAGAATGTTAGAGCAAAAACCTAAAAAGCTTGTAGGATTTGACCCATCAATTCACTACAAAACACAATTTGATTTTATAAATCACTTCGTAAAATCTGATATAGAGTTTGAGCTTCTTGGAATCGAGCATTTACCATTTTATGAAAACAAATTTGATGTTATTTTTTGTTTAGGTGTTTTATATCACAGGAGTGACCCTATAAACTCTTTAAAAGCACTCTATAAAGGTTTAAATAAAGGTGGCGAACTTATATTGGATACATTTATGATAGATGGGGATGGTGAATTTTCACTTAATCCGAAGGATAGATATTCAAAAATTCCAAATATATACTTTATACCAACTATAAAAGCGCTTGAAAATTGGGCCTGTAGAGCAAAATTTAAAGATTTTGAGATTTTAGAGATAAAAACTACTAATTTGGATGAACAGAGAAAAACTGATTGGATTGCTGGCGAAAGTCTTGAGAATTTCTTAGACCCAACAGACAAAAATCTTACAATCGAAGGCTATCCTGCACCAAAACGCATATATGTTAAATTAAGAAAGTAATTAGCCGATATATTAGGTGCTTAACTATAAATAAAATGAGGAATAAATATGGCAGATGATGCTCAAGAAATGGTGCATGAAGAATTAAATAAAATACCTCAAACTGAAGAAGATTTTGATGAGTTTGATGATGATGAAGAAGTAGCCCAAATTAGTGATTTTGAAGAACGAGATGATTTAAAAACACACACAAAAGTGCGATCAAACCTAATCGGAAGCATAATATCTCTTGAAAAATCAAAATCCACAACAACCCTTCAAACAACAGATGAAATGAGAGTAGATAATCTAGGGCTTATCCATAATGGTTTTATATATGGCGGAGCTGAATATGCAGCTGCTGTTGCCGTAAATGAAGAAAATCTTGTAATCATAAGCAGTAAAGTAAAGTTTTTAGCGCCTGCTAAAAGTGGAGATCTCATAGAATTTAAAGCACTTGCCAAGTTTGAAGATTCAAGAAAAAGAGAGATAAAAGTCGTAGGAGAAATCAACGAAATCAAAATTTTTGAAGGATTTTTTCAAGCCGTCCTTTTAGAAAACCACATACTTAAAACAAAAATAAAAAATATCAATAAGGATTACCATACTCTTTAACCTTATCAGATATAATTCTTCCAAGCTGGCAAAGTTTGTTGTTCTTCAAAAACTGTAGTTTTTTCACCATGCCCTGGATAAATATCAAAATCTTCTTTAAAATCTAAAAATTTATCTATACTTTTTTTCATATCTTCTGGACTGCTAAAAGGAAAATCAACTCGCCCAATAGAATTTTTAAATATAAAATCACCGCTAAATAGCGAGTTTTCAATCAATACACAACTACACCCTGGCGTATGTCCTGGAAAAAAATAGTACTGTACTTTTGTGTCTTGTATGTTAAAAAGCTCATCTCCTGTAACAATAAAATCTGCTTGACTAGGTGGTGTTCCTTGCGAAAACGGATCATTTTCTAGCATAAAAACATCATCTTTTGGGGTATAAATAGGTATGTCGTAAAACTCCTTTAACTCTTGATTGCTCCAAACATGGTCAAAATGTCCATGCGTATTTAGAATAGCCACAGGATTTTTGACATTTTGTTTTACCCAAGAAGCGGCATCTATGCCTGGGTCTATTATCAATTCTTTATCATTGATTTTAACGATATAACAATTTGTCATATAAACACCACAAGGTTTTTTTAAAATATCCATATTTATTCTCCCATTTTAAATCTATCTATGTCTATTGTAGCAAAATAATTTAAAGCTTAAATAAAATAATTAAATTTAAAAGAAACAATTAATACTTTCTTCAGTATAATTTTATCCATTATATATAAAGAGGAGTTTTTTTTGCAAAAATACAATCTAATAGAATCATATCTTATAAAATTTTTGCAAAATGAAGTATATAAAACTGGATTAAAAAATGCGATACTTGGTTTGAGCGGTGGAATTGATTCTGCTGTTGTTGCGATATTAGCTAAAAAAGCTTTTGTCGAGAACTTTATGGGCATCATGATGCCATCATCAAATTCTAGTCAAAGCAGTCTTGATGATGCACTTAGTTTATGCAACAAGTTTAATATCTCTTTTGAAAAAATTTCTATTGCCCCAATCTTAAATGCGTATTTTAAAGATCAAAACACAGACAACCTTAGAATTGGAAATTTTAGCGCAAGAGCTAGGATGTCTGTTCTTTATGATGTCTCTGCAAAACAAAATGCATTGGTTCTTGGCACTAGCAATAAAAGTGAATTATTACTAGGTTATGGCACACTTTTTGGTGACCTTGCAAGCGCACTTAATCCTATAGGGGATTTATATAAAACACAAATTTTTGAATTTGCTAGATATCTTGGGGTGCCGGAGCAAATCATATCCAAGCCTCCATCAGCTGATCTTTGGGAAGGTCAAAGCGATGAAGATGATTTGGGCTATACATATGCCAAAATTGATATTGCATTAGAGTATTTTGTAGATAAAAGAATGAATGAAAAAGAGATGTTAGATGCTGGAATTGAAAAAAAACTTATAAAATTAGTAAAAAACAAAATTTATAAAAATCAATTTAAAAGAAAACAACCTCTAATCGCGAAGATAAGTAATCGAACTATCGGACACGATTTTTTATACTCAAGAGATATAAAATTATGAAAAGGAAGCGCATGAAAGAGATACCATTTTACAAACCGTATATAGATAAAAAAGAGAAAAATTATATAAATGAAGTTTTAGAGCTGGATTCTCCAAATAAAGTTGAAAAACTAGAAAATGACTTTGCAAAATACACAAATAGCAAATATGCAATATCTACAAACAATGGTACCTCTGCTATGCATCTTGCTATGTGTGCCCTTGATTTAAAACGAGGTGATAAGATAATTTGCTCTGTAAACTCCTTCCCTTCAATCGCTGAAGTAATAAGGCATTTTGACGCTGAACCTATTTTTGTAGATATAGATGAAGATGATTTTAATATAAACTTAGATGAATTAGAAAAACTTTTAGAAAAAAATAGAAGCAAAAAACTAAAGGGTGCATTTATAAACCATATATCAGGGCAACCAACTGACTTGGATAGACTTTATAAAATAGCAAAACTATATGATATTAAAATCATAGAAGATGCTTCAGAAGCCATGGGTGCCACATACAATGGCACTAGAATCGGTGGCTTGAAAGCTGATATCACTACATTTAGATTTTCACCGCAAATGAAACATGCAGTTGCAAGTGGTGGAATCATGACAACTAACAACGAAAAGTTAAAAGACAGGGCTAAACTCTTACGAACACATGCTATAGTAAACGAAGGCTGGGATTCTTATGGCAACCTTGGATATGTTTATGATGTTATAGATATCGGGCTAAAATATGATATGAATGAATTAAATGCAGCTTATGCTTTAGGTCAATTAGAAAAAAATAAAGAATTTATTAAAAGAAGACAACAAATAGCAAAAATATATGATAAAGAACTCGCAAATTGTTTACATGTAAGCACTCCAGTTGAAAAAAGAGAGCATATATTTAGTCAATATATCATAAAGATTGACAAAAATAGAGACAGTTTTGCTAGAGAATTAAAAGAAAATGGAATCAACACTGCACTTCATTATATACCAATTCACCTTCTTACATATTACAAGCACAAATATAATATCCGTGTAAATGATTTTCCACATGCTTTAAATAATTATCAAAAGATACTCTCCTTGCCGATATATCCAAGCCTTAAAGATTCAGAGGTTTATTATATCTGTGAAAAGATAAAAGAAATCGCCAAAACTCGTGTTTGACAAAAAGAATCTCATACTTTGGGTAGAAGAATATCTCTTTTACCCAAAAACTTTTTTGCAATTTTTACTCTCATTTATACTTCTTCCCTTTACTTTTTTATATTGTCTGATAGTTATATCAAAAAGATTATTTGCAAAAAAGATAGATTTTAAAGTACCAATTATAAGCATAGGAAATCTTACTGTTGGAGGAAGCGGAAAAACACCACTAACTATAGAGCTAGCAAAAGAGTATGAAAATTGCGCGATAGTTTTAAGAGGGTATGGGAGAACCAGCAAGGGTTTGGTAGTGGTTTCTAAAGAGAAAAATATCTTATGCGATGTATCACAAAGTGGTGATGAAGCCATGCTCTATGCCAAATCTTTACCAAATGCAACCGTTATAGTTAGTGAAGATAGAACAAAAGCGATAGAGCTTGCAAAATCTTTTACATGTCAGCCTATTTTTTTAGATGATGGCTTTAGTAAATCATACATAAAAAAATTTGATATACTTATAAAACCAAGTGCGGAGCCAACGCTTCCGTTTTGTCTTCCTAGCGGAGCCTATAGGGAGCCAAAATATCTATACAATAGTGCTGATTTGATTGTGTGTGAAAACAAAGATTTTACTAGAAAAGTCGAGATATCAAACCCTACAAAAGACATGGTGCTAATAACTGGAATATCAAAACCAACAAGATTAGATGAATTTTTGCCAAAAAATATAAAATATAAGATTTACTTTGAAGATCATCATTCATTTAACAAAGAAGAGTTAGAAAACCTAGTTGATAAATATTGTGCTAGCTCGATATTGACCACTCAAAAAGATGCAGTAAAGATGGAAGATTTCGGACTAAATCTTTCGATAATGCATCTTAGCTTAGAGGTAAACCCCCAAACAAAACAACAAATAAACACATTTTTAGACAATTTTAGATAGAATTGCTCCAATACTCTCGCCAAAGGTGAAGCAATACTCGAGAGAAATTTAGCAGGAGCGTTGCTCCTATTGAGGGAGAAATAAAATCAAACAAAAAATACAACAGGCTAGAACACTTATGGATGCCTTGCCATATATTAAGCACTTTAGCAAAAAAACTATAGTTATAAAATATGGCGGTTCGGCACAAGCTGATCCTATTTTAAAAGAAAAATTTGCACAAGATATAGTACTTTTATACCTAGTAGGCATAAAACCAGTCATCATACACGGTGGTGGAAAAAAGATAAACGATTTTCTTGATAAATTAGAGATAAAAAGTAAATTTGTAGATGGATTAAGAGTTACTAACGAAGATGTTATGGAAGTTGTAGAGATGGTCCTTGGTGGAAGTATAAATAAGGAAATCACAAACTTACTAAATCATCATGGTGCCAAGGCCATAGGAATGACAGGTAAAGACGCAAGCTTTATAGAAGCAAAAGCATTGGATAAGCAAAAGTATGGATTAGTAGGAGAAATCACTCATATAAATCATCATGTTATAGAAGAGTTAATCGCTGAAAAGTTCATTCCTGTTATCGCTCCAATAGCAAGCGGGGGAGTAAATCACCCAGGCTTTAATATTAACGCAGATTTAGCTGCTAGTAAAATTGCTGTTTCGCTAAATGCTGAAAAAATTATATTTTTAACAGACACTTTGGGTATTTTAGATAAAAACAGAGAACTTTTAACTACACTTGACAAAGAAGAGATAAAAGAACTAAGAGATGATGGAGTGATAAGTGGTGGAATGATACCCAAAACAAATGCATGCCTTGATGCGCTTGAAGGTGGAGTTGGAAGTGCTCATATCATAGATGGTAGAGTTGAGCATTCAATTTTGCTCGAAATTTTTACAAAAGATGGAATAGGAACAAAAATAAGATGAAATTACAGAAGTTTTTACTTCGTGCTTTAGTCGCGAGGAATTTTTTCGGAATTCACTTCCGTAAAAAGGGGACAATAAGATGAAATTCATAGAAACAAGAGGGAACGATGGTATTAAACCAAAAGAAGTAGAATTTTCTTATGCACTTTTAAACCCAAGTGCAAGTTTTGGCGGACTTTATGTACCAGATTTTTTGCCAAAACTAGATGAGAATTTTTTTGAAAATGCGAAAGACAAAAGCTATAAAGAGCTAACTAAAGCCATATTATTAAAATTTTGCATAGACATAGATGAAAAAACTATCGACAAAGCTATATCTTTATATGATGATTTTGACGACAGCAAAAATCCTGTGCCATTGAAAAAAATAGAAAAAGATTTATATATAAATGAACTTTTTCATGGGCCCACTCGTGCTTTTAAAGATATGGCACTCCAGCCTTTTGGTTATATTTTATCAGATTTAGCAAAAAAACAAGGGCAAAATTATCTTATACTAGCTGCAACTAGCGGAGATACTGGTCCAGCTACTCTTGATACTTTTTCAAACAAAGACAATATAAAAGTAGCTTGCATGTATCCAGATGGTGGCACTAGTGATGTTCAAAGATTACAAATGGTCACTCAAGATGGAAAAAATTTAAAAGTTTTGGGCATCGTTGGAAATTTTGATGATGCACAAAATGCTCTAAAAACCTTGCTTGCTTCATCCTCTTTTAAAGATGAGCTACAAAAACAAAATATAAAACTAAGTGCTGCAAATTCTGTGAATTTTGGTAGAATCATATTTCAAATAATTTACCATATCTTTGGATATATATCACTTTTAAAGCAAAGAAAAACAGATTCTTTTTACGACATAATTCCAAGTGGAAATTTTGGAAACGCTCTTGGAGCATATTATGCAAAAAAGATGGGACTTCCTATCAAAAAGATACTAATCGCTTCAAATATAAACAATATTTTAACTGATCTTATAGACACAGGAGTTTATGATTTGAGGCAAAGAGAGTTACTAAAAACCACTTCTCCTGCTATGGATATACTAATTTCGTCAAATGTTGAGAGAGTTTTATTTGATAAGTTTGGAGGTGCTAGATGCAAAGAATTGATGGAAGATTTGAAAGAGAAAAAATTCTATAAACTCACCGCTGATGAGTTGAAAAAACTAAGAGAAGATTTTGATGCAGTATATTGTGATGATGACTTTGCAAAAAATACTATCAGGAAATATGCTAAAAAAGACTATATCATGGACCCTCATACTGCGACAACTCTTAGTGCGTATGAAAACTTACGAACAGAAAATTTACCATCCATCGCTTGCTCTACTGCACAGTGGACAAAGTTTGCTCCGACCATGCTAAATGCTATCAAAGATGATGATTTAGTATATAGCGATGAAGTGGCACTAGATGAATTTAGTAAAACCTTACATGTAAGGATACCAGAAAGCATAAGTAATCTGTTTGATAAAAAAGTTTTACATGATAAAGTCGTTGATAAAAAAGACATAGAACAAGAAATCTTGAATTTTTTAAAGCAATAATTGATGATACTTATACCTGCGAGAATAGCATCAAATAGATTTCCAAATAAAGTCTTGGCAAATATCAACGGCTTGCCAATGGTAATCGCAACAGCCAAGGCAGTATCATCCTTAGATGATGTTGTAATCGCAACAGATTCGCAAGAAATTATAGATATCTCAAAAGATTATGGTTTTAGAGCCATCATGACAAGTGATAAACATAAAAGCGGAACCGATAGGATAAATGAAGCTGTTGGAAAGCTAGATTTAAATGATGATGAAATCATAGTAAATGTT
>JALUXT010000056.1 GCA_027013245.1 Campylobacteraceae bacterium
TTTTTATCAAAAAAAACACCTTTTTTTCTGATTTCTCAAAAATTGTACTTCAGATTTTAATTTTGGGCTTTATTTTATCTAACCTTTTATTTAAAAAAAATTTGATAAAATTTTAGATATACTGTAGAATATTATGAGGAAAAATAATGGCAAAAAAACAAATAGCACTAAGAGGAAGAACTTATCCAACAGATTTAAACCATGCAGGAACCGTATTTGGTGGCTGGATTATGGGAAAAATGGATAAAGCAGCTTCAATAGCAGTAGAAGACATTGTGAAATCTAGAGCAGTTACTGTATCTGTTACGAATCTAAATTTTTTAAAACCCGTACAAAATGGAGACATTTTTACAATTTACACTGAAATTATTAAAATTGGAAATAGCTCTATAAAAATTCATGTTAGTGTGATGGTTCGCTGTAAAGAATCACATGAAGAATATGAGGTTACTGATGCCATATTTACTTTTGTTACAGTTGATCAAGAACGAATACCTATAAATGTTCGTGATGTAATCCGTGAAGATATAAGTGAAGATATAGAAATACTACTGAAGCCTTAAAAAAGCTAGGGTGTAGATACGCATCAAATTGGCCACTTGGATGCTATATGTTGGGGCCAAGATTTGACTTTTTATTTTTTAACTATTTTTATTCGTTCCATAAGGAGAAGTGAGATAAAAAAAACAAATGCCGCACGGATACTAGATAAGCACAAAATAGAGTATGATATTTTAGAGTATAAAGTCGATGAAAATGATTTAAGTGCTTTACATGTAGCACAAGATACGGGGCAAGATATAAAAACCATTTTCAAAACCCTAGTAAGTATAGATGAGAATAATCAGCCTATTGTAGCGTGTATAGCTGGGGATGAAGAGCTCAGTCTAAAAGCTTTGGCAAAAGTTGCTGGTGTGAAAAAATGCACAATGTTGCCTCTAAAAGAGGTACTAAAAGCAACAGGCTATATGCGTGGGGGTTGCTCACCATTTGGTATGAAAAAGATTTATAGAACTTTTATCGATAGTGATGCACTCTTACATGTAAAGATACAAGTAAGTGCAGGTATGAGAGGACAGCAACTCAAACTTGACCCAAGAGATTTCGAAAAAGCTTTACGTATAGAGTTTGCAAAGGTTGCATATGTATAATATCTTGGTAACAAATCTTTTATACTTGTTTATACCGATTTTTTTGTTGCAAGTGGCTTTATTGTTTAAAAATTTTATGTATAATGCGAAACAATTTTAATTTTTAGGAAGAATATAATGAGAAAAGTTTTTTTTAGCCTGTTTTTATCCGTGGGTTTATTTGCTAGCTCTATCGTACAAATGTATAGAGAAGATGGTATAAAAAGTGTAGAAAATTATCTTAGTGGACAACTGCAATCAACAGCTTATTGGAGTAAGTATCTTAAAGACAAAGATTTAAAATACGGATATTATGAAAATCTTAGCTCCTTGCTGATTATCGATAAAGCAGCAAAAAGGATGGATGTATACAAAAATTCAAAAGAAGGCATAAAGTTTATAATGTCTCAAACTGTTATAGTTGGTAAAGCTGGAGATAAAGTCAAAGAAGGTGATTTAAAAACTCCATTAGGTGCTTATAAAATTGTCAAGAAATTTGATCCCAAGGCTAACTTTTATGGACCATTTGCATATGCATTGTCGTATCCAAATATGTATGATAAGTTAAGAGGTAAAGATGGTTACGGCATATGGATTCATGGCTCTCCACTAGACGGTAGTGCTAGAAATCCGCAAAGTCGAGGTTGTATCGTACTAAAAAATGATAAGATAAGAAAACTAGACACAATCATAAATCCAAAAAGCACAATTTCATTAGTTTATGAAGATAAAATTAGAACAACAAACAAAAAAGAGATGAGTTTGATCTTGTCTCAACTTTTTACTTGGAAAAATGATTGGAAAAATAATAAGACATCTAAATACCTAGATTTCTATAATCAAAATTTTATGAGATTTGATGGTATGAGAAAAAAATCTTTTTCTAAGATGAAAAGGAGTATTTTTAGCAGAGGTGAAAAGAAAAGTATAATCTTTAAAAATATAAATATCTCACCATCCCCAAATATAAAAGGTGAAAATCTTTTTAAAATATCTTTTTATGAGATATACTCTACAAAAAAGCATAAATTTAAAGGTAATAAAGAGTTATATGTAAAACTTGAAAACAACAAAATATCAATATTAGCGGAGAAATAAATGTCAGAAAATGTAAAAAAAGAGATAGAAAACTTAACAAAAACAAGAGAAGAATTTTATGATTTTTTAGATGCAAACATAAAAAAAGATAGTAACGATATTTATGATTTTTCTGATAATCCAACACTTGATGCAAAAAGTGTTTATGAGCTTTTTTATAAATTGAACTATCAAGCTAGAAAATTAAGAGGAAGTTTGTACCAAACATACAATATATAAAATGTCAAAAATCACTATAAACAAACAAAACTATTACCATAATCTAGATTTACTAGCTAAAAAAGCAGGTGGTAAAGAAAAAATAATGGTTGTCATAAAAGACAATGCATATGGGCATGGTTTAGATATTATGGCAAAACTTGCAAGTGAATTTGGCATCAAAAAAGCTGCTGTTAAAAACACGGAAGAAGCCTTGCATATAGAACAGTTTTTTGATGAAGTTTTGGTGCTAGCAGACCACCCGAGTGAGCATAAGATAAGTAAAAGAATATCTTTTGCAGTTCATTCGCTTGAATTTCTAAAAACTTTTCCAAAAAACTCAAATATTCATTTAAATATAGATACAGGTATGCATAGAAATGGTATCTTGATGGGTGAAATCCAAGAAGCCCTTACATGTATAAAAGAAAATTCACTAAATCTAAGAGGTATTTTTACACATTTTAGAAGTGCAGATGACTTGAATGGCGAGCTTTTTTGGCAAGAAGAAAATTGGCAAGAAGCAAAAAAAGAGGCGAAAAAAGAGTTAAAAGCTTTAAAACTAGATTTACCACTTTTTCACTCTTGTAATTCCTCAGCACTTTTAAGAAACAAAGCAGGCATAAAAGATGATTTTGCAAGATGTGGAATCGCGACTTATGGCTATACCCATATAGATAAAAATATAGCCACTTATGACCTAAAGCCAGTCATGAGTTTATATGCAAATAGATTAAGCACAAGAGTTTTAAGAAAAGGTCAAAAAGTAGGATATGGCGGTGTACATTTGGCTCAAAAAGACAAAGTTATCTCAACTTATGACATAGGATATGGAGATGGTTTTTTCAGATATAACGGCTTGGGAGATTTAAAAATAGCGAATAAACAAGAAATCTTAGGTAGAATTTCTATGGATAGCCTCTGCGTAGAAGGCGACAGAGATGAAATCTGCCTCTTTGATGATGTTAGCGAGCTTTCAAACTATTTTAGCACGATATCTTATGAAATCTTAACAAAATTAATGCCTTGGATAAAAAGAGAAGTTATCTAAAAAATCTTATATTATTCAAAATCTTCACTGCAAATATCGTTAAAATTGTGCCAATGATGATAGAGAAGCTTATTCGTTCTTTTAGAAAAATAGCACTAAGAACTATGGCAGAAAACGGCACTAAAAATATAAACGAACTGACATTTCCAGCACCAAGTTTTTCTATGCCTACAAAATAGACTGTATTTGAAAAAGTAGAGCTTATGATGGAAAGACCAAGCAAGTTTATCCAAAATATGCTATCAAAACTCGCATAATCGATGGATTTAAAATCTACAAAGAAAACAGCATCTAGGGTTATGGTGATGATGTATAGATAAAAACTAAAAACTATCGGTGAAATTGTTTTTGATTTTGAGCTGATTATGGTAAAAATAGGCCATAAAAAAGATGCTAATAAAAAGTATAGATTTTGAATAACAAGTATATCTTTTAAGCTTTCATTCCAGATATTTAACATGGTCATTACACCAACTACTCCAAGTAAAAGTGCAAAATAATCTTTTTTCACCATCTTTTTTTCACCAAGAATTGCTAAAATCAAAAATGTCACGATAGGTACAAGTGTTGTCACAAATGCCCCACCTAGTGAGGCTGTACCGTATTTTGTGCCCATAAAGTAGTATTTCATATAAGCGATAAAAGCTAAAGAAGCTAAAAATGCCACTCCAAAACTCTTCAAATCAATCTTGAAAGATTTTTTTAGATATAAAATGATAGGAACCATGGTAATAGCAGTGATTCCAAAACGCATAAAAATCATATCGTAAGCATCGATATAGTGACTCAAAACTTTTGCATTTACCCAAGAAGCACCCCAGCCAATCATCCCAAAGAATAGTAAAATATAAAGTAAATTGTTATTTTTCTCAAGCATTAAAGACCTCTTCGTTATAAATTGGTGAAATTATAATAGAATTAAAAGTTATTGTATAGAATAAAATTGCTTTTTCTCTTACATGTAGAGATTCAATCCGTGAAAATTATACCGTCAATCCCATTTTTTGCACAAAATTCTATGTCATTTTCATGGCTAGAGATTAGTAAAATTTTTGCATCAAACATGTATTCATTTGCTATATTTTGAGCTTCTTTTGCAAATTCTTTGGTTGAGAGCAGATAAGATGCATTTGATGCTGAGGCTAAAACCAACTCTTTTATGGACTTAATATTTACACCAAAAATCAAGTTTTGAGTTTTACAATAAGTTATAATTTTTTTGTTAAAATCAAAAAATAGTATAGAGTTTGGTGTTGTGGATTTTATCTCATCTATTGTGTCTATGAAAAAAAACTTACTGTTGTCTATAAAATCGTGCCCAAAAATCTTCATTATTTCAATCCTGCACACTCACGAGAGCAGAAGAATTTACCATCTTTTATGATTGCTTCTTTTTCGCTGACAAAAACAGAGCATTTGGCACATTCGACCATGGTGTCACCATCTAACTTCTTGTCTTTTCTTTTTTTCTTTTTGGGTTGCTCTACAACTCCTCTGTTTGTTTTGAAAAAAAGTGTATAAACTATAAACACAACTACTACAAAAACTAATAATTTAAAAATCATTTCATTGTCCCATCAATATTATTTAAAAATAGATAATTTCTATGCCCATTTTTGTGTATCTCAAAATTCTTGATATTTGTGAGTTCTTCACCTACACTTGAGCCTTTATAAAAGAGTAAAACCGTATCAAGTGAAATAAAATTTTTACATATATCTATAAGCATATCAGTTTTTGTAACAGCACGAGAACAGATAAAATCAACTTCGAAAGCATCAACTTCTTCAACTCTTTGTGAAATTATATCAACATTTTTCAATTTTAGAGAACTTTTTGCAAAATGAAGAAAGGAACTCTTTTTTTTAATAGGTTCAATTAGGGTAAATTTTACGCTAGGAAGATACATAGCAAGGATAAAACCAGGAAATCCTGCCCCCGTACCAACATCTATCGCATTTTTGATATCTTTTTTTAGAAATTTTAGAGGGAAAATACTGTCTTGAATATTTTGTGCAATTTGCTGTGAATTTTTAGCACCTGTTATGTTATGTATTTTGTTATATTTTAAAATTAACTCAGTAAAAATCTCGCAGTTTTTTAAAAAATCTTTTGGTTGTTGATACAAGCTGACTCTTTTTTGTTTGTATTATACAAAATTAAAGATTATAATCTTATAATAAAAAAAATATAGGAAATGCCATGAAAAACCTTCAAAAAGTACTTTTTGTTGATGCATCAACATCATTTTATCGAGTAAATCACTACAAGATAGGCGAATTTTTTGGTCCTGTTGATTTGGGGTTACACCTAGCAGGTAAACATAAAAGCTTAAATATCGGAGCAGGACTGTTGGCTGGTTCTGCGATAACAGGCTCAAATCGTTTAATATTTACAGGATTTTCTCCAGCTTGGGGAGGATTTTATATCTCCTCTATGGGTGGCGCTGCCTTAGTTTTCGATAACCTAGGCATAAATATGCTCTCCTTGGTAGGAAAAGCTCCAACACCCTCAGTGCTCTACCTAAATCGTCAGCAAGGTGGCGAAATTCAAGTGAGAATTGAGCCAATTGATATAGATAAAGTGTGGAGTGAAGGAAGAAGAGGTATCTACTCTTTGATGGATTACACTTTAGAAAAATATGGACATAAATATAGCAATAACCCTAGGATTTTAGTCACGGGCCCATCCGCAAAAGTAACGGATTTTGGCTCTATCTGCTCAGTTCCTATAAAAAATGGAGAGTTAACATTTACTGATACTTGGGCAGGAAGAGGTGGTTTTGGAAGCAAAATGTTTCAAGAGTACGGTATAGCCGCCATAGTTTATGGTGGTACATTTGTTGATGATGATTTGCTTGAGCGAAAAGTGGCAGACCAGTGGTTTGTTGATAAATACAATATGAAACTTGCGGCAAAAGATATCGAAACTACTACAAAATACCGCTTTGACAAAAAACTAGGAACTGGTGGAACATTTGGTGTGAATTATGCCAGCCTTGGAGGCAGCATGCTCTCTTTTAACTATAAAAGCATATATATGAATGAAGAGGAGAGGTTAGAAATTCACGATAAATTTGTCATAAATCACTATCTTAAACAGTTCAATGAAGAAACAATCGCGACAAAAAGTGATAAAAATTGTGGTGAGCCTTGTGTTGCGGTTTGTAAAAAAATGAATGGAAAATTTAAAAAAGATTATGAACCATATCAAACGATGGGACCACTTTCTGGAATATTTGACCAAAGAGCAGCTGAGAGATTAAACCATCATGCTGACATGTACGGTTTTGATGCGATTTCAGTAGGAGGAACGCTTTCTTGGTTGATGGAATGTCTATCGGATGGATTGCTCACACCTGAAGAACTAGGAGTTAAGGGCATACCAGAATTTAATCACAAAGATTTTGATGTAGTTTCTTCTTCTATGCATAATGCCGAAATCGGTGTAGAGTTGCTTGATTCGATTATAGAAAAGAGAGGAATACTAGATTTGAGTGACGGAGCTAGAAAATTTGCTCATATTTTAGCCAAAGAAAAAGGCAAAGAAGTTATGGATTCATTTGTCTATAGCGCATATGCTAGAAAAGGTTGGATGGTACCAAATCAATACTGGACACCAGGAGTTCTCTCTCCTATGTCAATCATGGGGAAATACTACATGTATTATGGGCAAGATTTTTATTCACCAAGAGAATTAGGTAAAAAAGGCGCACAAAGATTAGTAGGCGAGATAACTTTGGACAATATAGGAATGTGCCGTTTCCATAGAGGTTGGGCAGAAGAGATGATGCCTGAAATCATGGAGTCTTTATACGGGCAAAAAGAGGCATATCTGAACAATGTTCTCGTGACTGCTAGTCGTATAAATGGTCGAAATTCTTCAGTATTTTGGGAAAGCGAGCGAAGTATTGACTTGGTTTATACATTTTTACAAAGAAAACACAATGTTGAAAACAACAATGCCCCTGAACTCATAAAATGGCTAAATGCATTTAATAAAAATAAAAATGAAGCCGCCATGAATTTTTGGTATGAAATGCACCAAGGAATGCAAGAATCTTTAAGAGAATTTTGATTAAATTTTTCTATGATTTGTCGATGTATCTATATGAAAGATAAAAGGATTGATCATGGAAATTTCAACAAATATAAATACCAATGCTCTTACTAAAGAGATGAAGTCTGCTAATATTCAGACTAATTTTACAGAAAAAATTTCAAGCGATAAAGTTGCTGATATAAAAGCACAAATTACACAAAATGCAAATGATATGATGCTCAAATCTGTAACTCTGCAAGCTGATATATCAAGTCCTAAGAGTGATTTTGAGAAAAATTATGAAGACTTTCAAAGTTTTTTGAGTGACATTGGTTACAACGGTAAACCAATAGCTAGCTTATCTCAAGATGAAGCGACTAAGTTAGTAAGTAAAGATGGTATCTTTGGCGTTGACCAAACCTCAAAGCGTATAGCAAACTTTGTGATAAATGGTGCCAATGGAGATGAAGATAGATTTCGTGCAGGCAAGAAAGGCATGATACAAGGCTTCAAAGATGCCGAGGCTATGTGGGGAGGAAAACTTCCAGATTATATCCGAAGAAACCATGAAAAAAGCCATTGAGATGGTGGATAAGGCGATGAGCGATGCTGGCTTTTCTATCTTAAATAAAGAAGTCTAGCAAAATATATTATCACTCATAAATCAATCAATACTATAAGTTTTACTACTAGACTTTTTGTTTCTTAAAAGCTATAATGAAAACAATATAATATTCAGGTTTGGAAAACAACATGGCTTCAAAAAAAGACTTATCAGAAAGAGATATATGCACCCAATTTATCCTACCTGCTCTTAAAAAAGCAGGATGGGATATAGCAACCCAAGTAAGAGAAGAAGTTTCTTTTACGGATGGTCGCATCTATGTTAAGGGCAATAAAACAACTCGTGGCAAAAGAAAACGAGCTGACTTTATTCTCTATTATAAGCAAAACATCCCTATTGCTATTATTGAAGCCAAAAGCAATAAATTATCTGTCAATGCAGGTATTCAACAAGGTATAGAATACTCAAATATTTTAGATATTCCCGTTGTGTTTAGTTCAAATGGTGATGGTTTTTATATGCACGATAAAACTCTTTCAAGCGGTAAAGTAGAAAAAGAACTTTCGCTTGATAGCTTCCCAACTCCTGATGAGCTTTGGCAAATATATAAAAAATACAAAAAGATAGATACCTCTGATAAAGAAAAGGTTATAGCCGAAGATTATTATTTTGATGGAAGTGGTAGAAGCCCAAGATACTACCAACAAATAGCCATAAATAGAACAGTAGAAGCCATTGCTAATGGTCAAAAACGAATACTTCTTGTCATGGCTACAGGAACAGGTAAAACATATACGGCTTTTCAAATCATTTATAGACTCTGGAAAAGTGGCACAAAAAAAAGAATCTTATTTTTAGCGGATAGAAATGCTCTCATAAGCCAAACAAAACGAGGTGATTTTAGACATTTCAAAGATAAAATGACTGTCATTCGGAAAAAGACTATTGATAAATCTTATGAGATATATTTAGCCCTCTATCAAGGTTTAACTAACTACGATGAAGATACAGATGCTTATCGTGAATTTTCTCGTGATTTTTTTGATTTAATCGTAATAGATGAAGCACATCGTGGTAGTGCGGCGGAAGATAGTGCTTGGAGAGAAATATTAGATTATTTTGGTAGTGCTACTCAAATTGGTTTAACTGCTACTCCAAAAGAGACAGATAAAGTGTCAAATATAGAATATTTTGGTGAGCCAGTTTATACTTATTCTCTAAAACAAGGGATTGAAGATGGTTTTTTAGCACCATATAAAGTCATTAAAGTCGGACTTGATGTAGATTTAGAAGGATGGCGACCTGAGAAAAATAAAGTAGATATTTATGGTCAAGAGGTGGAAGATAGAAAATACAACCGCAAAGACTATGACAAAAACTTGGTCATTTATGAACGAAGCGAAGCAGTCGCTAAAAAAATCACGGAGTATCTAAAAAAGCATAATCGATATGATAAAACTATTGTATTTTGCATAGATATTGAACATGCACAGAGGATGAGAACAGCACTAGCAAATGAAAACTCAGACTTAATGGCACAAAACAACAAATATGTAATGCAAATTACTGGCGATAACGAAGAGGGGAAAAGAGAACTTGACAACTTCATAAATCCAGAAGAGACTTACCCTGTAATAGCAACAACTTCAAAGCTTATGACAACGGGAATAGATGCTCAAACTTGTAAGCTCATAGTTCTTGACAGTAATATAGCTTCAATGACAGAGTTTAAACAAATCATTGGTCGTGGAACTCGCATAAATGAAGAGTATGGGAAAACATTTTTTACGATTATGGATTTTAGAAATGTGACGGATTTATTTGCAGATCCTGATTTTGATGGAGAACCAGTAAGAGTTAAAGAAGTTAGCGAAGACGAAGAGTTTGAAGACCCTGAAAATGAAGAAGATGAAGTTATCATAGATGAAGATGGGGAAGAAGTAGATTTTCCAGATGATGACACTCCTGATATTATTGGCGGTGGGGATATTGAAGAAGAGAGACGAGAAAAAGTATTTGTAAATGGTGTTGATGTAAGTGTTTTAAATGAAAGAGTTCAAATCCTCGATGAAAATGGAAAACTTATAACTGGTAGTTTAAAAGACTACACAAAAGCACAAGTTCATAAAGAGTTCGCGACACTAGATGACTTTTTAAACAAATGGAACAGTAGTGATAAAAAACAAGCTATCATAGATGAACTTGAAGAAAATGGTATCATCTATGAAAACTTCAAAGAGGAGATAGGTAAAGATATGGATATTTTTGATTTGATACTTCATTGTGCTTATAATAAACCCCCTCTTAGTCGTAAAGAGAGAGCTGAAAATGTTAAAAAAAGAGACTACTTTACTAAGTATTCCGAGCAAGCAAAAGCAGTTTTAGAGACACTTCTTCAAAAGTATGCAGATGAGGGTATTGAAAATATTGAAAGTTTAAATATCTTACAAGTGCAACCTTTTAATCAAATAGGTTCTCCTATTGAGATTATTAAACTTTTTGGTGGAAAACAACAATATCTAAATGCAGTAGCAGAGTTAGAACAAGAATTATATAAAGTAGCATAAGGAACAAATCAGTGGTAAATATCAGTGGAATTATAAAATCAATACAAAACATAATGAGACAAGATAAAGGTCTTAATGGTGATGCACAGAGGATAGAACAGTTAGGTTGGATGATATTTTTAAAAATATTTGATGATAAAGATTTGGAGATGGAACTACTTAGCGAAGATTATAGCTCTCCAATCCCTACTGAACTTCAATGGCATAACTGGGCAAGCGATGATGAGGGAATAACTGGCGATGCACTTTTAGAATTTATCAACAATCAACTTTTTGCACAGCTAAAAACTCTTCCATCAGCTTCCATCAGTAAACGAGCACTGCTTATCAAAGAAGTATTTGAGGGTAATAACAACTATATGAAGTCTGGAACACTTCTAAGACAAGTTATAAATAAACTCAATGAGATTGACTTTAATAGTAGTGAAGACAAACACCTTTTTGGAGATATTTATGAAACTATTTTAAAAGAGCTACAAAGTGCAGGTAATAGTGGAGAATTTTACACTCCAAGAGCCATTACGCAGTTTATAACTGATATGGTAAGCCCAAAGCTTGGCGAGATAGTTTTTGACCCTGCATGTGGAACTGGTGGGTTCTTAACATCCGCGATAGAACACATACGAGCTAATGAAGTGAAAAGTGTAGAAGATAGAAAAATACTTCAAAATACTATAAAGGGATGTGAGCTAAAACCACTTCCTCATATGTTAGGACTTACAAATCTTATACTTCATGATATAGAAGTGCCTGATATAGTTTATGATGATGCTCTCTCAAGAGAATTGAGTTCTATTACTCAAAAAGATAGAGTTGATTGTATATTGGCTAATCCTCCATTTGGTGGAACTGTTACTGATGGAATGGAGACAAACTTTCCAAAAAATTATAGAACAAAAGAGAGTGCTGATTTATTTTTAATTTTGATGATTCAGTATCTTAAAAACAATGGTCGTGCTGGTATAGTTCTTCCTGATGGTTCACTTACCGGAGATGGGGTAAAAGCAAGGATACGAGAAAAATTACTGACAGATTGTAATCTACACACCATTGTAAGACTTCCAAATTCAGTATTTCAACCTTATGCAAGTGTAGCTACAAACTTGCTTTTTTTCACAAAAGGAACACCTACAAAAGAGATATGGTATTATGAACATAAATTGCCAAGCACACAAAAAGCTTACTCAAAAACAAAACCAATTAAGATAAGTGAATTTGATACTTTAAAAGAGTGGTGGAATAAAAAGCACGAAAATGAGCAAGCTTGGAAAGTTGATATAAAAACTATAAAAGAGAATGGGTTTAATCTTGATATAAAAAATCCACATAAAGAGGAGGAAGAAGAGCTACATTCATCTTCTGAACTTCTTGAAATGCTTCATAACTCATTTGCAAAAAGTGATGAATTATTAAAAAAATTAAAAAAAGAATTAGTATGAATAGATTAGAAAACAATTCTAATATTGTAGTTTATGATGATGGAGAGATAGAGCTTGATATATCAATTGATAACAATACAATATGGCTAAATCAAAAACAAATTGCAGAGCTTTTTGATGTTACTAAGCAGAATATTAGTTTACATATTATTGCTATATACAAAGATAAGGAACTTGATAAAAATCCAACTATCAAGAAATACTTGACAGTTCAAAAAGAGGGAAATAGAGAGGTGTCGAGAGATATAGAGCATTATAATTTAGATATGATTATCTCTATTGGATACAGAGTAAATTCTAAAAAAGCAACTAAATTTAGACAATGGGCTACAAAAATTTTAAAAGAATATATATCTAATGGATTTACAATCAATAGAGAAAAAATCACTCAACAAAGGATATTAAACTTAGAAAATGATGTTAAAAATATAAAATCACATATCAAGAACAATAGTTTAGAGCTAAAACAAGGAGTGTTTTATGATGGAGAGATTTTTGATGCTTATAGTTTTGTCAATAGGCTTTTAAGAGAAGCAAAAAAAGAGGTAATTCTTGTAGATAACTATATAGATGATACAGTTTTAACACTATTTAGTAAATATAAAAATATAACTTTTACAATTATCACAAAAAATATATCAAAACACTTAAAATTAGATATTCAAAAATATAACTCTCAATATAATAATTTAACAATCAAAACATCAAGTAAATATCACGATAGATTTTTAATAATAGATAAAACTACTTATCATATAGGAGCTAGTTTAAAAGATTTGGGCAAAAAAGTATTTGCTTTTAGTAAGATGGGTATGGGTGTTGAAATATGAGAAAAGTTAGAATTGGAGACTTTCTTTTTGAACGAAAAGGAAAATATAAACCAACAGATGAAGCTATTCAAGGCTTAAAACGAATAAAAAAAATAAATTTTAGTGGTAATTTTTATATTGGAGATAAATCATCTAAAACAAATATGATTTTAATAAAGCAAGGTGATTTAGTAATTTCTGGTATCAATGTTGCTAAAGGAGCAATGGGAATATATGATATGAAAGAAGATGTGGTAGCTACAATTCATTATTCATCATATACTTTTGACAAAGACAAAATCAATGTTGGATATTTTAAAAGATTTCTAAAAAGTATTGAATTTATACGACTTCTTAATGAGCAAATTAAAGGTGGAATTAAAACAGAAATTAAACCAAAACATATTCTACCACTTGAAATAAATTTACCAGATATAGAAACACAGAATATGATTGTTGAAAAGTTTGAAAAAGTCGAAACAGATATTGGTAAATTAAATAAAGAAACATTGAGTCAAGAAAAATTACTAAAAAAACTTCGCCAATCAATTCTACAAGAAGCAATAGAGGGAAAACTTACTGCCTCTTGGCGAGAACAAAATCCCAATGTGGAAAGTGCCTCTATTTTACTTGAAAAAATCAAGGCTGAAAAAGAGCAACTCACAAAAGAGAAGAAAATCAAAAAACAAAAACATCTTCCACTAATCAATGAAGATGAGATACCTTTTGATATTCCTGATAGTTGGGAGTGGTGTAGGCTAGGAGCTGTTATATATGAAAATCCAAGAAATGGATATTCTCCTAAGGCAGTTGATTTTCCAACAAATACTAAAACTTTAAAATTAGGTGCTATTACTTATGGATTTTTTGATGATACCCAATTTAAATATATTAATGAAACAATAGATGATAACTCGCATTTATGGTTAAAAAGTGGTGATATATTAATTCAAAGAAGTAATTCACTTGATTATGTTGGTATGGCAGGTCTTTATAATGGCAAGGATAACGAATTTATATATCCAGATTTAATTATGAAAGTAAAATGCAGTCAGTATAGTTCAGAGTATTTTTTACAAAAAAGTTTAGTATCTATTTCCACAAGAGAATATTTTCAAAAGAATGCTTCTGGGTCTCAAAAAAATATGCCAAAAATAAATCAACCTATTGTACTAAATACAATGATTGCAATAGCACCACTTGAAGAACAAAAAGAGATAGTAAAAACAATAGAAAACCTTTTTAAAATTTGCGATGAACTTGAAACTCAAACCAATAATTCAAAAACAAATAGCCAAATATTAATGCAAGCAGTTTTAAAAGAGGCATTTGAAGGATAAATATGAAAGAAAAAGTAAAAAATATAGTGTTGGTTATTTTAGCCTTGTATGTATTTGTTGATATTGGTTTTCAGGTCTTAGACTATTATGGAATGACCACAAGAGATGAAACTTGCAGAAACGAATCCCAAGCAAGGTATTATAAAAAATATGGTTCATTAAAAGGTTATGCAAAAAGGGCAGCTCAGTCAAGATATGTAGAAGAGCATGGAATATTAGAAGGATTTTCTTTTTAGATTGTGATATTTACGATAAACATAGAAAGCAGACATCGAGCATGATTTTAAGAGCTCTTGTTTGAGGGGTTTTGTGTTTTGCTTAGAGCAGATGCCCCATCTCTTCTTTTTTTGTTTTAAGATAATCCTCATTATACTTGTTTGGTTTGATGATTATAGGGATTCTTTGAACGATTTCTATGTTTTTTAAGCTTTGCAGTTTTTTTGGATTATTGGTTAATAACTTTATAGATTTTATCCCAAAGTGGTGTAAGATGATTTCTACCATCTCATAATTTCGCTCATCTGCTTCAAAACCTAGCTGGTGATTTGCTTCTACTGTA
>JALUXT010000057.1 GCA_027013245.1 Campylobacteraceae bacterium
TATCTTAGATATTCAAAAATCAAAACCTTTTTTAAAAATATCAAGAATTGTATTTGGAGAAGAGTTTTTACAAAAAGAAAGAGAGCTTATATTTAAAAAAGAAGAATTGTGGCATAAGGTTTATGAGGTTAGCACGATTGGTCATGAATTTGGGCATATATTGTGGCTAGATGATGATAGTGAAATTGTTATGAATAAAAGTGGGGTATTTAAAAACATAGAGGAGTTTAAAGCGACAACCGGTGGTTTAGTTGCATTTTTTATGAGTGAAAATGATGAAATCAAAGAGTATGTTTTTTATGAGTTGATAAAAAGGGCTATCGGGTTAATCGCATGGAGAAAAACTGGTGAAGTAGAACCGTATTATTGTGAGGGTTTAATTCATCTTAAAGCTCTTTTTGACTGCGGTGTATTAGATTTTAAAGATAAAATTACTATAAATACTAATCTTGAAAAATATGAAAAACTAAAAGCTTGGTATTTAGAAACTTATGAAAAATTGGCCACTCATTATCTTGCTAAAAAAGATGCGAGTGAGTTTCTAGAACTCTTTACATGTAAAGAAGATGGAGACTATCTGCCAAGAGATGAAAAAGTAAAAGATTTTGTTGAGTATTATTGGGAGTTACACCAAGAAATTGGACGAGATTTAGATGATGAAACCAAAAAAAGTGATTGGGTGTGATTTAAGGCAGTTATAAATTGGAAATTTTGATTAATTAAGTCTTAAGTTTTTAAGGTCTGTATCGAGTAAAACGATATATAAGATTAAAAAGAGTAATATTCTAGATATAAAAAAATCCCTAATTAAGAATATTTTGTGAAAAAACATGTAACTGAACAAACTTTGATCTTTTTTGGTGTAACCAAATGGTTATTTCTATCATCTGTTATGGGTATTATCATTGGCGCACTTATGTCTGGTTTTTTGTGGATACTTGAGTACTCTGTGAACCATAGAAGTGATTTGCCAGTACCATATTATTTTATACTTCCATTTGCGCTTCCTTTGACTATATTTATTATAAAAACTTTTGCACCCAATGCCATGGGGCATGGAACAGAAAAGGTGATAGAAGCAGTTCATAAAAGGCAAGGAAAGATAAAAGTAGCCGTAATGCCAATCAAGCTTTTGGCAACAGTTTTTACTATATTTGCTGGTGGTTCCGTTGGTAAAGAGGGTCCTGGAGCTCAGATAGGTGCTGGCGCGTCTTCTGTTATAGCTTCAATGTTAAGATTTAGTGATGCAGATAGGAAGAAGCTGGTTATTTGTGGTATTAGTGCCGGTTTTGCATCTGTTTTTGGGACACCAATAGCCGGAGCTATTTTTGGTATAGAAGTTCTTACTATTGGCATAATCATGTATGATGTTCTTTTGCCTTCATTTGTCGCTGGTTTTGCAGCATTTACTACTGCTCAGTTTTTGGGTACTGATTATACTTATTTTGATATACATTTTTACAAATCAGTTGATCTGGATTTAACGCTTATAGCCGAAGTTTTAGTTGCGGGCATATTTTTTGGTGTTGTGTCTGACTTTTTCATAACGGTTTTGACTGAAATAGAAAAAGTAATCACAAAGATAAAATATAATGCTTATATTAAGGCATTTGCAGCTGGTTTGATTATGGTAGTTGCCACATTATTTATAGGAGATAGATATCTAGGGCTTGGACTTGGAGTTATAGAAAATGCACTTGACCCTGAAGGGTTTTTGTCTGCGGATATTCATTGGTATGATTTTATACTCAAGACACTTTTTACTTCAATTTCGCTTGGAAGCGGAGGAAGTGGTGGTATAGTTACACCTATTTTTTATGTTGGAGCCACTAGCGGAGTACTCTTTGGACATCTTATACACAATGAAGTTGCTCTTTTTGCAGCTCTTGGATTTGTGAGTGTTTTAGCCGGCACTACAAATGCTCCGATAGCCTCTATAATCATGGCTGTTGAGCTTTTTGGTATAGAGATTGCCCACTATGCTGCCATCTCTGCTGTGGTCGCATTTCTCGTTTCTGGACATAGAAGTGTTTTTCCTTCTCAAAAGATTGCTATGAGCAAAGCTGGTTTGATTGATATAGACGCGGGAGATGATATAGAGCATTCGAGCATAAGTATTCATACGGAAGATTTAGAAAAATTTAAAAATATTCGCTCTCAGATAAAATACAAAAGACTAAAGTGGCAAGCCAAAAATTTTCATACTAAAAAATAGGCTTTGCCTATTATAGTGTGTTATAAAAGCTATAAGCCACAAAGAACATGATAAACGCTGTAAATAAATCAAGCATTTTCCAAGTTATACTTTTTTGAAATAGTGGTATGAGGATTCTGCTTCCATATGCTAGCGAAAAGAACCATATAAAAGATGCACTACTTGCACCAAATATAAAAAGATTTTGATTTGCGCCTTTAAAATGACTTCCTATAGAACCTATAAGCATTAAAGTATCCAAGTAAACATGAGGGTTCAATAGTGATATAGCAAGTGTTGCTATTATGGTTTGCGTTAGGCTGTTTGTTTCTTTTTTGGCTTTAAATTTCATCTTTTGATTAGAAAATACATTTTTAAATGCAAGTAAGCCATATATTAGCAGAAAAACTATGCCAAACCAAGTGATATAGATAAAAAATGATGGATATAATTCAAGAAGTTTTCCAACGCCTTTGACACCAGAAATCATCAATGAAGCATCTAATATAAAACATATAAGAGCTATTATGAAAGTATGCTCTTTAAGTAACCCCTTTTTAAGGACATAGATATTTTGAGCTCCAATTGCCACAATAAGACCGAAACTAACCAAAAACCCTTGTAAAAATATACTGATAACACAACCTTGTGTGAGAAAGAGGTGGTGGCTTGAGACAGAATTGAACTGCCGACACGGTGATTTTCAGTCACCTGCTCTACCGACTGAGCTATCAAGCCACTCATTTTGAGATTGAAATTATAGCTGAATAACTTTAATATTGGCTTATCTTCTTAAGATTTTAATTTTGGGTATAATATTATTAAAAAAGGTAGGTTAGTAATGCGAAAATTAAACTTTATATCATGGAATGTAAATGGCATAAGAGCAGTAGACAAAAAACAAGCTTTGAAGTGGGTTGATGAAGCTGATATTGATTTCTTAGCTCTTCAAGAGATAAAAGCAGAAGCAGAGCAGATACCAGCAAGTATATTTGATAAAGAGTTTAAAGAGTTACATGTTAACTCATCAAGTAAAAAAGGTCAATCTGGCGTTGCTCTTTTTAGTGATTTAAAATCCTTACATGTAGATACTGCAAAAGATGTTGATATACTTAACGAAGGGCGAATAAATGAGTTTCATTTTGAAGATATTGTATTTTTTAATGTTTATTTCCCAAATGGACAACGAAATGATGAAAGGCTAGAGTATAAGATGGCTTTTTATGAACGATTTTTACAACATTGCGAAGCTCTAAGAAAAGAAGGCAAATCAATCATCATTTGTGGTGATGTAAATACTGCTCACAAAGAGATTGATATCGCCCGTCCAAAGGCAAATGAAAAAACTTCTGGATTTTTAAAGATGGAGAGAGATTGGCTAGACAAATTTCTATCATATGGCTACATAGATACATTTAGAGAGGTAAATAAAGACATAAAAGACAGATACTCTTGGTGGTCGTATCGAGCAGGGGCGAGAGGAAACAATGTGGGTTGGAGGATAGATTATTTTTATGTCTCATCTGATTTAAAAGACAAGATAACTGATGCAAAAATTCACGATGAGATTTTAGGTAGTGATCACTGTCCTATAGGCTTAACGCTAGAGATTTAAATATTTCTCCTCGCTCTATATAAGAGTTAAATTGATCTAAGCTAGAAGCTGCAGGTGAAAGGAGGGCTATTGTATCTAATGTATGGATTTTTTGTATCTCTTCCATGGCCTTCCCCAGTTCATATGAAGCTGTGACTCTTTTGTCTATGTCTTTGCAGAAATCTACTATCTTATCGGTATTTGTGCCTATTGCAAAAACTCTTACATGTAAGGGCTGTAACATTTCAAAAAGAGGTTTTAAATCTACCCCTTTGTCATCTCCGCCTAGTATGAGAATCAAGTTTTTGTCTTTATATCTTTTTATAGCTTCTAAAGTTGCATCTAAATTAGTGCCTTTTGAATCATTTACCCAAACTCTGCCTTTATTATCTTTAAAAGCTTCAAGTTTATGAGCGTCCGTTTTAAAAGTATTAAATTTATCAAAATCAATATCTCCCAAAAGAATTTTCTGGGTGCAAAGTGCTAACACGGCATCAAGTAAAAAAGGAGCTTGAAATTTTACTTTTTTTATGTCAATTCCTAGTTTCTTGGCCAAATCATATTCGTCTTTGTAAGTTATCTTTTTTGCTAGAGTTTTTACATCTTTGTAAGCTTGTGGGATTATAGCTATGCTTCCCTCAACCATTCTACTAAGTGGGCTTAGTTTTGCTCTCTCGTAATTTTCGAAACTTCCATGCCAGCTTAAATGGTCTGGTTTTACTGGTAAAAGCAGGTAAATATCTGGAGTAGCAACTTTTGTTTGAAAAAGCATGTAAGAGCTAGTTTCAAGTATCCAAAGTTTATCTTTTTTATTTAGGTTAGCGAGAGGATTTCCTATATTTCCACCACACTCACTGCCTCTGTCTTTAAAGATAAAATCAAGCATTTGAGTAGTAGTTGTTTTGCCGTTTGTCCCACTTATCCAAATCGAAAAGGGCATATCTCTGTACCAAAAATCATATTCGCTGATGAGGTTTGTTGCTTTTTTCATAAGTGGATGATTTAGTGGAAAACTTGGACTTGGGATTTGTATATCATCCTCTTTTGGATTAAATAATTCTACAGGAAGAAGTTCATTTCCAAACTCATCTAAACTTTTTTCTTTGAAGCAATCATCAAAGATTTGGCAATTTTTCAGTTTTTTTGCTATCGCTTTAGTTGTTTTTCCATGCCCAAAAAGTGATATCATCTGATTTTAAGAGCAGTTAGTGCTATGATATTTGAGATTAGAGCTATAATCCAAAATCTTACTATTATCTTATTTTCAGCCCAGCCTTTTATCTCAAAGTGATGATGAATAGGTGCCATTAAAAAGATTCTTTTTTTTCTGGTTTTAAAACTTCCCACTTGTAAGATAACAGAAAGTGTTTCAAGCACAAAGACAAATCCAATGAGCAACAATAAAAGCTCATTTTTAGAGATAATCGCCATATACCCAATAAACGCACCGATACTTAAACTTCCACTGTCACCCATAAATACATCAGCAGGATAACAGTTATACCACAAAAACCCAACAAGCGCACCTATGAGTGCGGCTGCGATTATTACAACTTCTCCAATGCCACTAACTTTTGGAAGTAGTAGATAACCGCTCAATATTGCATGCCCACTAATATACACAAATACTCCAAGACTAAGCATAGAAAGTATAGAAGGCACAGTTGCTAAGCCATCTAAGCCATCAGTTAAATTTACAGCATTGCTAGCAGAAACCATAACAAGTGACCAAAATATCACGGCAAACCATCCGATATTTAGGACTGGATGTTTATAAAATGGTATATATAAATCAAGATTTAACAAAGAGGTAGAGTATAAAAAGTATGAAATCGCAAGTGCAGATACAAATTGCATCAAAAATTTTGTTTTTGCACTGAGACCTGCAGTATTATTTTTGCCGATAATCTTTGAAATATCATCTTTTATGCCAATAAGCCCAAACAAAGCAATGACCACGAAACCTATGAGAGCAAATGTATTAGATAGTTTTACGCAAATCAAGATAGCCATGAGAGCAGAAAAAACGATAACTAAGCCGCCCATCGTAGGAGTTTCACCTTTTGACTGATGAGACTGTGGAGCTAAAGAATATATAGGTTGATTTGCATTTTTACTTTTTGCCCATTTTATAAATTTTGGCATTAAAATCATAGATATGATTAAAGAGACAAAAAAAGCTATGCCAGAGCGCACTGTGATATATTGAAAAATATTAATATGAAAAATTTGGTAGAACCAATATAGCATAGAAGGTGCCCTTATATTTTATTGAAAGTATAATTTTAGTAAAATATTGCTTATAATCGTATTTAAAAGGATAAAAAGGTGAGAAACCTTCAAAAGACTGTTTTAATTATAACTGATGGGATTGGATATAATCCAGATTCAAGGGCAAATGCCTTTGCACAGGCTAAAAAGCCAACCTATGATAAACTTTTTAAAGATGTGCCAAACTCTTTGATTAAGACTTCTGGTCTTGCAGTTGGTCTTCCTGCTGGACAGATGGGAAATAGTGAAGTAGGACATATGTGTATAGGTGCAGGGCGAGTTATGTACCAAAATCTTGTGAAAATTTCAAAATCTGTCAAAGAAGATACGCTAAAAGACAATCCTGCTTTGAAAGACATACTAAAAGTCAAGGGTGATATACATATTATAGGCTTGGTGAGTGATGGCGGAGTACATTCACATATAGACCATATTATCGCACTTGCAAAGATAGCAAAGAATGCAAATAAAAAAGTATTTTTACATGTGATAACTGATGGGCGAGATGTGAGCCCAGTTTCTGGTTTGGGTTTTGTGCAAAACTTAGAAAATATTTGCGATAAATGGGTAAAAATTGCCTCGATTTGTGGCAGATATTATGCGATGGATAGAGATAATAGATGGGATAGAGTACAAAAGGCTTATAAAGCTATTGTTGAAGCAATTCCTACAACAAATGAAAATATAGAAGATTATATAAAAAAATCTTACGAAAAAGATATAACTGACGAATTTATAGAGCCGACTAGCTTTGGTGCATATAAAGGGATGAGTGAAAATGATGGTGTGATTTTTGCAAATTTTAGAAATGATAGGATGCGAGAGCTTTCAAAAGCAATCGGTTTGAAAGATTTTAGTGAATTTTCAAGAAAAAACAGTGGAATAAAAAGTATAACGATGAGCGAGTATGACAGTTCATATCCTTTTGAAGTGATGTTTGCCTCAATTCCACCAAAAAATACACTCGCAGATGTTATCTCTTCAAACAATCTCTCTCAGCTTCATACTGCCGAAACTGAAAAGTATGCACATGTTACATTTTTTCTAAATGGTGGTACGGAAGAACCTGATGCTGGAGAAAGTAGGATTTTAATTCCAAGTCCAAAAATCGCAACTTATGATTTGAAACCGCAGATGAGTAGTGTCCAAGTTGGTGATGCAGTTTTATCTTCAATAGACAGCGGATATGACTTTATAGTGGTAAATTTTGCAAATGGAGATATGGTAGGGCATACAGGAAATCTTGAAGCTGCTACAAAAGCAGTTGAAGCAGTTGATTTGCAATTAGGTAGGATTTTGGATAAATGTAGCGAAAAAGATTATGCTTTTGTTTTGACAAGTGACCATGGAAATTGCGAGCAAATGTCAAATGAAAAAGGAGAGATGCTGACAAATCATACAACATTTGATGTTTTTTGTTTCGTAAAAGCAAAAAATGTAAAAAAAGTGAAAAACGGAGGCTTAAACAATATGGCCCCAACAGTTTTAAAGCTGATGGGTTTAAAAATTCCAAAAGAGATGGATAAACCATTAGTATAAAGGAGATAGATATGAAATTTAGTGGTAAAAATGTTTTAGTAACAGGGGCAGCTAGTGGAATTGGTAGGCAAATTGCTATTACACTAGCTAGCAAGAGTCTTAAAGTTTGGATAAATTACCGTTCTCGCCCAAGTGAAGCGGATGCTTTGAAAGAAGAGATAGAAGCTACTGGTGGCATAGCAGCTGTGATCGGTTTTGATGTAGCTGATGAAAAAGCGTTTATAGATGGGATAAAGACGATAGTGGATAGCGATGGAGAACTGTCTTATTTAGTTAATAATGCTGGTATTACTAGAGATAAGCTCGCCATTCGTATGAGTGTTGAGGATTTTAATGATGTGCTACATGTAAATCTTACTTCTGCATTTGTGGGTTGTCGTGAAGCTATGAAAGTTATGATGAAAAAAAGATTTGGTAGCGTTGTAAATATAGCGTCAATAGTTGGTGAAACAGGAAATGCAGGGCAAGTAAACTATAGTTCAAGTAAAGGTGGATTGATAGCTTTAACAAAAAGTTTTGCACAAGAAGGAAGTTCTAGAGGATTGCGATTTAATGCAGTAACCCCTGGATTTATAGAGACTGAAATGACAGATAAATTGAGCGACGATGTTAAAAAATCATATACTGATAATATCCCATTAAAAAGATTTGGAACACCAACTGATATAGCAGAAGCTGTGGCATTTTTACTTAGTGATAATGCTTCTTATGTAACTGGAATTGCTTTGAAAATAAACGGTGGACTTTACATGTGATATGATGGCAATATACCTTAATTTAAAGTTATTTTAGATAAAATGAGGGAAAATTTTTAAAGGAGTTAGTGATGGCACTAATTGAAGAAGTAAAAGAAGTAGTTGTTGAGCAGTTAAATGTAAACCCTGATGAAGTAAAAGAAGAGTCAAAATTTGTTGAAGATTTAGGTGCTGATTCATTGGATGTTGTAGAGTTAGTTATGGCATTAGAAGAAAAATTTGATATCGAAATTCCAGATACTGATGCTGAAAAAATCATAACAGTTAATGATGCTATAAAATACATAGAAACACACAAATAAGATATATTAAATTAGTTTTTTGTACTAGCCTTATAAAGAAGGCTGGTACATTTTCAGCACAGAAGAAGGAGTTGTTTTGAGAAGAGTAGTTGTTACAGGTTTAGGCATGATAAATTCAGTCGGTTTAGACAAAGAGAGTTCTTTTAAGGCTATACTTGATGGAAAATGTGGCATTAAAAGGATTAGTTCATTTGATACAACTAATCATTCGGTAAAAATTGCTGGAGAAATTGAAGGTTTTGATCCAAAAACTGTTATGAATCCAAAAGATGTTAAAAAAGCAGATAGATTTATTCAACTTGGAATTAAAGCAGCTGCTGAAGCGATGGAAGATGCAAAATTTGACTCATTTGACGCAGATAGATTTGGAGTTAGTTCAGCTTCTGGTATCGGCGGACTCATAGCTATAGAAAAAAACTCTTTGGTCTGCGATGATAGGGGTCCAAGAAGAATATCACCGTTTTTTATTCCCTCAGCTTTAGTAAATATGCTTGGAGGTTTTGTCGCAATTGCACACAAAATCAAAGGTCCAAACATATCTTCAGTGACGGCTTGTGCTGCTGGAACTCATGCTATAAGCGCAGCTGCCAAGACTATCATGACAGGTGGAGCAGATAAGATGCTAGTAGTTGGAGCAGAAGCTGCTATCTGCGCCGTTGGCGTTGGCGGATTTTCATCCATGAAAGCACTTTCAACTAGAAATGATGACCCAACTCATGCCTCTAGACCATTTGATAAAGACAGAGATGGCTTTATTATCGGAGAAGGAGCAGGTGCATTGATACTTGAATCTTATGAAGACGCAGTAGCTAGAGGAGCTCACATATATGGAGAGCTTATTGGATTTGGTGAAAGTGGCGATGCTTACCACATAACTACTCCTGAACTCGGTGGTGCTTACCGCTCCATGAAAGCAGCATATGAGATGGCTGGTTGCCCGAATATAGACTATATAAATGCACATGGTACTAGTACCGCTGCAAATGATAAAAATGAAACAGCTGCGGTTAAGATGCTTTTTGAAAAAGATGTTCCTTTGATGAGCTCTATAAAAGGTCAGATAGGACACTGCTTGGGAGCTGCAGGAGCCATAGAAGCTGTTGTGTCATTAATGGCCATAAGAGATCAGATTTTACCTCCTACTATAAATTATGAAACTCTAGATTCTGATTGTGATTTGGACTATATAGCAAACAAGGCTAGAAAAGCTGATGTAAATATTGTTATGAGTAACTCTTTTGGCTTTGGCGGAACAAACGGATCAGTTATCTTTAAAAAGATCTAGGGAGAGACTTAAATGGCTACATATCTAGATTTTGAAAAGAGTATAAAAAGTTTAGACGATGATATTTCAAATGCAAAAATAAAGGGCGATTTGCCGGCAGTTGAAATTCTACAAAAGAATCTCAAAAAAGAGATATCAAAAGTATATAAAAACTTAAATGATTACCAAAAATTACAACTTGCTCGCCATCCTGATCGTCCATATACGATGGATTATGTTCGGTTAATACTCGATGATGCCTATCTTTTACATGGAGATAGAGCATTTCGTGATGATGAGGCAATGCTCGCATATATGGGTTATATCGGCGGAAAAAAAGTTATACTTATCGGCCAGCAAAAAGGTCGAGGTACAAAAAATAAATTAAAAAGAAATTTTGGTATGCCTCACCCAGAGGGATATCGTAAAGCTTTAAGAATTGCCAAGATGGCGGAAAAATTTGATATACCTATCTTGTTTCTTATAGATACACCAGGTGCATATCCTGGATTAGAAGCAGAAGAGAGGGGTCAAAGTGAAGCGATTGCAAAAAATCTTTTTGAGCTGAGTGATAACAGAACAAAAATACTTTCTGTTGTCATCGGAGAAGGTGGAAGCGGTGGAGCTTTAGCATTAGGTGTTGCTGATAAAATAGTTATGATGAAATATTCTGTTTTTGCTGTTATATCACCTGAAGGTTGTGCTGCAATCTTATGGAATGATCCTCTTAAGCAAGAGAGTGCCACTAAAGCCATGAAAATTACCTCTGAAGATTTATACAAGATGAAACTTATCGATGATGTTTTAGAAGAACCAATGGTTGGAGCGCATAGAGACAAAGTTGGTGCTGCAAAAGCGATTAAAGAGTATTTTTTAAATTTTATAGATGAGATGGAGAAGATAAGTCCAGAAGAAAGAGTAAAAAGACGAGTAGATAAAATCTTATCTATCGGTGCTTACGAAGAAAAATAATAACTATCTAACTACAATTAACATTCAAACAAAACAGCTACAAAAATCTAACCCGAACTGTATGTTCGGGTTAGATAAATTTTAAACTAGTGTAGTTCTTTCCACACTGATTTTTTCCATAATAACGCTAGTATTGTAAATATTATAAAAAAGCCTATTACCCAAGGCCCAAGAGCATCACGAGCAGGTTTGCTAGGATCTCCTGTTTCTTCAAGGTAAGAAACTACTTTTTCATATCCTTTTTTTGATAATCCAACTCTAGGCATACCAGTCCCTGGTAATTGAGATTGAGGATTTTCTACAAAAGTTTTAAGGAATTCTTCATTTCTTGCTCTTATCATAATAGAAAGATCAGGAGGAAGTTTTCCTGTATATTTAACTAAAGTATTTTGATAGTCAGCTACTTTTACTTTAAATTTCAAAAGGTCAACATCTTGATTTGTAACGATGTTTGACTTAGTTTTTGGAATCATACCGATTTGTGTCCACTTACCATATCTATTAGCATGACATCTTCCGCAACTTACCTCGTAAGCTTCTACAGGAGTTACTTTTTTGGCGATAGACTGCAAGTATGCAACCATATCTGCTACTTCTTGGTCTTTGTCTCCACCTGCTCCACCAAATGCTGGCATAGGAAAAGATCTAGTTTTGCCATCAAATTTATGCTCAAGTTTCAGAGCTTTTACAGGATTTTCTATAAGATTAGCTAAAAATTTAGCATCAAATAAAGCACCAACTTCACTTAAATCTGGTGGATTGACACCATAAGCGTTTGCTGCACCATTTGCATCCATCGGAGCTGTCAAACCTTGTGATTTTATACTATGACATCCAAGACATGCACCTGCACCCATAACCAGGGCTTTCCCACTGGTGACATCACCAGTTTTCCCGATTGGTTTTAAATCAGAATATGCAAAATTTTGATCAACTACATGTTTATGCATCTTGCTATGTGCAAAAGGCTCTACACCCCAATAGGTAAGAAGTGTGAAAAATACAAGTACCGCTAATATTTTTAATTCTTTCATTATTTCCCCCCAATAGGTTTTTCAAATTTGGTGATTATTGGCAGAGCAAGCCATACTAAAATAAAGATGCTCGCTGGTAGCGGACCATAGGTTTTATAAACACCCTCAGGTGGTAATTTACCCATAATAGTAAGTACTATCATCGTGATGAGTAATAGCCAAAACCATACTTTAAATGCGCCTCTTCTACTTGCAGGAGCAACATTAGGGCTTCGATCCAAGAAAGGTAAAAATATAAAGATAGCTTGTGCAAAACCAAAAGCTAATAATCCCGGATTTTTAGGGAATGGTCGTAATATTTCATAAGTCCATAAGAAGTACCATTCAGGATAAATATGTGTTGGTGTTTTGAGTCCATTTGCAGGATCAAAGTTCACTGGATCCATCGCAAATTCAAAATGAAAAAATACCAAATAAAAGAAGAAGGTCAGGAAAAAGCCTAAAACTACAATATCTTTACTTAAAAAATCAAATTGAAATCGTATAACTTTTGAATGTCTCGTGTCGCCTGAAAGGTATTTTTCGCTTTCTTCTTTAAAATCAACTTCTTCACCATCTTGATTGTTTACATGCGGAATTCTTAGTGTTGCAAAGTGAAATACGATAAGAGCCATTATAACCAATGGAAGCAAGACAACATGAAGCATAAAAAATCTTGTGAGATATGCATCACCTGGGACGAATCCTCCTCTAATCCATTGAACCAATCCAGTCAAATCCAATGACCCAAGACTAAAGATATCCGTGATAACTGTACCAGCCCAGTAACTCATCTGTCCCCAAGGAAGCATATAACCACTAAAAGCTTCTGCAGAAAATGTTACAAAAAGAAGCATACCTGAGATCCATATCATCTCTCTGCCTTTTTTATAACTACCATAGTATATAGCCGTAAACATATGTATGTATATAATCAAAAATATAACCGAAGCTGCAACTGCGTGAATATGTCTCCAAAGCCAGCCATAGCCGACTTGACTCATGATCGTATAATTAACGCTATCAAATGCTAGTTTTGTATCTGGTTTGTAATACATAAGTAAAAATATCCCAGAAATCAGCAAAAGACCAAAAGTCACTGCCAAAATCATACCCATTGCCCATAAAAAATTTATATTTTTAGGAATCCAGTATTCTGTTGCTAAAACTTTTTTCACTGAATCAACAGCAAGTCTTTGATTTAGCCACTCATTAATACTCGTTGCTTTTGTAAAATGTGCCATTTGCCCTCCCTTATGCTGTTAAGCCAGCGGCTTTAAGTTTTTTAAATTCTGGACCTTCTTCGCCAATCACTACTTTAGTTCCTTCTAGCTTAAATGGAGGAATATATAAAGGTAGCGGAGGAGGAGATTTTGTAACATAGCCATTTGAATCATATTGACCACCATGACAAGCACAAATAAATTTATGTTTTTTAGGAAAATAAGACGGGATACACCCAAGATGCGTACAAATCCCAATACAGATGAGATATCTACTACCATCAACTATCACTTCTCTTGGATCTTTTTTCATATCCGAAGTTTTTTTAAGTATAAAGATAGGTTTTCCCCTCCATTTTGCAACATATAGTTTGTTAGGCTCTGCTACACTTAAATCTATAGTTGAAAATCCTGCCGCCATAACGCTAGGCAGTGGATCCCATGTTCTTTTTGCCACACCAAGAGCGGCTATACCACCAAGAGCAGTAAAACCACCAAGTGTCATGCCAAGAAAATCTCTTCTTTCTTTTTTTACAGCCATTTTTTTCCTTTCATTTTTATTTTAATCATTCTATCTAATTAATTTTTAAACCAAGATGATATTGCTCTTAATATATATTAATTATGTTAATAAAACATAATTTTATACACCTTGTGACAAAAAAGAGTGTTTATTAATTGCTATGGACACTTTCTTTTAATAGCATATAATTATAAAAAATTAGGACTTTTCGAGAAAAAAGCATGCAAGATTAATTGTAAACATTTATGACTATTTTCTCCCTGCTATTTTTACATAAATTTGCAATATATCTAATGCGGCGGGCGTTATGCCACTTATCTCACTTGCAGCAAAAAGAGTTGGTGGGTTAAATTTTTGTAGCTTTTCTATGACTTCATTGCTTAGTCCTGAAATCGAGCTAAAATCCATCATAGGAGGTATCTTTACGGTCATTAGATTTTTCATTTTGTCAATTTGTAATTTTTGTTTTTCGATATAATTTTTATATTTTGCTTCCACTAGAATCTGTTTTTTAGCTTCAAGTGTAAAGTTTTCAAATATAGGTGAGAGTTTTTCAAGTTTGTGCAAATCAAAAGATTTTCTCGCCACTATCTTTTGCAAACTAACTTTATCTGTTATTTTATCTTCATCAATCTGGGTCAAATACGCAATATTTTCTTTTGATGGCGTGAGAATTGTATCTTCAAGATAAGCTAAACCTTCCTTTGTTTGAAGCTGTTTTTTTACAACTTTATCATAAGTTTTTTCATCAATCAAACCTAGCTTATATCCATAATGGCTCAATCTCAAATCAGCATTATCTTCACGCAAAAGAAGCCTGTATTCAGCACGGCTTGTGAACATCCTATAAGGCTCTTTTGTGCCTTTTGTCACCAAATCATCTATCAAAACACCTATATAAGCTTCATCTCGTCTTAGTATCAAAGGCTCTTTTTCATCTATGCTAAGGCTAGCATTGATGCCTGCCATCAAACCTTGAGCCGCGGCTTCTTCGTAACCTGTAGTTCCATTTATCTGCCCAGCCAAGTAAAGTCCATTCATCTTTTTTGTTTCAAGGGTATGCTTTAACTCAACAGGATCAATATAATCATACTCTATAGCATATCCAA
>JALUXT010000058.1 GCA_027013245.1 Campylobacteraceae bacterium
TTTTGGATATATGCTTTTTATACAAACCAAAGTAATACTTGTAGTTACAAAGGCAAAACTATAGATGCAGGAGATTTTGTTTTAATTGATGTCAATGGAACATCAACAGCCAACTACAATATACTTCTTACTTGCATTTAAATATTTGTAATTTTCTTTATAATCCAAAATACAATACCAAGTACTATGGTACTAAGAATTGCCACTGCTATACTTCCAGCTTGCATATCCATGTCAATTACCCACTGCCTCAGCTATAGACCACATAGGTAAAAATATACCTAATGCCAAAAGCAGAACAAATCCCGCTATGGCTGCAATCAAAAGAGGCTCTATCATCGTTGAGACATTATCTACTAGGTAGCTATACTTTTTTCTAAATATATCAGAAATCTTATTTAGCATTTTACTAAGAGAACCGCTACTCTCACCAGCACTTATCATCTGGATAATCATACTTTCAAACTGTTTTGTATCTTCAAAACCCTCTTTTAAGCTTTTTCCCTCTTCTATGGCTTCAATTATCCCACTTAGTCTTTGTCTTAAATATGAATTTTCAACTATATCGATAGCAGTACCAAGGGCATCAATCATGGGTATCCCCGAAGCTGATAGTCTATCAAAAACATATATAAATCTACCTATCATGGATAGATATATGACCTTACCTACTATATAGACTTTTAGCATGTATCTATCAAAATTTAGTTTAAATTTTTGGCTTCTCTTATATGCCATAGACAATACCATACTTATAGCCACTGCCCCTACAAGCACAAATAGACCATAGTTAACTATCGCATGCTCTATCCATAAGAGTAAGATAGTAGGAAAAGGGAGCTTTGTATTATACTCTGCAAACATTGATTGAAATTGTGGAACTACTAGAGTAATCACAAATGAAAAAGCTACAATCATAACAAATATAACGACAGTTGGATACCTTGTTGCTTTTTTTAGTTTCATTCTGTTGTCATATACTTCTTGCAGTATATCTGCTAGTTTGTCTATAGATTCATCAAGCGTACCTGTTTTTTCACCCAAATCAAGCATCGCGATAGAGATGGCACCAACTTCATCTTCAAACTCCTTGAATGCTGATGAAAGATTCAAGCCACTCTCTACCTCTCTTAAGACAATTGTATATATGCTATTTAATCTCTTATGCTCGGTCGTTTGGATAGCATCTTCTAAACAAGTTGTTATGGGAAGACCAGCATTTAGCATCGTAGAAACCTGACGCAGTGAAGCAATATATGGCTCAAGAGGTACTTTTTTTGCTCTTAGCTTGTCTTTGATTTTATCTTTTAATCTGCCTAGTTTTACAGATATTGGCTCAGGAGTTTCATGTATATTTAAAAAAACTCCCAAAGTTTTTGATTTAAAACCCTGTATAGCTTCGAGTTTATTAGAATATGGAAGAATTATGGTATTTTTAACACCATTTTTTATATACTCTATCTCGAAGTATTTCATATTATTTTGCCACTCTTAGAACTTCATCTAGTGTTGTTATGCCTTGCAATGCTTTTTTGACACCATCAACTCTCATCGGCACAAAGCCATCATTTTCTTCTGCTTTTTTGGCTATTTCGTATTTATTCATGTTTATCGATATCAGATGCGAAATGGTTTCGCTGATTTGGAGTATCTCGCTTATCATAGTTCGTCCACTATATCCACTAAATCCACACCTTATACAGCCCTCACCCTTGTAAAATTTGTAATCTTGTGGCAAGTATTTTTCTATTTTTTCTACCATCTTTTTTGGGGGATTGTGTTCTTTTTTACAATGTGGGCAAATCTTCCGCACGAGTCTTTGAGCCATAACCCCTACAAGTGAATCAGCTATAAGGTATGGCTCCAAATCCATCTGTATCATCCTTGTTATCGCACTTGGAGCATCATTTGTATGAAGCGTTGTAAAAACTAGATGACCAGTGAGAGATGCTTGAACTGCGATATTTAGAGTTTCACTGTCCCTTACTTCACCAATCATTATGATATCTGGATCTTGCCTTAATATGGAGCGAAGAGCCTGTGCAAAAGAGTAGCCTATCTTTTCATTTATCTGGATTTGTTGTGCCAAGGGGAGTTGATATTCTATCGGGTCTTCTATGGTTATCATTTTGTTTTCTATGCTTTTTATCTCATTTAATGCAGCATATAGAGTCGTAGTCTTTCCACTTCCTGTTGGACCAGTGACAAAAATGATACCATATGGGGATTTTAAAATCTCTTCAAAAACCTTTATATTGTGGTCATCCATACCCAAATCTCTTAATTTTAAGAGTATCTTTTGTTGGTCCAGTATCCTCATAACAATAGATTCACCAAACATAGTAGGAGCAGTTGAAAGTCTGAAGTCATACTTGTGTTTTCCGATATTCATAGAAAATCTTCCATCTTGACTTTTTCTTTTTTCGCTAATATCTAGATTTCCCAAGATTTTTATACGAGATGCGAGTGCATTATAGATATCTATATCAAAAACAAAATTTTCTCTTAGCACTCCATCAATTCGACTTCTTATAGAGACATTGAAACCTGATGGCTCTATATGGATATCACTAGCATTACTTTTAATAGCGCTCTTTACAATTTGCTCTATAAGTTGCATAACGGAGCTCTGTTCACTATCGGCTTTATAGGTATTTGAGGATATCTCTTTTTTTATATTATCCACTATAAATTTTGTTGTAGAGATTATCTCAAATCTTTCAAATATATGATTAATATCGTTCTTTAATGACATATATAATTTTATAGGCTTAGTAGCGATACTTCTCTCTAGTAGTTCCAGTGCCTCATAATCAAGCGGGTCAACAACTGCTACATGTATAAACTCATCATCTTCTTCAAAAGGTATGGCGAGCGAAGTTTTTAAGAGCTTCAAAGAATATCTTAAAATAAGATTGAAGTCAACTTCAGTGCCATACAAATCTACAAACTCTATATCTAATTGTTCAGCCAATATCTCTGCAAATGTTCGCTCACTAAGATACCCATCATCTATAAATATTTCACCAAGTTTTTTAGAATAATTACTCTCTTTTTGCTCTTTTAGTGCGTTCAAGAGCTGATCATTTGTGATAAGCCCTTGCTCAACTAATATATCACCGATTCTTATCTTTTTTTGGATCATCCGATTATCCTTATCTATAGATACCAATAGTGTTTAAACAAAACACCATCTCTATACTCATCAACATATATCTTGGTAGGCTTCGAGTTTGAACGCCAGAGTATATATGTTTTATTTTTTAAAACTATTTTGATTTTATCTGTTTTTTTATCTATTATTTTATAGTTTTTTTTAACAAGATTTTCAAATATCACAGATAGTATATATGAAGTCCTAGGTAGTCTCAGATTGCTCAAATCTATACCATCATTCATAAACTGATAAATCAACTTTTTCTGAAGAATTATAGTCGCAAAATATGATGCATTTTCTCTATATTTTTTGGTTGAAACCATTTTTTTTATGATTGTTCCTAGAGGATTTATACTGTCGATTTTTAAGCATGCATTTGCTATCAATGACAAAATAGCCTCATCTTTACTATTTGCAACCGTACCATATATACAAACTTTTTTATAGTTTTCATTCTTGTAATCATCAACTATTTCACCTTTTGTATATGAAAAAGCTATAGTCGAAAAGCTTAAAAATACAAATAATACTTTTATCATTTTTTGCCTCCTATCTCTTGGAGCAACTTCATTGCCTCATCAGAGTCAAAATATGACAAATACTGTTTTATCGCCTCAATAGCTTCAGGTTGTTTGTTTTGTTTTGTTTTAGATTTAGCATAATATTCCCAGGGTTTAAAGGATGATGGCTTGTAACGATTTGCTTTTTTTGCAAAATATATCGCTTTTTCATATTTAGAGTGTTTATAATAGTACTTTGCCAAACTAAGAGTGGAGTTAAAATTTTCATGCTCTTGATTGTCCTTTATCAAGGATTGTTCATCTTTTAATAATGTAACTTTTATATCCACTACTTGCTTCTGTTCTTTTTGCATAACAGCTACTTTTTTTATCTCTTTTTTTACAACCAATTTTTTGGTTTTTGGTTGATGAATTGTCACTTTTGGTATGACTATGGTTGAATTTAAAACAATAGTATTATATTTATCTTTTTTTGTAATTTTCTTTTTTATTGGCTTTTGCGTGGTTTTTTTAATTTTCAATAAGACTCTTTTAGGCTTAGCTGGTTTGACTACTTTCTTTATGGGTAACTCTTTTTTTACAGGTTTATCAATATAAAAATTAAAAATAACAAACATTACGACTATTGCAAATAGCACTAAAGCTAAAAACCACTTCAAAAATCTTTTGTTTTTTAGCCTTTTACACCTTCTTTGTAGCTCTTCAAATGCTCTATCAGTCATGAATCACACCTATCTCCAATGCACTCATCTGCAAAAGACAAGAGTTGATATCAGAGTATTTTTTCAATCCATTTTTCTTAGCATATTCCAAAAGAGATAAAAGCGTAAAGACAATTTTTTTGACAGTCCTAAAATTGCCTTCGCAGTATTTTGTTATTTTTAGAGCATCTTTTTTTGAAAACATAAGTGCTATCTCACTATGGTTTTTCATCAAAAGTGTACTTTGTATATATCTATAAACTTCATTATAATGCAATCTTCCGTACTCAACAACAACTTTTGTTCTTGATTTGAAGTGTTTTTTTTCAAGTATCACGCACCCTTCTTCTTTGTGCATTGAAAGCACAAATTGAAAAATCTTTGTATCACCTAAAATCCTGATAAGCTCAAACTGATCCTCGTTTAAGAGTTGCGCTTCATCAATAAAAATAGTATGTTGGTCATCCTCGTACTCTTTCAAAAGCTTCTCTTTTAAAGCATTAAAATTTATAGTTTTATCAAACTCTAAGTCTTTTGCCTCATACAAAATCTTAAGTAAATCTCTTTTGTCAAAAAATGGATGGTCTATAAATATACTGAGTTTTTGTTTTTCTAATTCACCACTTATGAGCTTTAAAATATAACTCTTGCCAACGCCTGGGTCTCCTATAAGAAAAATAAGAGGTGCATATCTCTCTTTGATGGCATTTTCTATCTTGTATCTTGAAACTTCCGCACTTGTACTATCAAAATAAAATTTTGCATCTATCACATCAACAAAAAGTCTCTTAGCTTCTTCAAAATCTCTCATTTTTTAGCTTTTTTAGATATAGATATATCGAACTCACTTAAATTTGGTTTTCTATTCACATCTACGATATGAGGAATCAGTACGATTATAAGCTCACTATTTGTGATAACTTTCGCACTACTTTTAAAAGCTCCACCTATAAAGGGCAAGGAAGAGAGAAGCGGAACACTTGTATTTGTCAAGCTCTCATTTTTATTTATCAAGCCACCTATGAGTATCTTATTGCCATCTTTCACTTTCACTACAGATGAGAGTTGTTTTATCTTTATATCTGGTGCTAAAAATGGCACACCATTGGCATCTACATGCTCTTTGGATATCTCACTTACTATTGGGTTGATTTTTAACATGATAAAGTTGTCATCTGTGACCTGAGGAGTGATATCTAGCGTAACCCCAACAAATGTTGAGTCAGTCGTATAGCTTGGAGTTGTCGTGGTTCCTCCACTTGAAGTAGTTGTGGTGCTGCCACTATTATACCTATAGTTGACTTCAGTTCCCACATTTATGACTGCTGGTTGGTTATTTAATGTCATCACTTTTGGATTTGATACTACCTTAACATCACCTTGTGTTTTTAAGAATTTTATCAAGCCAGTCATGGAAAAATTGTATCCTATCAAATAGTTTGGCTTTTTAAAACCTGTTGTTAAGCCTCCACTTGTTCTTTGTCTTGCTGCATCACTAGAACCATTTATGCTTAACTGAAACTTGCTCCAATCTACACCATCTGTCTTGTTATGACTATATGTAACTTCTATCAGTTTTGCCTCTATGAGTATCTCTTTATGTAGTCTTTTCATCATCTCTTTTAGATACAATTCAACACTATCGAGTTGTTTTTTATTACCTGTGACAGTGAGCATTCCCGCATCTTGATTTACAAGAGCTTTTGATTGTGCTTTATTTCCATCTTTATTCCTTGTCAATATACTGTTGATTTCAGATTCTATTTTGTTCCAAAATTGGAAATCTGATGTAAAATCCATAGTTGTAGAAGAATCTTCTGCACCACCAGCTCCACTTGAACCTGTTTTTATGGTTTTGTTTGTTGTGCTTGTTCTTTTTGTAAAACTAACATAATCTATAAAGTATGTTTTACTCTTTACATATGAGATCTTTAAGACTTTTTGGTTTTTGTCTAGCGTATAAAAAAGATTTCTATCACTAAGTAGCATATTCAAAAGCTCTTTTAGCGAGAAATTTTTAACATTTATATAATTTAGTTTTTTTTGCAATTTTGTCTGTACAAAATTATCTTCAAATATCATAGTCATCTTACATGTATCAGTGATATTTTCTAGTATATCTAGCGTATTAATGCTTTTGCTTGAGTTGTTTTTTACGCTAAATGAGAAAAACTTATTTTCGCAATTTGAAAAAGCTGATGTAGCCAAAAATACCAATGTAAATATCATAAATTTAATCTTCATGTTTACTGTTTCCTCACTTTTAAAATCTCTTTTGTTTTTTCAAATCTTAAGGTCAAGTATCTATTTTTACCTTCAAGAATCACATTATTATTTAAAATTTTTTTAACTTTATAACCATATATCTTGTCATTTTTACCCAGCCATCTATCGTTTATAAAGGCTTTGCCATTAAAAATCGTTATCAACTTTAATTTTTGTGTTTTTTTGTTTTTCTTGGTAATTATCTCTTTTTTCTTTAGTTTTTTCTCTTCTTTTTTGGTAAAAAATGGATTATACTTCAAGTTTACAACCCTATTTACCTGCTTATCTTGTATGAGCCTATCCAATCTTTCAGAGATGTTACCTCCAAGAACGGCTGAAGCCAAAAACAATAAAATCAATAAATATTTCATAGCCCTATCCCATACATATCAATTTTAAGTTTAAATATTAACCCAATATCGGCTAGTTTTATCTCCATACTTTCAAACTGTAAAAGCGTATTTAAATTATCTATATATGAAACAAATGCTACTATATCAGTATAGTTTCCACTACCGCTTATCTCAAGAGTTCCTTTTTGCTTAAGTAGTCCATTACTTGCCGTATCTTTTACATCAAAACTCTTAAGATACTCTATCTTTAAATTTCTAACTAAAGAGTATCTTAGTATATAATCAATACTCTTTGCCCACTCTTTTTTATCATAAAACGCATACTTTAACTTATATAATTTGGATATGAGATGGTTTATATCCTCTTTTTGTTTTTGTTTTTTTGACTCTAGTAAAAAGAGTTCTTTTTTCTTTAGATTTTTTTGTCTCTTGAGCTTCACAAGAGAGTTGTTAGATAATTTTACTTCCAAATCCTCTGTTTGGCTTTGGAGAGTATCAATATTTTGCCTTAAAGGCATCATAACTTGAATAAATATATAAAAAATAGAACCAAAAATCATCAAATATATGAGATATTTTTGTCTCCTATCCACGCTTGTTAGGTACTTTTCTATCTTATTCATGTTCAATCTCAATTTTGCTTATGTATCTTTTCTTATCTAGTTTGATTTCGTCTGTTTTTACATTTGTAAAACCATCTTTTATTAGTGCTTTTAAAAATTTTGCTATTTTATCTCTATCACCATAGCTTGAAACTACCTCTATGGTCATTTTTGTACGTCCTTTTTGCTCTATGCTTCTTGCTTTGAGTCTGTACTTTTGCAAGAGTGAATTTATACTAGCTAAAAAACTTATATAGCTATTATCTTTACCCTTTATGTTCTCCAATTTTGAAACGCTTGCTTTTATATTTTCATAAACCAAATCTTGTTTTTTTATCTCTTTTTTTACTACTTTTATCTGATTTATCTCAGCTCTTATCTTTTTTTTGTATATCTTTGCTCTTTGTTGTATAGCTTGGTATTTTGTCTCTAAGATGTCTTTTTGATTTTGCAAGTTTTGTGCAAAAATATAAAAATATATAAATACTGCCAATAAAATGGCTGAAAATCCAACAATCCAAATAGCTAGTTTGCCAGTATGTGTCGTTAGAAAGGATGGTGGTTTTTTAAAGATGGTCACATTTTGCAGATCTGATTTTTGTATATATTTGTCAAATCCATAAGAAGCAACTACATGCCCCAGAAAATCGCTCGTATGTTTTTCTCTAAAGATGTTGAAATCCAAAATTTCAGCTTCTTTAAAACCAAAATTTATCGCAAACTCTTTGAGCCCTTTGACTCTGCCATCTCTTGTACTAAAAAATATCCTATCAATACCGTCGAAGTCAAATACACTTCTATTGTGTATGGCTACATTGTTTATCTTGGTCAAAATATCTGAAAAAATTGATTCAAGTGATATAAAAAATTCACTATCGATTTTTTCATATAACTCCTGCTTGAGACCTTTGTCAAGGAGTATCTCTTTTAGTTTCTCTAAGTTAATCTCTATATCTTGTGCATTTAGTTTTTTAATTATCTCATTTAGGCTAAGTATAGATTTTGTAGATATATATGAGCCATCTTTATAAAAGCTAAGAAATGCCTCATTATCGCCTATATAGACAAAAACATCATTTTTGGGAATTAAAATTTTATTTGTATAAAAAGTTGTATAAGAAAAAAATGGCAGAGCCAAACAATCTATATATTTAACTTTTTTTATAGCTTTTTGAAAAACTTCTTTTAGAGTATCTATCTCTATCGCAAAAGCTTCTATCAAAGACATTTCATCAAAATCAAGCTCTTTTATGATGTATGTTATCTTGTAGAGTTGATTTACATCAAGTCCTGCCTCTTCATACATCTTGATTTCAACCAAAGAGTTTAAATCATCATTCATAGTTGTTTTGGGAATTTTAAAACTATATACTACGATATCGTCATATAAAACTCTTGATACTGTGTATAAATTCTCTTTTGTTTTTAGACTCTCAAAATGGCTGCCGTCATAAGAAAGCATAGATAGTTCAACAGGGTGTATATATTGAATCAGTTGATTTTTAGCCATATATCAAGAACCTTTAAAAATTTAGTTTTTTATTATAACATAACCTGACATCGGAAACAAGCTAAGGCTTTTAGTTATGGTATCTTTAGTTATATTTATATCTAAATTCTTAAGCAAAAGGTGTCCCCCTTGATATGGTCTGCCAAAATTATCAAAGCATAGTGTACTATTTCCATCTACACTTATAATTGAGCTAAATTTATGAGGCTTTTGCGCTTTAATATCTTTTGCTTCTAGTTTGGCTATGTTCAAATCTATACATGTTGAGTTATCTTCTACGCTCCAAGGTTTCAAGAATCCTACTACATCATACAAGAGAGCATTTTTTTGTGTTTGTTTAATACTCATGGTAAGAAAATTGGTATCATTTAAGAGTCTATTGTCAGGTAAAAAATTTCCACCAATATAAGCCATTATACCCATAAGCACTATAACAAATATAAGCTCCACCATCGTAAAACCACTGCGTGGTAATTTTGAATTTTGAATTTTGAATTTTGAATTAAACATTAAAAATTTAACATTAAAAATTGATTTTTTCATGGTCTTTGCAAAGTCCTTCTTTTTAGGATTATTTGCGCTTTATGGTTTTTAGGGTGTGTGCTATTTGTCTCTGCTGTTACTTCTAGCATTACCATGCCTTGTGATTCCTCTGTATATATATCATGAACTCTATATCCTGACCCTTGTTTACATAAAAGACTATCGTTTGAACCTTTTAAAAGGTAATAATCTGTGATATTTATATCTGCTATAAATCTTTTATCAGGAGATATGATGCGGACTTGCGACAAACACCCATCTATGTTGTTTCTCTGATATCCACTTATGGCTAAAAGACTCATCTCTACTGCGCTGTTCATAAAAAGTTCAACCGATTCTTTTAGGTATATGTCCTTTGTCTGCTTCACGCTTACTTTGGCATATTTCAAGGCTATAAGTAAAATGCCACTGATCAAAACAATAACCAAGATAGCCTGCAAAAGTCCAAAACCTGAGCGTTTCAAAATACCACCTTCTGTTTTGAGATGGTGATATTGTTTTCACTGCCTTTTATATGTTTTTGTAAAGTTACACTAAAACGAATACTGTCATTTTCCAAAACTGCTTCAAAACCTTTTGTATTAAACGATAAAATAGTAACATTTCCATCTTGCTTGACTCCATTTGAGTCAGCACAAAAAGTCTTCCCCTGCCAAGGTCTATAGTTATAAAACAAAAAAAGTGTATTTGCATCACTTCTGTTTAACTTTTTTATGCAATTGGCATTTAGATTTATATCTACTCCTCTAGCTATAGCGTAGGCACTATCGACTAGATAATACTTTTCATAAATTTCTTTTGGAGTTGAGGCAAAAGTGATATTATTGTCATTGATTCGTTTAATAGTCTCTATTTGATTATGTAAATTCCCATGCCAACCAAAAGAGCTGTTAAAATCGCTTGAAAGTGCAAGCGAGCCATCATCAAAACTTCCCGCAAATACAAGTGCAAAATCACTTGAATTGACATCACTAAACTTATCTACTATTACACCACTTAGAGCTGTTTTATTTATGTCTGGTGAGTAGATTGTATTGGTAGCTCTGTCTGATCTATTCAAATCCACAAAACCACTATAATACCCAGCTTTTTGTGCTTCACTAGCGACTCCAATCCACTCTACCACATTATAAGTTGAATTGAGGTTGTAGATACTATCAAATGTCCCATTATTTTTATACCCTATGACTGAACTTGGAACTCTATTATATAACAATGCTGAAATCTGATCAGTCACAACTTGAGAATCACTAGAGAGGTCGCTTATAGTTTTTGATTTTGCAACTTTTAGGTAGAGATGTTTTATCGAAATAAGAGTGCCGGCTGATAAAATACCCATAATAACAATAGTTATGATGATTTCAACAAGTGTAAAAGCTTTGATTTTCATTTCCACACTCTTTTGTTTAGGATGACTTGACCTATATTTGCCGAGATATAGTTAAAACTTGAAATTTGCTTTATCTTTCCTCTTTTGCCTTGATAGCTTATATTTACATCAACCATTTTTAGATTTGTGCTATTTGCAACTGGTACTTTGCTTAATATAAAACTTGTTTTTTGTCCTCTTTTTATATTGTTGTCCGATATGTAAACTACTCCTACATGTAAGCCGTAGTAAGATGCATTTATATCTGCGCCACTAAAATCATCTATATCATTAAAAAAATTATAATCAACTGCTCCATCACTAGAGATTGTGCTGGCACTTAGATTGTTTTTACAATTTCTTGAGCCCACAAAACCGCCAACTCTTCTAGTAGTGGATTGATTGCAATCAAAGTAACTAATGCTATTTGTGTGCAAGATATCAATATTTTGAGTATTATTCTCATCCCATGGGAGTTTTGATATCATTTGCACCAAAGAGAAACCATTAAAGAGTGCATCTTGACGAATAGAAAATTTATCACTTTTATTTAAAGAGAGTATGACTTTTGGGATGACAGTAAAAACTATAGCGATGATAACAATAGTAAATATAAGCTCGACCAAAGACAATCCTCTTCTCATCTAAATACCTTCACACCTTTTTTACTAACTTTTGAAGCGTTATAATCACTACCGATGCTAGTTCCGTTAAAATCACCGCTTTTTATATTTTTTTGGTCATTGCCTAGCATATAATTGTACTTGAAACACGGATGCTTTCCACAATCACTACTACTATTGTCATCATAAGCATTATATCTGCTATACCACAGATATAGAGGGATTTTGATGTGAATATAGGCACTATCTGAGCTGCTCCAGCTATTTGTTATCGTAAAGCCTACTATACCATTTGCGACACCAGGGTTTGTAATATTAATATCCCTTTTATTAATATTCCTCATGGTAAAATCTTTTTTCGGTAAAAAATCTACAATTTTTGTGATATTATCATCTTTCATACCATACCAACTCAGGCTATTTTGACGAAAATTTGATAAGTTCAGAGTCGAATAAACCTCGATATCAAGGCTATGTCGTATGCTCTGTTTATTTGTATCTATATCTTTTGTTTTTACCCGCCCATAGTAAAAAGTTGCATTTTTATCAACTGTTTTACCGCCTCTATATTTTGAAATATCAAGTGTTGTTACATTGGCTTCTTTAAGTTTAATATTTTTTGGATTTTTATATACATTGTATACCCTGTCTATTCCAAAAGTATAACTGCTATTTGCACTTCCACTTATAAAAAACCTTTTTGGAATTTGAAGTGTTTTGTTTATATCTAATATATTCACATCATAGCTTGTAAGATTACCATCAAGTGTAAGCTTTACATCATTTTTACTATTGTTCGTATTGTAATAATAAGTAACATTTACATCTTTTGCATAACATGTAGAGTTAAAATCTTGTAAAATATTTCCTTGTTTGTTAAATGCTTTTACTGTGGTATTGAGCGTAATGTTCATATCATTTATGTTATGTGCCATATAGAGCCAACCTGCCCCTGTTGAAACATTAAAATCTACATTTGTAACATTTACATCATAAGGCTTAACTGTGATATTTACTTCATAAGGAGTTATCAACCTGTCTGAATCATTGGTATCATATTTATCAACTTTTGCAAATTCGCTTCCATTTATTTCATGAATTTTTATACTTAAATTATGCTCACTAACTTCATCATAATTTGCCATAGTTGTATTACCACCATCACTAAATACAATATCCCCACTATAAATTCCCTTAGCACATCCAGGCTTATTTTCAGATACATTTACATCAAAGGATGTACCGTTTGTTTCGTTATAATCAGTGGTATTTGCGTCATTGGCATCAAGAGCTTGAAAAGTTATATTAAAATCCTCTCCTGCATATGCAGGTGAAGATATATTTTTGATATTAAATTTATCAGGTCTTATGGCAAAGTTATCTGTTGAGTTTGTTTCATTGGCATCACTACTCAAAGGACAACTCTCATCTACATTTTTCCTCCAAGCGATATGCACCCTTGCATCTTTTATCGCTCGTGAAATTTTAAACGAAGCTATGGTTGTATTGTTATCTCTAAAGTCAAGCTTAGAAGTATTGTTATCTACACTTGCGCATACTGTACCGTTAAACTCTTGATAATTACTTCCGTTTTTATCTAGCGAGACGATAGTGAGGTTAAAGTCTCTATTTGTAATTTTTGTTGATATATTTTTATCGTTTATATCTCTAAAAGTATCCCTTGCATCAAAAAAATATCCCACACTACAATAGAAAAGATTTAAATTTGGAACTATATTATAACCGCTATCTCCTGGTTTTTTCCAGTAAAGTTGATAACTATCTCCACCACCCCACTCTTGGTGTCTGAATTTTATTGTGTGATATCCTGCACTTAAAGTAAAAGTTTGATTATGAGTTGTTGCATCACCTCCATGTCCTCCATACCATCCATAGTATGCATTATCTATTGTCACTTCAACTGCATCATCTCCATTTACTGCAAATGAATAGTTTCCGTCTTGAGGTGCCTTTATATAACCATCAAATATACTCAGATATTTCTCATCTGTTCCACTATGGTATGGATTATTATCTGAACCTGTTGTATCTATTTTATCAACTATTCCGCTTCCAAATAGTTTATCCACTACTGCATAATCGGTTTCTAAAGTGTTATATTCATCATGATTACTTGGATATTGGTGTGAATAACCTGTTATATTGTATGTGCTAAGTTTTAATCCGTTTTGCAGGTTATTGCAAGTTGGAATAACACCACAACCTATGGGAATTCTTTTACTACCGTCGTAATTTTTGTCATTATTTTCATTACTATATATATCTCTTACATTAGTATCTGTTAAAGTTTTATCAAATACTTTTACTTCATCAATATTTCCACTAAAATATCTTGAATTGGCATTAAGATTTTGTTCTAATCCTATCCGTAAATCTTGAGTTGAAGTATTTGTGATACTTGTGAGAGTTTTTGTTTCACCATCTTGTACACCATCAACATAAAATTTTAGTGTTTTACCATCAGCTGCAACTCCAACTTGATGCCAAGAACCATCATTTACTGCTGAACCACTACTTGTTGTCCAGGCTCCACCACCATTCCAAAGAGCAAGTTTTCCGCCACTACTTGGTCCTATAGCAAAAACATATCCAGGCCAAGAACTATTAATATCTGTTTTAGATAAAATTGTACCCGATTTCTTTGTAGTTTTAATCCAAGCCAAAAATGCATAATTATTTGTAACCTGAAGCGATGTATTATCTGGTATTGTGATATAACTCTTATTATCAAACTTTCCTACTTTATTTATTCCACGACCTACGCTTGATTCTGTTATAGCTCCATTTTTTGATGTACCGTTCAAATCATTTCCGCTACTGTCTTTTACATCTCCCAAAGTCCCATTCCAACTACACTTATCCATGCGGTAATCCGCTACTGGCTTTGGTGGGGCACAGTAATACAGATTTGCTTTTGGAACTATACTATAACCGCTATCTCCTGGTTTTTTCCAGTAAAGTTGATAACTATCTCCACCACCCCACTCTTGGTGTCTGAATTTTATTGTGTGATATCCTGCACTTAAAGTAAAAGTTTGATTATGAGTTGT
>JALUXT010000059.1 GCA_027013245.1 Campylobacteraceae bacterium
ATACGGCATGTTCTAATTGCTCTTTTGTGTGAGCAGCTGAGAGTTGGACTCTTATCCTTGCTTGCTCTTTTGGAACTACAGGGAAAGAAAAAGCTATGACATAGATACCAAGTTTAAGCAGTTTATCTGCCATAATTGAAGCCAATTTTGCATCTTTTATGAGTACAGGAACGATAGCATGGTCTGCTCCTAGCAGTGTAAATCCAAGATTATTCATCTGTGTTCTAAAGTATTTACTATTTGATTTCAAAGTGTCAAGCATACCACTAGAAGTTTCTAGTATCTTTATAGCCTCTATAGAAGATGCCGCTACCATCGGTACAATTGAATTTGAAAACAGATATGGACGAGAGCGTTGTCTGAGATATGATATAACCTCTGCTTTACCAGAAGTATATCCTCCACTAGCACCACCAAGTGCTTTTCCTAATGTACCTGTATAAATATCTATCTTATCTTCAACACCCCAATGAGAAGGAGTTCCTCTTCCGTTTTTTCCTAAAACCCCGATGCTATGTGAGTCATCTACCATCACTAAAGCATCATATTTTTTTGCCAACTCGCAAATAGCCGGTAAATTTGCAATTGCGCCATCCATTGAAAATACACCATCAGTTACAATTAATCTATATCTAGCATCTTGTGAATCTATGAGTTGTTTTTCCAAATCTTGCATATTGGAATTTTTATATCTATGCCTTGAAGCTTTGCATAATCTCACACCATCAATGATACTAGCATGATTTAACTCATCACTGATAATTGCATCTTCTTTATTTAAAATTGTTTCAAACAAACCAGTATTTGCATCAAAACAAGAAGAGTATAAAATAGTATCTTCAGTACCCAAAAAGGATGAGATAGTATCTTCTAATTGTTTATGAATAGTTTGAGTACCACAAATAAATCTTACAGATGCCATTCCGTAACCGTATTTTGCTAAAGCTTTTGAAGCTACTTCTTGAATTTGCTCATTTGAAGCTAAGCCCAAATAATTGTTTGCACATAAATTTACGACTTCTTGACCTGTATTTAATCTAATATCTGATGCTTGTGGTGAATTTAGAATTCTCTCATCTTTGTATAAGCCTTGCTCTTTTAGCAAGTTTAATTTGTCTTCTAAATCATTTAAAAATGTTTTGCTCATTGTTTTCTCCAATTGTAGATATTTTATATCTCATGTTTGGTTGTAGTATAGCAAAATACTCATTCAAATTAGTAGTTTAAAGCATATTTTAAACAAAATTTCTATATAATCCTTATTCGTTTAAAATCTCACACATGCCAATCCTATAAAGGTTGCAGAAATATTCTGTTGATGGGCGTGGAGGCTAAACCAAAAAATTAACATAAGGAGAGCTTCATGGTAAGCATGAAAGACTTGTTAGAATGTGGTGTACACTTTGGACACCAAACTAGAAGATGGAACCCAAAAATGAAAAAATACATTTTTGGCGAAAGAAAAAATATCTATATTATAGATTTACAAAAAACACTTCGTTTTTTTAGATACACTTATAATGTGGTAAAAGATGCGGCAGCTGAGGGACAAACAATGTTATTTGTTGGTACTAAAAAGCAAGCTAGCGGTGCAGTTAAAGAGTATGCTGAGGCTTGTGGAATGCCATATGTAAACCACAGATGGTTAGGCGGAATGTTAACTAACTACCAAACAATCAAACAATCAATCAGAAAACTTGATATCATCGAAAAGATGGAAGAAGATGGACAGATTGAATTGCTTACAAAAAAAGAAGCCTTGATGCTCAAGAGAAAGAAAATTAAACTTTTGAATTATCTTGGTGGAATTAGAAATATGAAAACAGTACCTGATATGATTTTTGTAGTAGATACGGTAAAAGAAAATATTGCTGTACAAGAAGCAAGAAGACTCGGTATAAAAGTTATAGCTCCATTAGATACAAACTGTGATCCTGATCTCGTAGATTTACCAATTCCTGGAAATGATGATGCTATTCGTTCAGTTAGACTTTTCTGTAGAGAAATGGCGGAAGCTATGAACGAAGGAAGAGAATTGAGAGAACAAGATGCTGCGGCTGATGAAGTACAAGATGAAATAATGACTAAAGAAGTTGAAAAAACTGAGACAGTAGAAGAAGTAGTAAGTGAGCCAGTAACTGAAAAAGTAGCTACTAGCGAAGCGCAATCAAAAGAAGCAGTAGAGGAAAAATAATGGCAGCGATTAGTGCACAATTGGTAAAACAATTAAGAGAGATGACTGGTGCTGGTATGATGGATTGTAAAAAAGCTCTTACTGGAACTGATGGTGATATAGATAAAGCAGTAGATGTTTTAAGAGAAAAAGGTCTTGGAAAAGCAGCAAAAAAATCTGATAGATTAGCTAGTGAAGGCTTGATAAGTGTTGAGGTGAGTCCTGATCACAAAATCACAACTATGAGCGAAATAAATTCAGAAACTGACTTTGTTGCTAAAAATGAAAATTTTATAAATCTTACAAGCAACACTGCAAAACATATCATGGAAAATGACATAAGTAGTGTTGAAGAACTTATGGGTACACAAATCAATGGAACAAATTTTGAAGAAGATTTTAATACTCAAGTTTCTAAAATTGGTGAAAATATAGTTGTAAGAAGATTTGCTACATTAAAAGCTGGTAAAAATGG
>JALUXT010000060.1 GCA_027013245.1 Campylobacteraceae bacterium
AGGTGGGTCAAAAGTTTTCAAAAAAGTGGGTCAATTTTTATCAAAAAAAACAACAAAATAAATGGAATATGTCCAGTATTAGAAATTTGTATATTTTTCAGCGAAATTATGTCAAAATATACAAAGTGATTATAGGACAAGAGGTGGGTTTACACAGTTTATTTTACGGTCTCGATATCAGTTATAATTTTTTACAAAATCTTTGATGATTGAGATTCCTTTTCTTATACTGCTTTCATCAGTTGCAAAGGAAAATCTAAAATACCCTTCGCTTCCAAAACTAACTCCAGGAACTGTAGCCACACCCTTTTCTTCTAAAAGTCTTTTGCAAAAATCTAGTGAATTATCTGCAAAATTTTTGATATTTACAAAAAGATAAAAGGCGCCATTTGGATTTATTACACTTAGCCCTTCTATTTGATTAAAAAGCTCAACTGCAATATTTCTTCTTTTTTCAAATTCTACTCTCATCTTTTCTATATCTTTATCGACTTCACCTAAAAGTGCAGGAATTGCTGCTTTTTGTGTGATGGAGTTTATATTTGAAGTGCTTTGGCTTTGTAACTTTTTCATGCTAGTAGTTAATTCTCTGATAGGACACGCCAAATATCCAAATCTCCATCCAGTCATGGCAACTGATTTGCTTAAGCCATTGATTGTTATGGTTCTTTTGTACATGTCTTCGCTGATGCTAGCGGTTGATGTAAATTTTAAGCCATCATACACAAGTTTTTCATACATTTCATCAGATGCCACGAGCACTTTTGTGCCTTTTAAAACTTTAGCTAAGCCCTCTAGCTCTTTTTTGCTATAAACCGAACCTGTTGGGTTTGATGGTGAATTTAAAATCAACAGTTTTGTTTTATCTGTTATGGCGTTTTTTAGCTGTTCTGGTGTTATCTTAAATCCAGCACTATCGTCAGTTTGTATTTCAATAATTTTTCCACCAGTGTATTTTATAATCTCAGGATATGTCACCCAATATGGAGTAGGAATTATGACTTCATCACCTTCATTAATCAAAGCTTGAGTCAAATTAAAAAGAGATTGTTTTGCTCCAACATTTGTTATGATATCACCCATATCATATATCAAGTTATTTTCTTTTCGTAGTTTAAATTTTACGGCTTTTACAACTTCTGGACAACCCGCAACTGCTGTATATTTTGTAAAACCATCCATTATGGCTGTTATCGCAGCATTTTTTATGGCTTGAGGTGTGTCAAAATCAGGCTCTCCTGCTGAAAAACTTAGTATTTCTCTTCCGTCTGCTTTCATCTGTTTGGCTAAAGCTGTGATGGCTAAAGTCATTGACTCTGATAATAGTTGTATTCTACTTGATAACATTTTATTCCTTTACTGATTTTAAAAATTGTTCATATATGATTTCTAATTCTTTGTCTTTTTCTATTAAATCTTCATTTGCATGTTGCATATTAACAGCATTTTCTATCATTTTAACTCTTTTAAATAAGTATAAAAATAGCTCTTTATTGATATCTGGTATTTTGTTATGTGCCATAGGATTTTTATCTCTTCCTTTTTTTATCACTCTTGCTGGAATTCCTACAGCGGTACAATTTTCAGGAACCGAGTTTACAACGACAGAATTTGAACCAATTCTGCTATTTTTGCCAATTGTTATATCTCCAAGAACTTTTGCTCCTGCTCCTATGACACTCCCATCTAATACAGTAGGATGCCTTTTTTGTCCACGGTTAAGATTTACTCCCCCAAGTGTGACACCTTGATAGATGAGAATATCATTTCCAACGATAGCCGTTTCTCCTATAACTACACCAAAAGCATGATCTAAAAAAACTCTTCTTCCTATAGATGCACATGGATGTATGTCTATATTTGTTATAAATTGGCTTATCCCCATGATTGCTCGCGCTAGTCTTTTAAAATTTTTTTTGTATAATATGTTTGAAATTCTATAGTTTACTATAGCCCAAACCCCAGGATAGTTGAAAAATAGTTCAAATTTTGAATTTATAGCAGGGTCACTTTTTAATGGTTGAGAAAAATCCTCTTTTATTTGCTGCCATAAACCTATCTTGCCTATCATTTTTATAGTTCCTTTAATTTGTTGTTTTTAGATAACTATTGTCATTTAAAAACATATTTATCTCGTTTAAAATATCTTTTTTGGCACTATTATCTATCAAATTTGAATTTTTAATCTTATCATCTAAAGTCTTTACAACTTCTTTAATATCATAATCTAAATCTTCCATTATGTCAATGATACTTTGCGCTTCAACAATATTTTTTATCTCATATCCATCATCATTTATCTCAACCGTAGCTTCACTTGGATGAGTAAAAAGATTATGTTTCATGCCAAGCACTTCTTGATAAGCGCCAACAAGGAAAAAACCTAAAAAATAATCCTCTTTGGTGACATCAAGATCATGCAAGAAAAGTGGCTGATTTTTGTCATAGCTTATCTCTCCATCGCTGTCACATGTAATATCCCAGATAGAAGCAGATCTAGTTGGTTTTTCGTCCAATCTGTCCAAGGGCATAACAGGGAAATTTTGTGATATCCCCCAAAAATCTGGAAGACTTTGAAAGATTGAAAAATTTATAAGGTATCTTTCTTGTATCATGTCTTGTATCTGGAGT
>JALUXT010000061.1 GCA_027013245.1 Campylobacteraceae bacterium
ACTTACTTACAACACAAAAGATAATGAAATCATAAGAGAAATTTCTTTGAAAAAGCTAGATGATGACAACTTTGAAATAAATAAATCAAGCGAGTATAGTTCATGATTATCGGCATCCAAGGAATTGTAGTTAAAAAAGAGCCAACATTCTTACATGTGAGAATTGCAAGTGGGGTTACTTATAAGATACATGTTTCACTGTTTACTTCTTCTAAGGTGAGCCGGGATGAAGTTTCACTGTTTACAACTTTTATAGTGCGCGAAGATCATCACTCTCTTTTTGGGTTTTATGATATGGACGAAAAATATATCTTTGATACAGTTATAAAATTAAACGGTATAGGTCCAACAACCGCACTTGCAGTATGTTCAACAATGACTTCAGCGGATTTTGCAAATGCATTAGTGAGCCAGAGTGTTGAGGCATTTAAAAAAGTTCCTGGAATTGGACCAAAGAGTGCAAAGAGGATATTGGTTGAATTGAGTGATTTTTCTTTAGATTCTTTGCAAGTTGGAGTCAAAAGTTCTTCCCATGTCGAAGCGACTTTGGCATTAGAGAGTTTAGGATTTAAAAAAGAGCGCATAAAAAAGATTCTTTTAAGTTGCAAAAGTAGCGATACAACAGAGCTCATAAAAGAAGCACTTAAAAAATTATAATAAATAGTAGGAATTTAATAAAATGAAAATAGCTGTATTGTTTGGAGCAAATAGTTTTGAACACGAGATTAGCATAGTTAGTGCGATTGCTCTAAAAAAGATTTTAAAAGAAGAGTTGGTTTATATTTTCTGCACCTATGATAGAAATTTTTATTTAATTCCAACAGATAAAATAACATCAAAAAGATTTAGTAGTGGTGAATATAAAAAAGATAAAAAACTCTACATTAAAAATGGTGGTTTTTATCAAAAAACCATGATGAGTGAAAAAAAGATTGATTTTGATGTAGTTTTAAATGTTATACACGGAAAAGATGGTGAAGATGGAAAGATAGCATCAATGCTAGATTTTTTTAGTATTCCATATATCGGACCAAGAAATGAGGCAAGCACCATAAGCTATAACAAGCTTTTTACTAAACTTTATGCAAAAGAATTTAGAGTGAAAACCTTAGCGTATCAAGTGATTAAAAATAGTGAACCAAGAGATATGGAGTTAGACTATCCAGTCATTGTGAAGCCACTTAGACTTGGTAGCTCTATAGGTATCAGCATAGTCCATGCTAAAGATGAGCTAAGTTATGCACTTGATACCGCTTTTGAATACGATGATACTGTTTTGGTTGAGCCTTTTATAAAAGATATAAAAGAGTATAATTTGGCTGGATATAAGAGCCTTAAATATAATTTCTCCATAATAGAAGAACCTCAAAAAGAAGAATTTTTAGATTTTGATAAAAAGTATTTGGATTTTTCTAGAACCAAACGAGTAAATGAAGCAAATTTAAATCAAGGGTTGATTGAACGAATGCAAAAAGCATTTGAAAAATTATATGAACCACTCTTTGGTGGAGCACTTGTAAGGTGTGATTTTTTTGTGATAGATAATGAAGTTTATATAAACGAGATAAACCCTGTACCAGGAAGCATGGCAAATTATCTTTTTGATGATTTTAATTCTGTTATTTTAGACTTAGCATCAAATCTTCCAAAGCAAATAGATGTTCCAAAAACATATAAATATATTCATCACATACAAGCTGCAAAAGGAAAATAATGGTTAGTTATACTCAAGATGAAATAATAACAGCAACTGATGCAGTTAGAAATTTTAGCTCAGTTTTAAAAAGTATAGCTAGAAAAGAGAAAGAAAAGATAGTGATAGTTAGAAATAACAATTTTGAAGCTGTAGTTATAAGTGTGGAAAAATTTGAAAAGATGGAGAAAGCCGTCGAGATACTAGAAAAAATTTATAATAAAACTAAAAAATAAATGGCAGCTCGAGAAATAATATATAACACCATCAAATACAATATTAGTTATGAGATACATAATAACAGTAAAGAAAATACGATTATTTTTTTGCATGGTTGGGGAAGTAACAAAGAGATTATGAGAGACTCTTTTTCTAAATATCTAAGCCAATATAGACAAATTTTTATAGACTTACCAGGCTTTGGTAACTCAAATTTGTCCATGGCGCTAGACACTAAAGATTACTCAAATATCATAAATATTTTTTTAGAGTCTTTACATGTAAGCAAAAAAATCATCTTTGGACACTCTTTTGGAGGGAAAGTGGCAACGCTTTTAAACCCTGAAGTTTTAGTTCTATTAAGTACTGCTGGCATACCAAACCCAAAATCACTCAAAACAAAACTAAAAATCAAGATATTTAAATTGTTAAAGCCAATATGTGGCAATAGATTTTATAAAATATTTGCAACAAAAGATGTGGATGGATTGAGTCAAAACATGTATGAAACACTTAAAAAGGTTGTAGATGAGGATTTTAGTGAAATATTTTCTAATTTTCAAAACAAAGCTCTAGCGTATTGGGGGAAAAGTGATAAGGCTGTGCCTGTTGATAACGCATATAAAATTAAAAGCCTGATTAAAGATAGTAAATTAAGAGTTTATGAAGGCGATCATTTTTTCTTTTTAAAAAATGCAGAGAAAATTTGTAAAGATT
>JALUXT010000062.1 GCA_027013245.1 Campylobacteraceae bacterium
TGAGTTTGGTTTGTTTGAGCGAGCTAGAGCCAATAAAAAGAGAATTGTGCTTCCTGAGAGTGATGATGAGAGGATATTAAGAGCTACCGAGATGCTTCTTAGAAGAGATGTTGCTGATATAATCTTGTTGGGTGTTGAAAAAAAGATTATAGAAAAAAGCAAGACTTTAGGAATCGATATATCAAAAGCTATATTTATCGACCCAAAAACCTCTCCTTTGATGGATAAATATATTAATAGTTTTTATGAGTTACGAAAGAAAAAAGGATTAACCAAAGAGGTAGCAAAACAATCACTTGAGATTGACACCTATTTTGCTACTATGATGGTCCATAGTGGTGATGCAGATGGTATGGTTTCAGGTGCTATTCACACAACACAAGATACGATAAGACCAGCTCTTCAAATAATCAAAACAAAGCCAAATATTTCTATCGTTTCTAGTGTATTTTTTATGTGTTTAGATACAAAAGTTTTAGTATATGGAGATTGTGCCGTAAATCAAGACCCAAATGATGAACAATTGGCCCAAATAGCTATGACATCCTCACAAACAGCAAAAATCTTTGGAATTGAGCCAAGAGTTGCTATGCTATCATATTCTACTGGTGGTTCTGGAAAAGGTGATGAAGTTGAAAAAGTAAGGGCTGCTACAAAAATAGTAAAAGCTAAAATGCCTGATTTGTTGGTTGAGGGACCTATCCAATATGACGCGGCAATAGATGCAAAAGTAGCAAAAACAAAACTTCCAAATAGCAAAGTCGCAGGAAAGGCAACTGTATTTATCTTTCCAGATTTAAATACTGGAAACAATACTTACAAAGCAGTACAAAGAAGCTCAGGTGCTATAGCTATAGGACCAGTTTTGCAAGGCTTAAACAAGCCAGTAAATGATTTAAGCAGGGGTTGTTTAGTAGCAGACATAGTAAACACAGTTGCTATCACAGCTATACAAGCACAAGGAGAATAATATATGAAAATTTTAGTCTTAAACAGTGGAAGTTCTTCGATAAAATTTCAATTATTTAATGCAGATACAAATGAATCTTTAGTTGGTGGCATTATAGAGCAAATAGGAGAACGAGATTCTCATGCAAAAATCAAGTTTAAAGATAAAGAGGGAAAAAACTGTGAATTAGAAAAAAACACAGCTATTGCAAATCATAAATTTGGACTTGAAATTATGAATTCTTTATTAATCGAATCTAAAATTATAAAAGATTTGTGTGAGCTAGATGGAATAGGGCATAGAGTTGTACATGGTGGAGAAAAATTTTCAAAACCTACAATTATAAATAAGAAAGTAATTGAGCAAATAGAAAAACTCATACCTTTGGCTCCACTTCACAATCCCGCAAACCTAGATGGGATTAAAAGTTCCATAGAGCACTGTCCAAATGTTCCTCAAGTTGCAGTTTTTGATACTGCATTTCATTCTAGCATTCCAGAACATGCTTACATGTATGCTCTTCCTTATGACACATATAAAAAAGATGGTGTAAGAAGATATGGTTTTCATGGTACTTCACATCATTTTATAGCTAAAGAGGCAGCAAAATATCTTGGTATCGATGCCGATAAATTAAATGCCATCACTCTTCATCTTGGCAACGGTGCTAGCATGAGTGCTGTGAAAAATGGTAAAAGTATCGATACTTCTATGGGCTTAACACCATTAGAGGGTTTAATCATGGGTACTAGATGCGGTGATATTGACCCTGCTATAATCTTTTATCTCGCAAGAGTGGAAGGCTTAAATATAGATGAACTCGATAATATGTTAAACAAGCAAAGTGGACTCAAAGGCATATGCGGAAACAACGATATGCGAAAAATCGGTGAAATGGCTGAAAAAGGAGAACGAAGAGCTAAGTTGGCATTAGAAATGTTTAATTATAGAATTAAAAAATACATAGGCTCATACTCTGCGGTTTTAGGCAAAGTTGATTGCTTGATTTTTACTGGCGGTATCGGAGAAAATGATATAGAAGTAAGAAAAGAGAGTTGTTCAAATTTAGAAAATCTTGGAATATCCCTAGATATAGATAAAAACAACCAGCGAGCAAAAGAGATACTCGAAGTCAATACAAAAGATAGCAGGGTAAAAGTTTTAGTAATCCCAACAAATGAAGAGCTGGAAATTGCTCTGCAAGTTAAATCTTTGATTGCCTAACTAAAAACAAGCCTTACATGTAGATTAAAATTGTAAGGCTTGCATCTTTAGTTTATTTATAAACTCATCCACAATATTTTCTTTTGTTGCCCAAGATGTTACGAGCCTTATCGCTGTATTTTCCTTATCTATCTTTTTCCATATATGAAAATCATACTTTTTTTCAAGTTTTTTGATTAAGGTATTTGGTAAAATCGGGAAAATCTGATTTGTTTGGGGCTCACATAAAAATGAAAATCCACTTTCTTGGATATCCTGTGCTATCTTTTGTGCCATAAGATTTGCATGGCTTGCCAAATCAAAAAAGAGATTCTCTTTAAACAATGTCATAAACTGCACTCCTAAAATCCTTCCTTTTGACATCAAGGCACCTTTTTGTTTTAAATTATACGCAAAGTCTCTTTTTAAATTGTTATTGTTTATGACTATGGCTTCACCTAAAAGTGC
>JALUXT010000063.1 GCA_027013245.1 Campylobacteraceae bacterium
TTGCTAAGATATCTTTTATAACTCCAAAAAGTTCACATGAGAGTACATGTGAGATGATGGTTTTAGGATTTTTGATTTTTTTTGTATTCTTTAGATATTTATAGAAAGCATATATAAACTTCGCTCCATCTTCGCTAAGCCTTGCATGTTTAAGTACAGGATTTGACAAAAATGACTCTTCAAAGCCTAGTTTATAAAATCTCCCCACACTTCCAAACTCAAAGTTATCATCAAAAAGTCCTAACTGATAATTCTTTGTCCTAGTTTTAAAAGGGTTTGATATGTCATTTGGATGAAAAAAACCTTGATATATATCTCCATTTCCTAGTTTATAAAGTGCTTCAAAAATCTCTTTTGAAAGAGCAGGTCCCACACCTTTTGCGTACTCAAATATATGTATAAAACTCATCATATCTTTTGGATTTACAACAACACTTATCATGTCAATCATAGCTTTTACTTCACGAGACTCAAAAAAGCTAACTCCTCCTTTTCTCTTACATGTAACTCCAAGTTCTCGCAAAGTGGCTTCTATGCCATCTGCACTAGCATTGTTTCTGAAGATTACAGCTATCTCTTCATAAGGAGTGCTAGTGCTTTTTATAAGTGCTGAGATAGAGTGATACTGAGCAAAAAGTTCATCATAAACCAAAAGCTTAGGTGCCTCGCAAGCCCCAGTTCTTGTCACTTCAAGCTCTTTGTCGTAAAGTCTTAAATTGTTTTTTATAACTCTATTTGCTAAAGAGAGTATTTTTGAAGTTGAGCGATAGTTTTTGTTTAATTTAAATATCTTTGCATTTTCATATCTTTCCTTAAACGAACCAATAATCCCGATATCAGCGCCATTAAAAGCATAAATACTTTGGTCATAATCACCCACACAAAACAAAGATTTTTTATCAAATGCATCTATCAGCGAATTTTGCAATATATTTGTATCTTGATACTCATCTACTAAAACCTCGGAAAATCTTATGTCTCTATTGCCTTTTAAAGCATCTCTCATCTTTATAAGCAAGTCATTAAAATCCACATATCCATACTCTTTTTTTAACTCTTTAAACTCTTCAAATATATCTTCATATATATCAAAAAATGACCCATGCTCGCTTCCATCTTCATCTAACCACTGTGAAAAACTTAAATCAATACTCGAGTTTTGATAAAGCGAAAAAAGGTCATACAGGTATGAAGATTGGTACGGTTTTACGGACGAGTCTATATGGTCAAATCTTCTTTTTGCATGTATGGTTTTTAGAAGCATTTTTAAATCTTTTGGAGTTTTAAGCTTTATATCTCGTCCAATTCTCTTAAGCAATCGATAACTAACAGCATGAAAAGTTCCTGATTCTATCTTTTTGACTATATTTTTATCAAAATGCTTCTGAACACGCTCCAACATCTCAGCCGCAGCTTTATTAGTAAAAGTAAGTAAAAGTATATGCTCGGGTTTCACCCCTTCATTTAATAGGTAAGCGATGCGTGCAACGATAGTAGAAGTTTTACCCGTTCCCGCACTTGCAACTATGAGGTTCGCTCCAGCGTTTGTTGTTGCTGCTTTGTATTGTTCTGTATTCAGCCGACTTAAGGGCATATATATCCTAATAATTTTTTGGAAATTATAGTGGAATTATGTTTAAGAACGATATAATCACACAAGACTATATAAAGGAAACAGATGTTAAAAAAATCGTTGTGGCTCACTCAAAAAACCAATACGGCTCAAAAACTTGAGATATTGAGCTAAATTGATCATCTTTGTGAGCTAAATAATATGAAAATAGAAAACTTAATATTAGAATTTTTAAAACAAAACCCTAAAACTTCTTCTGAAGAAATTCGACAGGGAATATCAAACAAAAAGAGTATTGCCACGATAAAAAGAGTTTTGTCAAAACTTGCAACAAATAAGTTGATATTTTCAATAGGAAAAGGAAAAGCAACAAGGTATAAACTATCTCCGTATTATGATTTGTTTCGTGAAATTGACATTGAAGAGTATTACAAAAAAGAGATAGATGAAAGAGTGATAATTGAAAATTTTAATTTTTCATTATTAAGAGAAATTTTTCCGACAACAAAACTGTTTACAGAAGACGAATCAATTCGATTGTCTAATCTACAAAAAGAGTTTGAAACAAATATTTCAAAATTAAGCGAATTTGCGATAAAAAAAGAGTTCGAACGACTCGCTATTGATTTGAGCTGGAAATCTTCACAAATAGAAGGAAATGCCTATTCACTACTAGAAACAGAGAGACTTTTGAAGGAAAAAGTAACTGCAGAAGGAAAATCAAAAGAAGAAGCTGTAATGTTGCTAAATCATAAAAAAGCGATTGATTTTATAATTGAAAATCCTGATTATTTATCTCCTTTATCGGTATCAAAATTTGAAGATATTCATACTATCTTAACAAAAGAACTTGTAGTTGATAGAAATATAAGAAAAAGACGAGTTGGTATATCAGGCACTAATTATCGACCGATAGACATTAGGGGGTGTTGCATAATAAATACAACACCCTAAAAGCTTCTAAATAAGGACATCCTTCTAGCTATGCTTATCTTTTATGCAATCAATAAGTTCCAAATTCCAGCACTAACAAGCATCAATTTATCA
>JALUXT010000064.1 GCA_027013245.1 Campylobacteraceae bacterium
ATGTAAAAAATGCCTGATTTTCTCTTTTGGCTAACTTTAATGCAAGTTTAGCTTTTTCAAAAGTTCCTTTTAAATCAAAACTGATACCCATATTTGTAGATATTTCTATGTTTTTGTCTTCAAAGCCATAGGTAATACCCTCACCAAATTTTTTAAAATTTAAAATTAATTTTTCCATATTTTCCAAATCAAAAGCGCAATCTTTTAGCAAAGCGAACTCATCATCTTTAACTCTAAAAAATTGCATTTCGTTTTCATCTGCAAAACTCTTCAGTGAGTTTGCGTAAGAACGCAAGATTTCATCTCCTACTTTATCAGAATATTTCAAATTTATTTGTTTAAAATCTTTGATGTCTATGAGTAAAAGAGTTGGAAATTTTGTCTCTTCAAGCTTTATTTGAAGTGCCTTACCGCTTGGTATATTTGTCAGTGTATCTATCAAAGCTTTTTCTTTGCAAAATCATACTCTTCTTTTTTATTCATATTGAAAAAAAATTCATCATCATCAAAAAATCTGTAACCTGTATCTATAAGATTTAAATAATTTCGTATCTTGTGGTTATTTTTTTCTATCTGTTTTCTTAAGATATTAATAGTTTTGTTCGAGTATATACCACAAAGTTGATGTGTGCCAAATGGAGATTTTGCAATCACCGCGTCTTTGTCTTGAAATGCTACATGTAAGACTTCAAAAACTTCTTTTGACACAAAAGGAGTATCAACACTCAAGATGCAAACGCTAGAGTTAAAATATCTCAATATGCTGTAAAGTGCGACAAGTGGTGAAAATTCTTCAAATTCATGAGAATCTTCTATGAAAGAGGCTGTAAAGTCAAACTTTTTTTTATCTTTACAGCTTACATGTACGCTTTCAAACCAAGTGGAAATCCTCTGGATTTGGTATTGCGTTAATGTCTTGCTTCTACCAAAAGGAAGCAATGCTTTATCCTCACCCATCCGAGAGCTTTTGCCCCCGGCTATTATGACACAAGGAAGAGGTATGATTATAAATCCCTCGGGTCTGTTATCTTTCCTGCAACCGCGCTAGCTGCTGCGATAGCTGAATTTGCAAGATAGATTTTGCTACTTCTATCTCCCATCCTACCTATAAAGTTTCGGTTTGTTGTAGATATGCAAACTTCGTCTTTGCCAAGTATGCCCATATATCCGCCAAGACAAGCTCCACATGTTGGGTTTGAAAATACAGCACCTGCGCTTATAAATATCTCCACTAAACCCTCTTTTTGTGCTTGCAAAGAGATTTTTTGAGTAGCTGGAGTTATGATTAATCTAGTTTTTCTTGCTACTTTTTTATCTTTAAGTATCTTGGCTGCGATTCTTAAATCTTCTAGCCTTCCATTTGTGCAACTTCCTATAAAAACTTGATCAACAGCTATGTTATCGCTAATGGCTTGACTCAGTGGCTTACCATTTGATGGCAAACTAGGGTAAGCGATAACTGGCTCTAGTTTTGTAACATCTATGTGAATAGTTTGCACATAAACAGCGTCACTATCGGAGTAAAATTCTCTTGAATCTCTAGCCAATTTTTTGTCTTTTAAAAAATCTCTTGTGATGTCATCAACTGCGATGATACCGTTTTTTGCACCAGCTTCTATCGCCATGTTGCACAAGCTAAATCTATCGTCCATACCAAGATGTCTTATGGTGTCGCCTGTAAATTCAAGTGTTTTATAAAGTGCACCATCAACTCCAAGTTGACGGATAACTTCTAAAATCAAATCTTTTCCATATATTAGCTCGCCTGGTTTTCCACTAAAAACTACTTTTATGGCCTCAGGCACTTTAAACCAGTTTCCACCAGTGATTAGTGCAAATGATATATCAGTACTCCCCATGCCAGTTGAAAATGCACCAAGAGCCCCGTGAGTACAGGTGTGAGAATCTGCCCCTATGATGACATCTCCAGGAACCACAAGCCCTTTTTCTGGTAAAAGTGCGTGCTCTATGCCCATATCTTTTTCATCAAAATAGTGCTTTAGATTATGTTTATATGCAAAATCACGGCTGATTTTTGCTTGATTTGCGCTTGCTATATCTTTTGCAGGAATGAAATGATCCATCACAATAGCAAAGCCATCTGGATTTGCCAAGTTCTCCTTGCCACTGTCTTCAAATGCCTTTATGGAGATAGGAGTTGTGATGTCGTTTCCTATGACCATGTCTATATTTGAACGGATAATTTCCCCAGCTTTTACATCGCGCCCCACATGTGCGCTAAAAATCTTTTCTGTTATAGTTTGACCCATTATTTGCCTTTTATTTTATATGCCTTATTTTATCAAAAATATATTTAAGGTATCTTTGGTGCGGAAATTTTCTTGTTTAAAAACAAGCCTGTTATGTATTCAATCATTTACTTATTGTCTGTGTTTAAAATCAACAACAGCTACAATCAGTTTATCATTTTCAATCAAATAAAATAGTCTACAATTTCCTATCCTGTAACGATAATACCCTTCAAGATTATCTTTTAACTTTTTTATGTTTGAGCCATAAAAAGGATTTTCTCTAAGTTGAGGATAAACAAAATTTTCTATTTTTGAGTATAGTTTTTTATCTATTTTCTTTTTAACTTTTTCAAAGGTTTTTGTT
>JALUXT010000065.1 GCA_027013245.1 Campylobacteraceae bacterium
TGTTTCCTTATGTTATTTTTTTAACATAAGTATAGTTTAATTTGCTACTCAGGTGGGTCAAAAGTTTTCAAAAAAGTGGGTCAATTTTTATCAAAAAAAACACTGTTGAAATGTCCGAGGTGTTTGCAAATGTTGTTACTACTTTTAGAATAGCTCTTGAATTTGCATCTGTAACTATATGGTTTTTATATCCTGTAGCATACTGTTTTTTGCCTGCTTGATAGCCGGTTCTTATATCTTTATCCACCTTATCTTTATGATCATAACTATCTTCTTCTTTGTCAATAATATCTTGTGAGGTTTTCAACTCTTTAGTATCTTTATCTTGGAGTTCATCTAGTTCTTCATTTTTTAGTGTTTTTGAATTATAGGCTTTTTTCTTTAGGAGTCTTGAAATCTTTTTTGGTGAAGGCTTCTTCTTCTTTAGTTCCTCGTCTATGAGTACATCTATAGCTTTATTGTCAGCTTCTACTTTTTTTCTACTTTCACTCTTTTGTTCTTTGTTTTTATTTTTGATTGTGTTGTTATCTGATACAGTAAGTGTAGCATCTATCAATACATCCTTACCGCCTGTAGCTATAAGCCCTGCATCTTCTAATTGTTTATTGACATTCTCAAACAGTTCATCATAAATTTTGTTTTTAATAAGGGAATTTCTAAATCTTCCTATAGTTGTTGAGTCAGGTGCTAACTCATCTAAACTGAGTCCAACAAATCGCATATAGAGTAGGTTTACATTTAACCCAAGTTCCGCTTTTTCATCACTTAGGTTATAAAACTTTTGTATTAGCAGTGTTTTAAACATCATGACTGAATCATATGCTTTTTCACCACATACACTCTTGGTGCCAATTCCATTTTTCTTTAGGATTGGTTTTAGTTTGTTGAAATCTATAATATTATCTATCTCTTTTAGAAAAGAATCTACATGTTCTATTCTTGCATCAGCTACTAAATCTGTAAAACTATTGGTTGAGTGTTTAAATGCCAATTTATCACCTTGTTTTATAAAAGTTGTCTTTATATTTATAGATTATTATAGCTAAAAAAGTGTTTTAAAACCCTTGATATGAGGATATTGATGGTATACTTTTGTTGGGTTACTGTGCAGTGGTCTCATAATGCTAATTTATCTGCTAGCATTGGACTATAGTTTAGAATATCTTGCTTTGATACATTGTGCCAAATTGGAAGAATAACTTTCTTACCTCCAACCTCTTTAGCTACTAAAGAATTCAAATCATATTTCGTCCAATTTTTATCTAAAAATTTTGGTGACAGAACTACAATTCCATAAGCTGAGTTAACAAGTCCCTTATCAATTGATTCTCTAAGACTATCACCAATTTCAAGTTCAAATTCATCGTACCAAACTCTAAAACCGTATTCTTTCAAAATACCTGCTAATGGTCTGACAAAATCATCTTTATCTTCACTCGCATGAGAAATAAAAGCATCATATCCTATTTCTTCGGGTTCTTCATCTGGTTCTACATAATTTTTATCCATCATTCTCATCATAATACCAGTATGAAAAGAGAACGCTTCATCTTTACCTATTATTTGTATCGTTTATATGGTATTTTTGTGAATCTTGTTTGTAATTATCTATAATATTTTCACTTGTATAGTTATGGCTAAAGAGGATATTTTGAGCGTTAATGTTTAGATATATATATTAAAAGGTCAAAATTTCTATTTGAGTAGTCCAACTGTCTGGGCTACACCTTTTACGATTTCGTATTCTGAGTTGTCTGCTTTTATAAATTTACTTCTAGGAAAAGCAGAGAGTATCTCTTTGTCTTTTATCTTTAGTAGAGCATTTTGAACTTTTATAGTAAAGCCAACACCAAACTGCTTGTCAATATCACCCCGAATAGAAAACTGATAGTCAGGGTATTTTAAAGATTTCCATATAATTTTAACTTTTGAAGTATCAATCAATCCATCTTTTAGCATTTTGTCCCAAACAGAGTAGTTAACAACTCCTGTTTGATATTTGCCACTTTGTACTTCGAGTATAGTTTTGGAATGGCTTCCCGAGAACCCAACTTTTGAAAATGCCTGTTGGGGAGTTTTTCTCAAAATCCATCTTATATAATACTCTGGCATCAATCTTCCTGATGTCGATTCTTTTGAACCAAATGTAAAAGATTTGCCCTCTATATCTTTTGGGAATCTATTTGATTTTTTTAGTCCCGTACTTGTGTTAGCTATAAAATATGAGTAAAATTGAGTATCTTCCCACCCCTGCACAATAGCCATTGAGCCCTTGATGGTTCGTCTAGCTTTTATTCCTGCTAATGCTCCAAACCATGCTAGTTGAACTTTGTTGTTTGCAAAAGCTTGTATAGAGTCATTATATGAAGTTGTTGGTACAAATCTTACATCTACATGTAACATTTTTTGTAGATAAACTGCTAGTTTTTTGTAATCTTTTTTGAGTTTTTCTACATTATGGTCTGGTTGTGTAGTAAAAGAGAATGTTTTAGCAAAAACTGTAGAAATTAATATCGCTGAGATTAGTATGAAATTTCGCATGTATTCATGACCTCCAAAAATATATCTTCCAAAGATAGTAACATGTATGTTGTAAATTTTTGCTTATAGGAATTTTGGCAAAGAGAGAAATCCCTCTTTGCCTGTATTTTATACTGCGCCTTGGTCCAACATAGAGTCAGCTACTTTTCTAAATCCTGCGATATTCGCACCCATCATAATATTGCCTTTATTGTCAAATTCTTCTGCTGTTTCATATGATAAATCAAATATATCTTTCATAATACCTTGCAATCTAGTATCTACTTCAGCAAATGACCATTTACCCATGCTTGCATTTTGTTCCATTTCTAATTGACTTGTAGCAACCCCACCAGCATTTGAAGCTTTACCTGGTGAGTACATGATGGTATTTGCCATCAAGAATTCGATAGCTTCTGGAGTTGTAGGCATATTTGCGCCTTCATTAACTAAGATACAACCACTTTTCTTTAAGTTTTTAGCATCATTTAGATTGAGCTCATTTTGAGTTGCACTTGGAAATGCAACATCACAAGGAACTGCCCAAACTGCATTTGTATCCTTTGCATAATCAGCAACAGGAGTATAGACTGCATCCGGATGAGTTTTTGCATACTCTGTGAGAGATGCTCTATTTACCTCTTTAACAAGGTGAAGTGTATCTAAATTGATACCATCTTTGTGGTAAATCATACCGCGAGAATCACTACAAGTAACTGGTTTCGCACCCATCTCATAAAGTTTTTGGATAGTGTAAATTGCAACATTACCACTTCCTGAAACTGTAGCAACTTTGCCTTCTAAGCCATTTCCTACTTTTCTAAGGTAATTATCTGCAAAATAAACTGAACCAAAACCAGTAGCTTCAGTTCTTGCAAGTGAGCCACCCCAGTTAAGTCCTTTACCAGTAAGTACACCTTCAAATTTGTTTGTGATTCTTTTGTATTGACCATACATGTAACCAATCTCTCTACCACCAGTTCCGATGTCGCCAGCTGGAACATCTATGGTTTCACCGATGTATTTTGAAAGTTCCGTCATGAATGATTGACAAAATCTCATCACTTCGCCATCACTTTTTCCTTTAGGGTCAAAGTCTGAACCACCTTTTGCACCACCGATATTTAGACCAGTTAGTGAATTTTTAAATATTTGTTCAAATCCCAAAAATTTGATAATACCTAAATTTACAGTAGGATGTAGTCTTAATCCACCTTTATATGGTCCGATTGCTGAGTTAAATTGTACACGGTAACCTATATTTGTTTGGATTACACCTTTATCATCAATCCAGCAAACCCTAAATATGATTTGTCTCTCAGGGATAACGATTCTGCTTAATATGTTATTGTCAGTATATTTATGCTCTCTTTGAAGAAGTGGCTCTAGTGATTGTAATACTTCATCAACTGCTTGATAAAACTCTGCTTGACCTGGTGTGCTGTACATTGTGCTTGCAAGTACTTCATCGATTCTGTGTTGAACTGCCATTTTATTTTCCTTTTATTGTTGCGCTTTTAGACGCATTAGTTTTCAAATCTAAAGCTTTGCTCTTTTTCAAGAAAAGCTTCAACGCTTTTTTTTCTTTTTGGTTTATATTGTAACTTATTAGTTTTAGATACTCTTTAATCTCCTTAACCTCAATATGCCTTTTTTTTGCATAATCTTTTAATATATATTGAGGAATTTTAATTTTTTTCTTTTTAAAGTTATTGACTAATTTTTTGTATATTTGGTGGTGTTTATTTGTGCACAAAACGGCAAATACAAAGGGAAGGTTGTATTTATTATGCCAAGACGTAGCTAAATCTATATAATCATTTGGATTTTGTAGGTATAATCTTAAGGCTCTATCTCCTATAAATACCTCACCCTCAAGTCCCAATACTTTTCGCAACATATTCGATGTAGCAGATGCCTGGTCATCTTTGCAAAGTCCATTTTTAAGTATGACACTTTTAACTTCTTTTTGCGCTATGATTCCAAGAGGAAGAGTTTTAATGTTTTTTGAATTACTATAGATGCTTGAGATAAACGCAGCACTTATCTGTCTTTTTTGAAACTTTTTGTTTATAAGCGAAGGCACGCCTTTTTTGTGTTCAATTGCTTTTTTAAAGGAATTGTTCATGCTGCAACTCTTAAGAAAAATATGAAAAGGAAGAAGATTGATATAATCAATTTTTCCAAATATCATAAGGTGTCCTCACAAATTTTTCGCAATTATATCACCTTGAAACTTAATTGAAACTCTAAGATTTTTTTTACTCTAAGATTTATCAATTGTTTAATACTATTGCGTTTTTTTTGATATAATAAGTGTAAAAAAGTAACAAGGAAATATCGTGGCAAGGATAGAATTTTTAGGACCCATAGGAAAAGAACCCGAAGACATAGATATAAAAAACTTAAAAGAGCTAAAAGAGCTTTTTGCTGGAGATAAAAAACTCGAAGATTGGCTAGATATCTGTGCAGTAGCAATCAACGATACTTTGGTAAATGAAATAGATGTAAAAATCCAACCAAATGATAAAATCTCACTTTTACCACCAGTTTGCGGAGGATAAAAATGTTAGAACTTCATAATGGCTCTTTAGATGTTGTAGAGATTACATCTCGTTGGTATAAAGCTGTAAAAGATAAAAATTTTGGAGCACTTATACCTTTTATCGGAATCGTAAGAGATGAGAAGGGTATAGATGGACTTAGCTTTGATGTGTATGAGCCAATACTAAAAAATTGGTTTAACGCTTGGCAAGAAAAAGCCAAAAAAGAGGGTGCAATGTTATATATGGCTCACTCCAAAGGAGATGTTTTAAACCACACAAGCTCCTATATTTCAGCCGTAGTTTCACCACAAAGGAAAGTAGGGCTAAGATTGATAAATGATTTTGTAGAGGACTTTAAAGCAAATGCACCGATTTGGAAATATGATTTAATCGATGGCAAAAGAGTTTATGCACGAGAAAGAAGTCAAGCTCTTAGCGGGGCAGGATTATTAAGCAAGGATAATTAAATGAAATTTGAAAATTTTGAAGATACATTAAAAGCGTTAGAAAATTCTATAGATTCAACATATGGTAAAGAAAAAGTATTTTTAAGCGATGCACTAGGCAGAATCTTGGCAGAAGATATCATCGCAAAAGCAAACAATCCAGAATTTGAAACATCCTCCATGGATGGATATGCCATAAGAGCACAAGACCAAAAACTAGGCAATCTAGAAATCATAGATTATCTTCCAGCTGGAAGTTATAAAGACAACCTTGTGGTTGAGGGAACTTGTGTTAAAACTTTTACAGGTTCATTGATGAGTGAAGGCAGTGATTCTTTGATTCCTATAGAAAATGTTGAGGTTGTAGGCGATGAGATTAAAATCATATCTCCTGTGCCTAAAGGTTTTGCCGCTCGCCCCATTGGTGAAAACTATAAAAAAGGTGAAGTTCTTATAAAAAAAGGAACAAAGATAAGATATGCCGAGATTGGAGTGCTAGCAGAGTTAGGTTATGTGCAAGTGAGTGTTTTTGTGAAACCTCGCATAAGCATACTTGCTACTGGTAGTGAGATACTTGATTTTGGAGAAGTGAAGGAAAACATCTCTCAAATAAGAAGCTCAAACCATGTAACGCTTGAAGCGATTTTAAATGAAGCTGGAGCCGATACTATAAGATCGCCTATCGTAAAAGATGATAAATCCAAGATAAGAGAGGTAATGAACGAGGCTTTAAGGCACTCAGATATACTTGTCACAACGGGCGGAGTTAGTGTTGGTGATTATGATTTTGTTAAAGAAATTTTAGGCGATATGAAACCCAAATATATAGTAGATGGTGCCTTTATAAAACCAGGTCGGCATATAAAGATAGTTAAGATTGGGTACAAATACATCTTTGCACTTCCAGGATTTCCTTATAGCTCAAGCGTGGGAGTATTTTTATATATATTGCCACTTTTAAGAGCGATGAGTGGAAGGAGTTTTGAAGCCAAAGTTTTAAAAGCTTATATAGACGAGGATTACAAAAAACGCTCAAAATACAAAGAGTTTACAGCTTGTAATCTAGTTTTAAAAGATGGAAAAGTAACAGTAAACCTTGATGGTAAAAAAACAGGAAGCAGTGCGATATTAAACAATATGCTGGGCGATGCAGCACTTCTTTGTATAAATGAAGAGACTACAGAGATAAAAAAAGGTGATTTAGTTAATGTGATGGTGTTATAATTTTTGCCGTTATGACATTTTGATATAGATATACATAAGGATACCATAACGGACAAATTTTGCTATAAAAACTATTATTAAAAATTTCCACCAATTGTATCTTAGTATTCCAGCTACGAAAGTTATGGGGTCGCCGATGATGGGTGTCCAAGATAGTAGTAGCGATATAAAGCCATATTTTTCAAAAAGTTTCGTTGCTTTTTGGATAGAATTTTGTTTGAAGTATGATTTTTTAAGTGCAAACTCTCTCAGATACTTTCCCAAAAGATAATTGATAAAAGAACCAATAGTATTTCCTATGCTTGCGATAAGTAAAGAGGTATATATGAGATTCGGAGAAACATGCAGTTTGTATAAAAAATACGCCTCGCTACCGCCAGGTAAAAGGGTAGCAGCACCGAGGCATATGAAAAATAGAGATATCAATTTAAGAAGGTTTAACCCCTAAAAAGTTTTCAATCTTTTCTTTGTTCGTATCTAATGAATTGTACTTTATGATTAGTATGTTTTCGCTTTCATTTTTATACCATTCTATAACGCCACCTATATCATGTAAGCTGATAGCTTTGTCTAAATCAACATCGCCAAAACTTAGATATAAATTTTTGTTTATCTTTGGATTTGTGATGCTTGCTACCAAAAATAACCATAAAAATGAAATTACGATGACTACGGTAGCTATCTCTTTCATGCCATAGTTTTGAAGAAAATATCCACCAAAAACGCCACCTATAAAAGTACCGATATAACCAAAAGAGTTGAAAATTCCAAGGGCTGTACCTTTTTGATGAATCCTTGGATATCTGCTTGCCATTGATTGCATGAGGGGTTCGTGCACATTAAACCCTACAAAAAAGATTATAACCCCTACTATAAAAAATGTAGCTGAGTTAGTGTACCCCATGATGGCATAGCTAATTGCAAAGAAAAGAATCCCTACCATCAACATTTCTTTTGCTTTATGATATTTCTCGCCGATGATTGCTGAGGGCGCCATCGCTAAGATTCCAAAAACCATAGCTGGCATATACACCATCCACAAGTCTTTTTTATCCCAACCAAATTGTTTTAACATTAAAATCGGGATAATTAAAAATGCTAAAGTCATCATGCCTTTTTGAAGCATGTTTGTTATATTCATTTTCATCAAATCTTTATTTCTAAGGATTTCGATTAATTTTGTATTGCTTTTATCATAGCTATGAGATATCTTTGGTGGGTTTTGAACTTTTAGATAAAGTATAGCTATAGCAATCGCTGAAAAGATTGCAACCAAGAAAAATAGTTTATCAACTCCCCAATAGCCTCCAACCAATGGCCCAACCATCATAGAAATTGCAAAAGACATAGCGATAGTTCCACCCATTATAGCCATAGCTTTCGCCCTCACTTCTTCTTTTACCATATCGCTTATCATGGCAATCGCAACTGCTCCTATAGCTCCGGCTCCTTGGATAAATCGTCCAAACATAAGAGTGTAAATATCGCCACTGAAGGCACATATAAGTGAGCCGATTATAAAGATAATCAATCCTATGGTTATAGTTATCTTTCTCCCAATTTTATCTGAGAGCATTCCAAAAGGAACTTGCAGTAGCATTTGCGTTAGTGCGTATCCACCTATAGTGATACCCACTAAAAACTCATTTGAGCCTTTTAAACCTAGTGCATATACTGAAAGTACTGGTAGTACTATAAACAATCCCATAAATCTCAAACCGATAATCGCGGTAATCGGCATAATAGTTTTCATCATAATTTTGTCCTAATATTTAAATAGGAGTTATTTTACCCTAATTTAGCTTTAAAAAAGAAAAAATGATATAATAATTACAAAAAGAGGTAAAATGAAGTATCCAAAATTTACGCCCAAACATAAATCATTAATGGCAAAGTACCTTACAAAAGAGGTATTTGAAGAACTAAAGGACTTAAAAACCAAAACAGGTTTCACCCTTCAAAAGGCTATACGCTCAGGCATAGACAATTCAGATAGTGGGATAGGCATATATGCTGGAGATGAGGAATCATACACAACTTTTGGTGCGTTATTTAATCCAATCATAAAAGAATATCATGGCTTTTCACAAAATGATATGCACAAGAGCAATCTAAATCCTGATGATTTTAAAGCATCAAATCCAGATCCAAATGATGAGTATATAATTTCAACCAGAATTAGAGCAGGGAGAAATTTGGCTGATTTTCCTTTGGGAACAGCTATATCAAAAGAGCAAAGAAATGAGGTTGAGAAGATAGTTTCATCCACCTTGAACTCTTTAAGTGATGATTTAAGTGGCAAGTATTTTCCTCTTCAAGGCATGAATGAAGCCGATAGACTCTCTTTGGTAGAAGATCATTTTTTATTTAAAGCAGGGGATAGATTTTTAGAATCAGCAGGATTAAACCGAGATTGGCCACAAGGTAGAGGGATTTATCATAATAATGAAAAAACTTTTTTAGTATGGATAAATGAAGAAGATGAACTTAGAATCATATCTATGCAAAAAGGTGGAGATATAAAAGAAGTTTTCACTAGGCTAACAAGAGCCATAAATGAACTAGAAAAAAAGATGAAGTTTGCATATAGTGAGCATCTAGGTTACATAACAAGTTGCCCTACAAATCTAGGAACTGCGATGAGAGCAAGCGTGCATATAGCTTTGCCAAAACTCCCAAAAGATATGGATAAATTTAAATCCATCACAGACAAACATCACCTGCAAATCAGAGGAATAAACGGTGAACACTCAAAAAGTGAGGGCGGAATCTACGATATAAGCAACAAGCGAAGGCTAGGTGTCACAGAAGTGCAATGTGTTCAAGATATGTATGATGGAGTAGTTGAGTTGATTGAAACTGAAAAAAACTTAAAATAGGGGTTGAATTCAAGATTCAACCCCTGACCCCTTTTAAATTATCTTGTTGGATTTCCATCTTGGTCGAAGATTGTTGGTGTTCCTGGAATCAATCCATAAGATAATAACTTTCTCATTTGTGCTATTTTAGCTTTTGCGAATTTTTTATTTACTTCTTTGTATGTATTATCACTACTATTTGAAGCTTTGTGCATCATTGAAAGTAAATCCGCATTTTTGGTTGTTTTTGCTTTTTCTAGTAACCAGCTTGCTCTCATAGGAGATGTTTCATGTCCTGGGATATTTAAAAATACTGGTATAACTCTTATCTCTTTTGATCTTTTTATCGTTCCGGCTAATTCATTTCTCTCATATCTTTGGCAATATGGACAGTTTGGGTCTGTAAACAGATAAACTGTTTTACCCTTTGGGTTATTGCCTTTTATTTTAAACATTATATCTTTAAACTCTCCTGTAACAAGGGAGATAAGTTTTTTATTGCCTTTAGCTGTTTTGCTTACAGTGCTTTTTTCAATCTTTTTTAAAGCTGCTTGAATTGTATTTTTATTTTTTTTAATAAAACTTGCAAAGATATCTTGTCCATTTTTTCTATTTTTCATGCTACCTATGATGATATTATCTTTGTTATATACGAGTAAAAAAGGTTTTGGATTGCCCTTGATAGTTCCAATCATCACATGTAAATCTTTTAAATCAGCGATGGAATCCTCGGCGATTATGTTTATGTCACTTTTGTCTAATTTTCCACCTGTAAAAAGCTTACTTATGTCTTGCTTCAGTTTGTCTTGAGTTGCACCAAAAAGTGATGATGCCACCATAAAGCTAAATATCAAACTTATGATTCCGAATTTTTTCATTTTAATTCCTTTAATTTTTTGTAATTGTATATAAGTTTAATTAATATAAAATTAACGATTTATATCTACTTTTTTAAGTTTTGCATCTTTTTTATTGTATATAAAAAATATAGATACTAGTGACCCAAGATATGCAAATACTTCTAGAAGTGACGGATTTGCATTGTAGCCAAATAAGGATTTCATAAATCCTCCAAAAAGAGAATTTTCATCTACCATATAGTTTATATCCCATAAATGCTCAGCAAAAGTTGGTAAGATTCCAGCTTCTTGAAATTCATGGACTCCGTGTGCAAACAATCCTGTTGCAAATAAAGCCAAGAGAATACTGCTTACAGTAAAGAGGTATCTTAAATTCATACCTTTAAAGCCTAGATAAACTACATAGCCAACTATGATACCACCAAAGATACCTGAAATTGCAGATAAGGTTGAGAAGTTATTTTGACTTGAGATGACTGCATTTAGAAAAAGGGTAGTCTCAACACCTTCACGAAGTATAGAGACAAACACCAAAAACAGCAATCCAACCTCTTTGCCAGAATCTAGTGCGTTTGCAACTTGTTCTTTTATAGCTTTGGCACTGTCTTTTTTCTTTGCCATCCAAATAATAAGATATACGATCAACGATGCACCAAGTATCATGGTCACACCCTCAAAGATTTGCTCTGATATCCCGCTAAAATCTCCTACCATCTGATAAAATCCGATAGCACCGATAATACTTCCTATGATTCCTAACAAAATACCTAGATATATATACTTCTTAAACTCGTTTTTATCTGTTTTTTTAAGGTAGCTAAATATGATACCTATTATAAGAGCAGCCTCTAAAGACTCCCTAAATGTTATAATAAACTCTTCCACTGTTTTAATCCTTCTAATTATGATAATCAGTATCATAATATATTAGTGCTTAAAATTTCTTGAAGGTATATAGAAATAATGTATATTTATGACAATTCGCTATAAGTATCTATTTACAAATCACCCAAATCACATTTTTTGCTTATTTTACAGAGCAAACAAAAGTTCATCAAACCAGCAATAATAGGTATAATACCTAGCATAAACCAATAATTTTTTGTTACCAAACCTATAGCAACCAAGGAAAGGCCAACTATTATCCTAATTGGCCTACAAAAATATCTGAACTTTTCAATTTTATTCATACTAGCTTCTTGTTTAATCATAATTTACAGGAGTCGCTAGAGGAACACTCGTCTTCTTGTTTAAAAGTCGTATTTTTGCTTGTATTGCAAGAATTTGAACCTGTGTCGCTTGAGCAAGAAGAACTATCGCTTGAACGCGACGAGTCACTACTACTACCCATCATATTATCACACATAGATTTTCCTTTTGCCATCATGGCATCCATTCCTCCCATATCACTCATCATAGAGTCACACATACTTCTACATTTTTTCATCATAACAAATCCTTTTAATTTAGATATTTTGTCTATGTATCAGAACTTAGTCTTAAAAGACAACAAGGTATTTAGCTTAATTACTAAATAACTAATCAGCATTGTACAACATTTGTTTTGATATGTCAACCCTATTTAGCAATTTAGATAATTAACTTTTATTTAAGAAGCAAAATTGTAAACTTTTAAATCAATTTAGTAAATTAGCTAAATATAAGAAAACTAATCACCCTAAAAGATTCTTATGTAACATAAAGGAAAAACAGATGGCAGATAACAATCAAATCATAGAATTATATACTGAATTGGTAGAAAATCCAAACAAAGATTTTGGATGGGATAAAGGCTTAGAGAATGCTAAAGCCCATGGTTACAAACAGGAGTGGATAGTAGCATTGCCGCAAGAAGTATGGAGCTATTGTACCGCTGTCGGAAATCCTTTTGAGTTTGCACAAATACAAGAGGGTGACACAGTTTTGGATTTGGGTTGCGGCGCTGGCGTGGATGTACTTGTGGCGCATCTTTATGTTGGTTCAACGGGCAAAGTGTATGGTGTAGATATCACTCCGAAGATGGTCGAAGTAGCATCAAAGTATGCAAAGATGGCGGGCTTTGATAATGTAGAGATTTTACAAAGCAGTTTTGATGATATTGCTCTTGAAGATGAGAGTGTTGATGTAGTCATATCCAACGGTGCTATCAACCTCACCTCTTGTAAAGAGTCTGTTTTTGCAGAGATTTATCGTGTTTTAAAACCTGATGGGAAAATTTACTTTGCTGATATGATAGATATTTCTGAGCCTTCGTGCTGCTCATTAGAACAGAACTCTTGTTGTGAAAGTTTTGGTAAAGAGGACTGGGCGAACTGTGTAGCAGGAACTATGCGTGAGGATGAGCTTATAAAGCTTATGCAAAAGAGTGGATTTAAAGGCGTAGAGTGCACAGGACATACTCACTATAAAACAGCCCAAACAACACAAGGTGCGACATTTAGAGCGATAAAAATTTCAGCTGATAAAAGAAGAGAACATCATTGGGATAATCTTTTTCAAAAAGTAGATTACACGCAAGTGCTTTGGCACCAAAGTTCACCACAAAAATCTGTAGATTTAATAGTAAAATATGTAAAAAATAATGCAAAGATAATTGATGCAGGAAGTGGTGCTTCTTATCTTGTAGATAATTTACTTAAAGCAGACTATCAAAATATAACTTTACTCGATGCATCAAAAACTGCACTAAGTATAGTAGAATCGCGTATCAAAAATAACAAAGTGCGATTTATTTGCAGCGATATATTAAACTTTAAAAATGATGAAAAATATGATTTATGGCATGATAGAGCAGTTTTTCATTTTTTACTTTCTCAAAAGGAGAGAAAACAATATTTTAGAGTCCTAGAAAATTCACTTAAGCCTAAGGGTATAGCAATTATAAGTACCTTTAGAACAGATGGCCCTATTCAATGTGCAGGATTAGATACTATGCAATATGATTATCAAAAGATGCCTAGGGAGATTCCTGCGAGTTTAAATCTTATTGAGAGTGAAGAGTTTGCACACATTACACCAAAAGGGACTATTCAAGATTACATATACTTTGTAATTCAAAAATAGTAGTTCGTTAAAAATATTATAGTTTGACTTGGTGTAGTATTTCCTGCGAGTAAAAATACATACATCATAATAATTATCTCAAATAAGCATGCAACCACGAGTGAGTTTGCGTCTTATGCTATTACTTCTTTACGAGCATATACTCATAAGTTATCTTGTATCTGTTAATAAACCATTTAACATTTCTATATATAATTACATCAGAACATACTAATATACTAATAAAAGGTAGGAATTATGATAAATGCAACACAGTGCATAAGGCAAGATGTAGATATACGGTTGATAAATAGTGCAAGAGCCGAGATATTTAATGCAAGAGATAAATTGGAAAAAGATGCAATCGTCTTATCTTTGTTAGGAAGTGTTGTGCGACTCAAGATAATATACCTATTATTGAAATTTGACAGGATGTGCGTTTGTGATTTATGCGATGTCTTAGATATGAATCAATCGCCAATCTCTCAGCATTTGCGAAAATTAAAAGATGCTGGTTTGCTAGAGAACAAAAGAGAGGGTTTGACTATATTTTACTCAATTCCACAAGACAAAAAAGAAGAATTAAAAAAAATAGTAAAAGGATAAATTATGGAAAAAGATGATTGTTGTATCGTGCAAAAACCACAAAGCAACGGAGACGATTGTTGCACGCCTCAGCCAAAAGATAAAGCATTTTGCCCCTTGTGCCACCGCGAAGCAAAAGGAGTTTTAAGTAAAACCCTAGAAGCCTTATT
>JALUXT010000066.1 GCA_027013245.1 Campylobacteraceae bacterium
TGGAAATGTAGGTCGCTGCCTAGTTCTTAGTTTTACTCTCTTTTTTAAATATTTATTAAATTGTCTATTTCCCATTTATGTTCAATTATATCCATTTTAGCATTTTTTAAACGCTGTAAAAAGTAATTTCTATCTACTTCTTTTGCTCCTAAACTTTTTAAATGATTTGTTGGGACTTGACAATCAACAAAATCATATCCCCATTTTTTTAGATGTTTTATTAAAACCGCATAAGCTGATTTAGAAGCATCATCTACATGAAAAAACATAGACTCTCCGCAAAAAACTTTTCCTACACATAAGCCATAAAGTCCACCAACTAATTTATTGTCCAAATAACTTTCTACAGAATGTGCAATACCCATATTGTGAAGTATTTCAAAAGATTCAATAACATCATCTTGTATCCATGTTCCATCCTGATTATGTCTAGGTGTTTTTGCACAGTTAGTGATTACTTCACGAAAGTTATTATCAAATTTATATATAAATTTTTTCATATTTTTTTTAAGAGAACGACTTAATTTAAAATCACTTAATTCCATTATTAATCTTGGATTTGGTGACCACCAAAGTATAGGATCTTGAGGTGAGTTCCATGGAAATATACCAGAATGGTAAGCTTTGAGAACTCGTGAAGGATTTAGATCTCCTCCCCAAGCGACTATTCCTTCTTTATTAGCATCGTTTGGATTAGGAAAATCCAAAGTATATTTATCCAATTTTGGTATATGCACTATAATTCTTCAAATGATAATAATAATTCTTCATCTGACCTTACCGCCATTTTTTAATTTTCCAAATAAAATTTCATCACTTAATTTATTTGTAATATTGTCTTGTATATAGCGTTTCAATGGTCTTGCACCCATTTCTTGAGAATAAGCTTTCTTTGCAATGAATTTGACTGCATTATTACTTATAACTATGCTTATTTTTTTCTCTTTTAGATCTCTGTTTAGTTCAAAAATAAATTTATTTATTATTTTTATAACTACGATATTTTTAAGTGTTTGAAATTCAACTATAGCATCTAATCTGTTTCTAAATTCTGGTGTAAAAAATGATTTTAAATCTTCATTCTTTGAGATTGATTCATCTTTATTAAAGCCCATAACACTTCTTGCTGTAGCACCTATATTTGAGGTCATTATAAGTATGACATTTTGAAAATTTGCTTTGTATCCATTGTTATCTGTTAGTGTAGCACTATCCATAATTTGAAGTAAGATATTTATTAAATCAGGATGAGCTTTTTCTATTTCATCTAATAGTAAGACTGCATATGGATGTTTTTTTATAGCTTCTGTTAAAAGACCACCTTGCTCATATCCTACATACCCAGGAGGAGCACCTACTAAACGGCTTAAAGAATGTTTTTCCATATACTCGCTCATATCAAATCGTTCAAAATGTATGCCTAATGTCTCACTTAATGCAATAGATAATTCTGTTTTTCCAACACCAGTTGGACCAGAAAAAAGGAAAGAAGCGATAGGTTTATTTTCTGGAGTTAGACCAGCTTTTGATATTTTAATGGAATTAGATACAATATTTACAGCATTATTTTGACCGATTACTCTTTTACACAAATCATTTTCTAAGTTTAGTAAAGATGATGTTTCATCTTTATTTATATGTGAATTTGATATACCAACAATTTTTGTTATAGTTTTTTCTATATCTAATGCAGTGACTTTGATCCTTGGTTTTATGGACAGATGAAATGATGCGGCAGTCTCATCTATCAAATCTATGGCTTTATCAGGTAAAAATCTATCTGTTATATATCTGCTTGTTAAATCTACTGCAGATTTGAGTGCTTTATTTGTGTATTTAACAGAGTGATGTTGTTCGTATTTATTCTGTAAACCCTTGAGAATTAAATAACTAGTTTTTTTTGAAGGTTCATTTATATCTATTTTTGAAAAACGGCGGCTTAAAGCTTTATCTTTTTCAAAACCATTTCTATACTCTGTAAATGTTGTAGCACCCATACATTTTATCTCTCCAGAGGCAAGTGCAGGTTTTAATTGGTTGGCTGCATCCATTGTTCCACTTGTACTTCCAGCTCCTATTAAAGTATGGATTTCATCTATAAAAAGAATAGCATTTGGTTCAACTTTTAGCTCATCCATTACACCTTTTAGACGTTTTTCAAAATCTCCTCTATATTTTGTTCCAGCTAAAAGAGCACTTAGATCAAGTGCATATAATTGAGAACTTTTTATTATAGTAGGTACATCTCCAGATGCTATTTTAAGTGCTAATCCCTCCGCAATAGCAGTTTTTCCAACGCCAGGTTCTCCAACTAAAATAGGATTATTTTTTTTTCTTCTGCACAAAATTTGGGTAACACGTGTAATTTCATCACTTCTACCGATAACAGGGTCTATTTTGCCTTCTATTGCTTTCTTGAGTAGGTTGATTGTATATTTTTGAAGATAAGATTTAGAGTCATGTTGTTCTTCTTTTATGTTATTATGAGATATAAGTTCAAGTACATCTAGTCTCGATATTTGGTACTGATTTAAAAGCATATATGAAAATGTATTTTCATATA
>JALUXT010000067.1 GCA_027013245.1 Campylobacteraceae bacterium
AATAGGATAAAATTGGTCGTATTTACTTTTTATTTATAAAAGGTTATTATTTGTTTAAACTTTAATCCTATACTTTCATTACCAAGACGCAACCCTCCTTTTTAGAAAACGAATATATTTTTAAAATCAGCGTCCGAGATGCCCACCTCGGACGCTTTTTTTATGCTATAATGTTACTACTACAATATATTTCTCACATAAGGATCATCACTTGAACAAAAAGATAAAAATTTTAATTTTTCTAGCCATAATAGTCGCACTTATACCGCTAGGGTACAAACAATATATAAATCAAATCATAATTTCCAAGATAAACAGTCTTAATGATAAGGGCTTTGTTGTCTCAAAAGAGAAAGATACAAGCGGTTACCTATCTACCGTTCAAAGCTATAAGCTAGTCATATCAAATTCAGATACAATATATGATGCATTTTTATCAAAATTATTTAATCCAGGCGAAGAGAAAATTATAAAAAAGGTTCTATCATCTTCTAATGGTAGTGAAATGAGAGTAGATTTAAATATACTAAACTTTCCAACATCTCACCCGGATGCTATAAGCATATATCTTATATCTTTGCCATCAAATCTTATGTCAAAGGGTAAATCAGATCAGCTTTTGCAACAAATTTCTAAATTTTTAAAAGATAAAGGAGTTGGCGAGAGTATTAGTATAAACGCTCTTGGCAAGGTGACATCCATAAAACTAAAAAATATAGACAAACAGTTTAATATCAAAAAAAATAGCCTAGAAATTAAGCTTAAAGATTATGTGACAGATATAAAAAGATTTGATTTGTACAATTACAATTATGCTTTTAAAATTACAAATAAATTGTTTGATTTGAAGACTATCTCAAATGCAAGAAGTAAATTTTCTCTAGGATATAAAAATTTAAAGTGTAATTTAGATAGAGAAAATATATATAATTATAGTATGCTTTGTAATTTAGACAAGTTTTATCTAAAAGCTAAAAAGTACAAAGAACAAACTTTGGTACTTAGCAGTATCTTTGGATCATCTAGTTCATCCCTTAAGAAAAATAGTATCAATTACATGTTTAAGTATAAAATCAAAGATATAAATTTTAACTCATCTTCAAAGTATAGAAAAGAGGGATTATCGGTAAAAAATCTAGTATATAAGGGCAATATATCTGGGATTGATAAAGAGCTTATTGATGAAATCAATAAATTATCATATGTAAATTCCAAACAAAATCTTAATGGACAATATAAAGATATCATACAAAAAATCTTAAACCACGGTTTTGTGTTTGATATAACCGAACTAAGCACAAGCTCTACAAATGTTTTAGCAAGCAATAAAACTATCTCGATAGGTGCAGTTAAAGTAGATATGAGTTTAAAACTTAATAAAAATGATATGCAGTTTTTCAAAAATACAAAACCAAGAAAGATATTGGGATACATTACTATGAGGGTAAATCTACGCATGAAAAAGAAAGACTATCAATTCTTTAATGGCCTCAATAAGAGAAAAAAAGTAGGTCGCTTAAGTAAAATGGTAAAATACCAAGGCGATGATGCTGTATTTGTTCTCAAGTTTTCAAATGGTAAATTATCAATCAATAACCAAAGAGTATTTTGATAAAACGGAGGTGTAAAGATGAAAATTTTAGTAATTTTTTTAACTCTTTGCGCTTCTATTTTTGCTTCCATGCTTCATCTTTCCATCAGTGCAAATCCGAGCCGTATAAATCCTATACTCTCAACTGATAGTTCTAGCAGTGAGATAACTCAGTGGATTTTCAATTCACTTATCACTTATGATAAAAATGCAAAAATAAAGATGATGCTAGCGAAGAGTTATGAATTTAAAAATAAAACTACTTTGATATTTCATCTGCGAAAAGGAGTCAAATGGAGCGATGGTAAGCCTTTTAGTGCAAAAGATGTGCTTTTTACTTACAAAACTATCATTTCGCCTAAGATTTTTACTCCTTATGCTTCTAGTTTTGAGCATATAAAAAGTGTGAGCGCACTTGATGATTATACTGTAAAAGTAGTTTATAAGTATCCATATTTTAAAGCTTTAGAGACTTGGATGATGGAGATCTTACCTGAACATTTGCTAAAAAATGAAAAAAATATGATGACAAGTAAATTTAATCAAGCACCTATAGGCACAGGACCTTTTGTGCTTAAGAAGTTTTCAATTTCAAATGATATTGTGCTAAAGGCAAACCCAAGTTATTTTATACATAAGCCTTATTTGGATGAGATTATTTATCACTATCTTCCAGATAATTCAGCAAATTTTTTGATGCTAAAATCTGGTCTTTTAGATGTGGGTAGCCTCACACCCTTGCAACTTGAGAGGCAGATAGATAGTAATTTTAGAAAAAGGTTTAGCATTTATGAATCACCATCTCACTCATACTCATATATGGGATTTAATTTAAAAAAGAAAAAGTTCCAAAATCCACTTGTAAGAAAAGCTCTCTCTTTAGCGATAGATAGAAAAGAGTTGGCAAGAATCATGTATTTTGGACATGCCAAAGTTTGCACAGGACCATTTCTGCCAGGGACTGGTGCATATAACCCAAGCGTTAAAGCTCCAAAATTAGATATAAAAAAAGCAAAAGAGTTACTAAAAAAAGCTGGATATGACAAAAATCATCCACTTAGCTTTGAATTATCCACAAATACGGGTTCAACAAGAATATATATGGCACAAATCCTCCAATCTCAACTAAGAAAAGCTGGAGTTATAGTAAAACTTCGCATCATGGAGTGGCAGGCTTTTTTAAATACAGTCGTAATGCCCAAAAGATTTGAAGCAGTTTTACTGGCGTGGTCTGTTGGATTAAAGCCCGATGCTTATAGTATTTGGGATAGTGAGTCATATAAAAAAGGTGGATTTAATTTTGTAGGATACAAAAATGAAGAAGTAGATAAACTCATAAAAAAAGCCGAGAGAACAGTTGATAATAAAAAATTTAACACTATATATAGAAAAATTTTCAAACTAATAACAGATGACAATCCATATCTGTTCTTAATAATCCCAAACTCTATAACAGTAGTAAACAAAAAAATTCACCCCGTAAGTCCCTCTATCATTGGTGTGATGCACAATGTGATAGAGTGGAAAAAGTAATCTAACAAAATATACACAAAAACCAGATATAATTTTTCTAATTGAACATTTGGAGTATATTATGGATATTATAAAAAAACCTAGCTGGCATATAAGTGAAAATGAAGTAACCGATGAAGCACTATTTAACAAAAGGCGAGACTTTTTGAAACTAGGTGCTGCGAGCATTGTTTTGACAACCACAGTGATGGAACAACTCTCTGCCGTCGAGACAACAAAGCGAGATCCATTGAAGTTTAAAAAAACTTCTTTTGGTAAAGATTTAAATATAAATGACTTTAACCAAGCTAGCACTTACAATAACTTTTATGAGTTTTCACTCAAAAAAAGTGAGCCAGCAAAATTGGCTCACACTTTAAATCCAAGCCCTTGGGATATAGAGATTGGTGGAGAGGTTGAAAAGCCATTTACTCTCAGTATGGAAGAGATAATCAAATCATATCCGCTACAGGAGAGAATTTATAGGTTTAGATGTGTAGAGGGATGGGCTATGGTGGTGCCTTGGATTGGATTTTCACTTTCGCATATAATTAAACTTGCAAAACCAAATTCTAAGGCAAAATTTGTCAAATTTACAACTTTGTTTGACCCAAAACAGTTTCCAGATCAGGCAAAAGGTATGTTTGGCAATATCCCTTATCCTTATGTGGAAGGTTTACGAATGGATGAAGCCATGAACGATTTAACAATTTTGAGCGTGGGGATGTATGGAAAGACACTGCCAAAACAAAATGGAGCACCTCTTAGGCTGATAGTGCCTTGGAAATATGGTTTTAAAAGTATAAAATCAATCGTAAAGATAGAGTTTGTGCAGGAGCAGCCAATAAACACTTGGAATGCAATAAGCTCAAAAGAGTATGGCTTTTATGCAAATGTAAATCCGCAAGTTGATCACCCAAGATGGTCACAAGCAAGAGAAAGAAAACTAGGTAGTTTCTTTAAGCAAAAAACATTGATGTTCAACGGCTATGAAAAAGAGGTAGCTAACATGTATAAAGACATGGATTTGAGAAAATTTATATGATTAAAAAAATAGTACTAAATTTGATATTTTTATCACCTTTGGTATATATGTTATACGGTTTGCAAAGTGCTGTTGACCCTATAAAGTATATCTATATCCATACAGGCAGCACGGCAATCGTTATGCTGATATTAACTCTTTGCATCACGCCTTTAAGAAAGGTGAAAAATCTTGTGAAATATAGAAGATTTGTGGGGCTATATACATTTTTTTATGCCTTTTTGCATTTTATAAACTTTTTTGTTTTGGATGCCGAATTGAGCGTGGCTTTTGTGATAAAACAGACACTTGATAAGCCGTTTGTCTATCTTGGTATGATATCTTTTGTGGTGTTGCTTTTTATGAGTATCACTTCAACAAGAAAACTGTTTAAAAAGTACCGCACTTGGCATAATGGAGTTTATCTGGTTTTGGGAATCATAACGATCCATGCCTCGATGGCACAAAAGGTTTTGAGTGCAGTAGAGTATTTTTATATATTTATGGCTGTAATTTTGATAGGACATAGAGCTTTTAAAAGCAAATGGATATCTAGGTTTTTTGCCAATTTTTTGCAAAAAAGAGTAAAGACAGCATAATTAACATACCAACTTCACTAAAGACTAGAGTATTGTCAAATCCATAAATTTTCCATATAAAACCGATTGACAATGCTCCAAGTGAACTAGATATCGCCACACCTCCATAAAACACTCCATATACGAAACCTTTTGAAGTGGCATTTTTTGATATATTGGCTCTTAGTGCATTTAAGCTAAAAACTGTAAAAAGCCCTAAGAATATGAAGGAAATCCAGATATTATATTTCATTATAAAAATTGCAAAGATACCAAAACAAAAAGATATAAAAAGAGTTTTAAATATACCTATTTTATCGCTTATGACTCCTCCAAAGTAGCTAGAGATTGTTTGAATAGCTGTAAATGATATGACTAGAAGGGGAATTATATCCAACCCAAACCTCATATCTTTTGCTCTAAGTATCAAAAATTGCTCACTCATAACAAAAAATACAAAACCAAAATATATAAACAAAATTGGAAAAAGTTTAAAGTCCTTTCTATTAGCAACCCTATCTTTTATTATGGTCTTTTTTGGAGCATCTTTTACAAAAAAGAAGATTATAAAAGTGGCTATCAACCCTGGTATTAAAGCCAGTTTAAAAATCTCTCTTATGACAAACTCACTTTGCGAAAAGAAGATAAACGAAACAAATATCACAATCGCACCGCTCATCTCTCCTGCTATATCCATCATCTTGTGAAAACCAAATGTCTTTCCATGAGCTTTATTTTTAACAAAAGAGCTTATAAGAGAGTCTTTAGAAGCACTTCTTATGGCTTTTCCCATTCGTTCAGCTCCCCTTAAAACGGCGACTGATGCAAAAGAGTTAGAGTAAGCAAGAAGGGGCTTGCTCAAAGCTGAGATAAAATACCCACCAACCACAAAGGGTTTAACAATGCCAAACCTATCGCTAAGATATCCAAAGACAATTCTGAATGCATAAGAAACAAAAGCAGTAACGGCGATTATGATGCCAAGTTTATCCACGCCCTCTTTTAAAACATTTACGACAAAGATAGGTAAAAGTGTTGTAATCATGGAACTTGCCATATCAGTAAAAAAACTAACCCAGCCAAGATATATGACATTTTTATCGATATTTTTCATATGTTTTCCTCCGCTTTTTTTGCTATGTTTATGATAAGTTGTCCAAAGGTTAAATATACAAAAAATAGAGTATAAAACCAAGCCAAATCAGCACCGTGATGATGATGCTAAGCAAAACTCCAAACGCGGCTATATCTTTGGCATGTTTTGCTAAGATATGATACTCGGTTTGTGTCAAATCTACACTTTTTTCTATAGCTGTATTAAATGCTTCTGCAACCAAAGGTATAAACAAAGAACAAAACATAAATATTTTCGCCCAGATGGGATATTGCAAGAAAAAAAGAGTGATGAATGCTAGTACAAATGCCATAATTTCAATCTTAAATGAACTCTCTTTTGAAAGTACTTTTACTCCATCTATCGCATAAAAAAAGTTTTTATAGATACTATACTTTGGTTTCATTTTTGCCCTTAAAATTAAAAATACCAATGCCACGAAACCCACCCAAAACAGAGACAAGCCAATGCTAAAAAAATCTAATAGCTAACCCGATTTCGACCCTTTGTTTTTGAAAGATACAATAAATCATCTACTCTTTTAAAGAATGACTTTATGCTATCATTTCCTAGTTCTGCAATACCAATACTTATGGTCAATTTTCCTAGTTCTTCAAAACTATACTCTTGCACCGCTTGTCTTAACCTTTCTGCATAGATAGCTGCGTTGTGCAGTGATGTATTTGGCATAACTATTAAAAACTCTTCTCCGCCATATCTGCCGATATAATCTATGTCTCTTATAGAGTCTCTCACGAGTTTTGATAATAAGGACAAAACTTTATCGCCTCTATCATGTCCATATGTATCATTAACTGATTTAAAATGATCTATATCATACATAAGTATCGACAAAGGAGCATCATGGCGTTTTAAACGCTTCATCTCTTGCTCAAGAATATTCATGATTGAGTACCTATTATGAAGTTGTGTCAAATTATCCGTCGTTGCTAATTTTTCAAAATTGTCTTTGAGTTTTACAAGTTCGGATGTTCTTGCTTGTATTTTTTCTTCCAAAGATATATTGAGCTCTTCGAGTTCTATGCTTTTATTTTCTAAACTATTTTCATATTCTGTAAAGTATTTTTTAATTTTTCGCGACAAAAGAAAAGAAATAAGTAGTGATATCAACAAGATAGTAACCGCGAAGAGAAACATATACTTAGTCTTAGAGTTGTACATCCCAATCATACTTACTTTTTGTTTTTCAATCTCATTTTCAATCTCTGATAAAAAAATTCCACTTGTAATTATCCAGTTTGTGTTTGGAATTCGTTTAAGATAAGCATATTTCTTTTCAATTTTATTTGTCACAAGATTTTGCCAATCATAAACATAGGTAGAAGTTTCTTTACCCTTAATATTGTTTAAAAAGTCAGAAATCGTTTTGACAACCAATTTATCAGTAATATTTGCATTTTTTCCTACAAATTGAGGTAATTTGTTATCTACTAATAACTTTCCCTTGGAATTAAGTATTACTACATAATGATGTTTTAGTTTATCTATTTGACTAATGAGATTAAATAAAAACTTATCAGTCTTTTTTGTGGCTGTATCTAGAAATTCAGCAGAACCAAGGCACCAATTATATGGTTTAAAAGCTTTTACAAAAGCCACTTGTTTATATTGTGCATTGTAATTTTTTTCAGGCTTTGTAAATGTATCCCATAAATATCCCTCTTTTTTATCTTTACAAATAGCATTTTCTTCTTGGACTATATATCTACCGTTAGCGTCTTGAAAGTTTCTAAAGGATTTTCCTTGCATCATCTTTTTATCTTCAAGTAAATAGTGTACCCCAGAAGAATTCATAGCCCAGATATAACTTTCCCCTTTATTCCAAGACAAAGTTTTAAGGCTTGTGATAATTATATCTTTTATGTCCTTCTTTGTTTTTGTCTGTTTGTATTCATCATATATATTGCTTGCTATTTCATGTGCCATATAAACACGCTCTTTAACTCTATTTAATAACTCTTTTTTAATTCTTGATCTTTGAAATACAATGAGATTAGAGATATTATTGACTTTTGTTTCAAGTGCTTTTTTTTCATTGTACAAAAAATTTGTTTCTAAATTTTTAATGCTTGATTCAAAACTTACAGAATACACCTCATATGATGATATTATGATTAAAAATACAAAAATAGGAATAAAAATCAATGGTGCATAAGTTATTATTTTTAGAAATTTTTTATTATTCTTCACATAAAGACCTTGCGACTTTCGCACATGAAAAGCCAAATTTAATCCTACAGATAGGACTTGACGGTACAACTCTTTGATACAAAACATATAAAAAGGCGAGTTTATAAATTGCACAGATATTATCACAAATACAATAAACAATGACTTAAACCCATAAAATTCACAAGAGTCTCTACATGTGGAGACTCTACTAAAAAACAATCATTTGCTTGTTGAGCATGGAATTATTTGGGTATTGTATGGTATAATCGTTTATTATGAAACCATATAGATACTTTATTGTTTTACTAATTGCTATTTTTATATTGTCTATCGGGGGTTTTATCACCTTTAAATATATAGACTTTAAAAAGAGCAACCTGATTAAAGAGAACTATAAGCTACAATCAATAAGCTTAAAAGAGAAACTAATCAATAAAATATCTAGAAAAAAAGAGTCGACTACCGATATAGCTATGGGTTTAGCAAGCGTTCCTGGCCTGGTACAAAAAGTTATAGACAAAGATATTCCACTAGATTACTATAGTAAACTCATCAAAAAATTAAAAAAAAGCAAGGCATATAAAAATGTTTGGATACAGATAATCAACAAAGATGGCATATCACTATATAGAAGCTGGACAAAAAAAAGATACGATAACCTTATGGGTTTTAGAAAAGATTTAGAGAAAATATTTATCTCTAAAAAATCTGGTTTTTCTATAAGTATAGGAAAATTTGACCTATCTTTTAAAACAATTATGCCTATATACAAAGATAAAAGTTTTGTAGGAATCGTAGAGATTATATCTCATTTTAACTCTATAGCAAATGATTTAAAAAGGAGTGGGATAAGCTCCGTCGTAGTTGCAATAAAACAAAATAAAAGACAACTTCAATATCCATTTAGCAAGCTCTTCATAGGCAAATACTATGTAGCAAATATTAATGCTCCTTTAAAATTTAGAAATTACCTGAAGAAAAACGGTGTAGAAAGTTACTTTAATGACTCGTATAAGGTAAAAAATGGCTACTTGATTGCATCTTATCCTATAAAAAATATAGATTCAAAAATCATAGGTTACTATATCATGTTTCAAAAACCAAGTATGAAACAAAGCAAAAACCTACATGAATTTGTTTCAAAACTTTTTTCTTTGCTTTTGATTATATTTTTATCTCTTATTATAATTGGTGTCATAGTATTTTTATTTATGCTAAAGAGACAAAAAGAGCACTATAAAAATATCATAGACTCTTCAACAAATATTATGATAACAAACAATATGATAAAAACTACAGCCGCAAACAAAGCCTTTTACAAAGTGTTTAGCGAGTACTTAACCATAGATGATTTTTTGGCAGAGAATGAATGCATATGTGACTTTTTTGTAAAAGAGGATGGATATCTGCAAAAGAAAATGGGCAATATGATATGGCTAAAATATATACTACAAAATCCAGATAAAGAGCATAAAGCAAAGATACGATACCTAAATAGAGACTACTATTTTTTAATCGGTGCATCTTTGATTGATATCTCCACAAATGAACACTGTATTGTGCTTACGGATATCACCAAACAAGAGGAGTACAAAAAAGAGCTTGAGTTTTTGACCATAACAGACCCACTGACAAAAGTCAAAAATAGAAGATTTTATGAAACTACGATAAAAGAGGAGATAAATAGAGCCAAGCGACACTCTGTGCCACTATCTGCCATCATGTTTGATATCGATCATTTTAAAGAGGTAAATGACAAATATGGACACGATGTTGGTGATGAAATACTCATATCGTACTCAAAATTAATTGCTTCACTAATCAGGAAAGAAGACAAGCTTTGTAGAGTTGGTGGTGAAGAGTTTATGATTATACTCCCTTATCTAAAACTCAAAAATGCTACAGAATTGGCAGAGAAACTGAGAAAAACAGTAGAGCAAAGTAAAGAGGTAACTCCTATAACTATAAGTTTTGGGGTAGTTCAATACATACAAGGCGAAACCAAAGAGCAGCTATATAAAAGGCTTGATGATGCGCTATATAGAGCAAAAGAGGAAGGAAGAAACAGGGTTGTTGCTAGCGAGTAGATATATTTGCTAAATATTTCTTCATTTTACTCTTTCAAAAATTCTCTTCCAAGAAGAGATGATAATGCTGTCCAAAAATACTAATCTATTTTTAAAGGCATGTATGAGTGCAACTGCAATTACCGAAACTATGATGGATCCTATGATATCATAAGGCCAATGCACCCCGCTATATACTCTCCCAATGCCACAAGCAAAAGAGAGTAGTATCGCTAAGTTTCCTAATTTGCGAGTTGAATGAAATGTTATAAGCATGAAAGCTATAGAGAACAAAAATGTAGTGTGATCTGAAGGAAAAGAGCTGTCATTTTTATGTGCAAGAAGAGTATGCCCAAGGCTTTGCATATAAGGTCTTGGATGAACATATACCAATCCAATCAGCATGTTGATAGCAATCCCCAAAGTAGTTGCATAACCAGCAAATAGAGCTTCATCTTTTTTATTTGTAAACCAAAGATAAAATAGACCAACTATAAAAAGATATGGAGTGTACTGTGCGATTGCAGTTATGATAACATCTAAGATATGGTTCTTTCCTGCGTATGCATTTATAGCTAAGAACCAATCTTTATTTACATTTTCCAAATTTATTTTCCTCTTTATCGTTATATTATTATTATACAATGTGAAAATGAAATATAAATGAAAAGTGCATTTAATTAACCTATAGTATTCACATAATGTTAATTTCTAAATTTTTTGCACTTCTCCGATATCATATATGCAAATTTTTACAATATTTTCTTTTCTAATCTTCTCTATCCACGCTTTTGGCTCATTTATAGGCTCACTAGTCAGTTTAAAAGTGCCATAATGCATGGGTATCATCTTTTTTGCTCCCAAATCTAAAAAAGCTTCAAATGCTTCCTTTGGATTTAGGTGATTTGTTTTCATGACAAACTCTGGCTTGTAAGCACCGATAGGCAAAATGGCATAGTCTATGTTGTATTTTCTACCTATGTCTTTAAAGTGCGAATCATAAGCACTATCTCCTGCAAAAAAGATAGTTTTTTGATTTGAATTTATCACAAACCCACCCCAAAGAGCTCTATTTGTATCAAACAATCCTCGTCTTCCCCAATGTTTTGCAGGTGTAAGGTGAACAGATAATTTTATGTTTATAACATATTTTTCATACCAATCCAGCTCAATTACTTTTGCATTTTTATCTATCTTTGTGATGTAGTTTTTCATGCCCAGTGGTGTTATGATGCAAGGTTTTTGTTTTAAGATTTTTTTGATTGAAGGAGCATCGAAATGGTCATAATGCGTATGGGAAATCAAAAGATAATCAATCTTTCCCAAGTCTCTAAAGCCATAAGGAAATTCTATCTCTCTTTTGTAAAATGGAATATCACCGAAAACTGGGTCAAGTAGAAATCTTTTGCCGTTTAATTGCACAAGACAAGTTGCATGACCTAACCAGCAAATAAAATCATCTTTTGAATTTAAAATTGCAATATCATGTTTGATTTTAAGATTTGAAGACTCATTTTCCCTATTTTTCGTGTTTAGGAGTTTCCATTTTAATATTTTAAAAAAATTTATCTCTTTCGAGCTGTCAAATTGATTTGTAAAGCGCATTTGTCATTATAATGTAAATAAGTGCATAAAATAAATCATAAGCACTTATAGTGTACCCGATATATCCAATAAATCCTGCTTTTACGAGGGCAAAAAATAGGGCTGAGGTTATAATTCTAGCCATTGAAGTTGCATTTGCCATAGGCGTTTGATATGTTTTGTTTAAAAAGCCAAGAAGGTGCATAAAACCAACGCTACTCATAAAGCCAAATACTATCACTTGATAACCCATATGAAAATTTATGTCCAAAATTTTATATAAAGGAGCTGCAAAAAAGAGTAGTACCAAACCACCTATGCCATCTGATAAAAACCCGATTAAGTGGTATAGTCTTATCATGTCTATTTTTTTTATGTTAAAAAAACTTGTGTAAAACCATGAAATATAGATAAATAGGATTATGCCAAAAAAGGTTCTAAATTTCCATAAAAACCTTGTGTCCAAACTCATCATATTAGCTTGATAAAAGCCACTTAAGCTAAGTGTTAAACCGATGAGAGTCAAAAGAGAAGCCCATATGATTATATAAGAGTTTTTAATATTAAAATATCTTTTTACAACGCTAAAACATAAAAATAAAAATCCTATTCCGACAGCTATATGAGCATGCCCTATCACTAAATCATCTCTATGAAAAAGTAAGCGAATTTTTGGGATGAAAAGTATATTTCCCTCGATATCTGCAAAAATAAAAGCGAAGATAGATATAAATAAAAACATATTTTCTTTTATTTTAATATTTGAATCTTTTATCCAAAAAAATAGAACAGGTAAATACAATATGCTAAGCCACTGTAAAAACCATTCTTGGTCGTAATTTAGATGATTTATAAAACTTCTATAAAAGACACTTGCGATATAAAAAAGAAGTGGAATAACCCAAAATATATGAAATCTTGGTTTAAAATCCTGTTTTGAAGCCAATTTTATGTTCAAATAATATAAAGCCAAAAGAAAAAAACTCATACCAAGTGTATTATCGCCGTGTGGTCCTAAAGCCATATTTTGTACTTGTCCGTATCTTGGATTCATTAAAACTAGCAGAGAAAAAGGTGCCATAACGACAACTGCCAAAGAAACTTTTACCCATAGAGGTTTCTTGTCGTATAATTTTATAAATTTTAAAATACTAAGTATATAAAATACTCCAGCACCTACTAGTAAAAAATTTAACTCATAAGGGAAATCATAAAATGCAAGATTTCTTCTATCTCCAAATGCCAAGGAAAATATCATAAAAATCAAAAATATATACCATAAGATAAAGTAGATATTAAGATATTTTACACCAACCTCACTTTGCAACCCATCTTTGTCAAAAAGTGAAAAAGGTAGCATAGAGAGCATCAAAGGAGGGAACCCGTACAACATCAAAGATATATGAATACTTCTAGCATTCTCAGGAGTAAAAAGATGCCCAAAAAGACTTAAGAGTTGAAATGAATAAAGCAATCCAAAGAAAAGTGCCAAAATCAAAAATATAAAAGAGATTTTGAAGTGCAAATTGATAAAGGAGTTTAGCATAACGCACCATCTTTTAGCACTATTTTTCTATCACTTGGAAAAATCACACTTTTATCGTGAGTTGCTACTATTATAGTGGCGTTTATCTCTCTTAAAATTTCAAATATATTGTGCGAGTTTTTAGAGTCCAAGTTACCAGTGGGTTCATCCGCAAAGATGTATCTTGGATTGTTTATTATGGCTCTTGCTATGGAGCCTCTTTGCCTTTGTCCACCTGAGATTTGATGAGGATATTTACTGGCACACTCTTTTATGCCAAGTTTTTCTAGTAAATCTAAAATCTCAAAGTTGGATTTTTTGGTTACCATCTTTATGTTCTCTAAGATGCTAAGATGGGCGATGAGATAGTGAAACTGAAATATAAAACCGATTTTTTGATTTCTAAAATTATCTAAATTTTTGATTTGTTTCCCAAATGAAACTTCCCCCACCGATGGACTTAAGAGAGTAGAAAGTATGCTAAGAAGCGTGGTTTTTCCGCTGCCACTCTCACCTGTCAAAATCACAAATTCATCTTTGTTGATTTCCAAATTTATGTCATTTAAAATTTTTTCTTTTGAGTAAAAATGAGTTATATTTTTAGCATGTATCATTTAAGCCCCTTGGTGTATGAGCACTATAGGGTCAGTTTTTGCAGCCATCCAAGCAGGAACCAATGCTCCTATTATAGACATGACAAGTGAGCCAAAAAGTATATGCAATGCCAAAGATAGGTTTATCTCACCACTTAGATACCCTTGGAACTTATCTATAGATTTTAAGGCATCAAGAGCAAAATTGCTTAAAATAAGAGCTATAAAAAACGATACAAGAGTTAAGGCTACAACTTCGATAACAACAGATAAGATGATATTTGTCTTAGAAATTCCAACAGCTCTTTTTATGCCAAATTCATATCTTCTATCATTTACCATGATGCTCATGATGCTAACTATCGCCAAAAAACCCATCAAAAATGAGATGGATGCTATCACTTTGCCTGAGATTTTTATGATTTTGAATTGGTTATAATTCTTTATGAAATCAT
>JALUXT010000068.1 GCA_027013245.1 Campylobacteraceae bacterium
TTGAGGGTTGGAGCGTTCCTGAGATGGACGATGAAGAAGCGGCAAGAAAGATATTAGAGGTGATGCAAGAGGCATTAGATGAATTAAAAAAAGAAAATGAGGAGAATTAAGATGGATGAAATGGTAAGAAATACAGTAATGAAAGATGTTCCACCTATGAAAGTGGATGTTGAAAAGATGATAGAAATGTTTAATGATGATAAAGCAATTTTATTGGATATTAGATACCCTTTTGAAACAAAAGTATGGGGATTGAATTTTGCTACAAAAATTCCATATAATGAGCTACCTGATAGACTAGACGAACTTCCAAAAGATAAAGCTATTGTATGTGCTTGTCCACATGAATATCGTGCTAGTATGGCAAAAGATTATCTAAGATTTAAGGGGTTTGATGCGAAAACGCTAAATGGCGGATTGCTAGCTTTGATGGAAAGATTAAAAGGCGGTAAGGCTAAAGATATAAACTTAGGATAGATGATGTATGATTATATACTATATTTTGCTATTACACTGTTTTTCTCGACCTTTTTTGCGATGGGTGGAGTTGGTAGTGCGATAGCATTGGTATCGATATTTCCTATGCTTGGGCAGAGTTTTAATCTCTCCCGAGCATTGGCTCTTTTTGTCAATACATCTTCAACATTTAGTGCAAGTGTGATGAATTTTTATAGAGGTGTGCTTGATTTTAAATTTGTATTGCCTTTGGTAATTGCAGTTTTGGTTTCAACTCCTGTTGGAGCTTATCTTTCACAGTTTGTTGATCATAAGATTTTGATGTGGATGCTGATAGCCTTTTTGCTTATAAGTGCAACTTTGATGTTGTTTTACAAAAGGGAAGCTAAGACAAGCTATACAAAAACATGGGTATTGTATGTGATAGGGGTAAGTGTCGGACTTATATCAGGGATGCTAGGAGTTGGTGGAGGAGCTTTAATCATGCCACTTCTTATTCTTTTGGGATTTGATGCAAAAAAAGCAGCTTATGGAGTTAGCTTTGTGATTCCTTTTTCATCTTTTGGCGCGTTTATAACATATTTACAATTTGTGCATATGGATTGGTATTTATTAGCTGATGTAACAGTTGCAGCTCTGATAGGTGGATACTTAGGTGGAAAGATAATGCACTTTAAACTATCCCAATCACAAGTTAAAAAACTCATAGGCATAGTTTTGTATCTTTTAGCTATAAAGATGATGATAAAATTAATTTAAAGGAAAAGTCTATGGATAATTTTTGTCACCCGCTACAAAAAGATGAAATCCTAAATGAAAAACATAAAGACTTTCCTCTTTATGAGATATATATCTATGGTGGAAAATTGGAATGTTTGAAGATTTCAAAAAGAATTATGTGTAGCATAAAACATCTCGCACTTAGAGTTAAAGTGCACTATGTTTATGATACAAAAGAAGCGATAAACGCTGGTGTAAGAGCTGATCCATCTGTTATATTAAATGGTAAGATTATAATAGAAGGGCTTGTCTCGGCCGAAGAGATAGAAAAGATATTTTTACAATACTCTTGAGTGGTAAATAATACGAAGGAAATATAATGTCAGAACATACAGATCACGACCATCATCACGGAGACTTAAAAGGAAAAAATTTAATCATAACGATTATATTAAATATCATTATCACTGTTGCTCAAGTAGTAGCAGGTATGATTTCTGGTTCTCTGTCTTTGATGAGTGATGCATTGCATAATTTTAGTGATGTTTTAGCCCTAGTTGTTGCAAAGTTTGCAAACACTTTATCCATAAAAGACGCCAATTATGAAAAAACTTTTGGGTATAAGAGATCAAAGATTTTGGCAGCACTATTTAACTCTTCAGTTTTAGTGGTGATTGGTACATATCTAATCTATGAAGCAATCATAAGGTTTTTTAACCCACGAGTGGTTGAATCAAACCTTGTGATATACATGGCAATTTTGAGTATAGTTTTAAACTTTGCAAGTGTAGTTTTGCTAAAAAGTGATTCCCGTGATGATGTAAATATCAAATCAGCCTATCTTCATCTTTTAACTGATGTTATGACTTCTATTGCTGTATTGGTTGGCGGATTGGGTATGAAATATTTTGGTTGGTTTTGGATTGATCCTGCCGTGACTATAATCATAGCTTTTTATCTTATATATGCCTCTTATTCACTTGTATTTGAGTCTATTGAAATCTTGATGCAATCAACACCAAAAGAGATAAATATGGAAAAAATTAAACTTGAAATTGAAAAATTTGACTATATAGCAAATGTGCATCATATGCATGTATGGAAGCTTGATGACAAAGATATACATTTAGAAGCACATGTAGATTTTGATGCTGATTTGCCTTTGTCGCTTACTTCCAAAATATGTGAAGATATAGCAGTTTTATTAAAAGAAAAATTTGCTATCACCCATGTCACTATACAATCAGAATTTGGAAACTGTGAAGATAAAGGCTTGATTATTACCAAACCAATAGGAGCTTAAGTTTTAATCATAAAATATTGTGTTTATATGTAAAAAGCTGTACAATATTGCAAATATTTTA
>JALUXT010000069.1 GCA_027013245.1 Campylobacteraceae bacterium
CAAGACAGAAAATAGAAATCATAAAGCAGACAAGACTCATGAGTATTTGCATATACTTATAAAATCTGACATCTAATAAAACTATTTATAAATCTAAAAATTATAGTATAATTCAGACAAAAACTGGATATATATGCTTTTTAGTGAAAAAAATATACCGAAACTCATCATTTTGACTCCGATTTTTACTATTATTATATTGAGTGCTTTTGTGACCTCTTTTTTGATTGATTCTCAAAACAGTTACTTCAAAGAACAGAGCAAAATACTTGAAAAAAAGTATATTTTAAAGCAAAAGGCACTTTTGGTATCGCAAGTGAATCGTGTGATAGATTATATAGATTATCATAGGGTCAAGTTATCAAATATCGATGAGAAAAAGTTACAAAAGATACTGACTGATTATATAGATACTATACGCTACGGCACAAATGGTTATATTTGGATACACAATACTAACTACTATCTCATATCTCATCCTTTTAGGAAAAAGAGTATCGGAAAATATGACATAAATCTAAAAGATGAATCAGGAAAATTTATAACAAGAGCATTTATAAATATAGCCGTTAAAAATATTGATGGTGGATTTTTAGAGTATTATTGGCGAAAACCAAACGAAAAAGAAGCAACAAAAAAGTTGGGTTTTGTTAAGTTGTATGCACCTTGGAAGTGGGTTATAGGCTCGGGTCTCTATATGGATGATATATCAAAATCCATCAAGGAAGAGAAAACTCTTTTGCAAAAAAGAATAAACAAACAGATTCAAACTATCATCCTTATAGCTCTATCCTTTATGTTTTTAGTGGGGATTTTATCCTTTTTTATCTCCAAAAATATCATAAATTCTCTAAACTCATACAAACAAAAAGTGGATGAAAACGAGGCAACGCTAAAGACAAAAATCACAGATGCCATAGAAGAATCACAAAAGAAAGACAGAGCGCTCTTCTACCAATCAAGACTTGCGCAAATGGGTGAAATGCTTAGCATGATATCTCATCAATGGAAACAGCCGCTCAGCGAAATAAGTGGCATATTTATGGAATTAGAAACTGCTCATAAGTTTAAAAAACTAAATGATAAATATATACTAGAGTGTGCAAAAGATGGTGATAAAATCACAGATTTTATGAGCAGAACCATAGAGGACTTTAGAAACTTTTTTAAACCAGATAAGCTAAAAGAGCGATTTAGCATAAATTCTGCTGTTGATGAAGCACTGAGATTAATAGAAACAACTATTTTGAATTCAAATATCAAAATAACAAGAAAAGATGAGAAAGATACTTTTATATATGGATATCCAAATGAGTTTGCTCAAGTAATCTTAAATATTCTTTTAAATGCAAAAGATGTTTTATGCTCAAGAGAGATAAAAAAACCAGAAATCCTTATACAAATTTATAGCAAAGATGAGATGTCTTACTTGCAGATTACCGATAATGCTGGTGGAATTTTGGATGACATTATAAACGATATATTTAATCCATATTTTAGCACAAAAGAAAAATCCAAAGGAACTGGGTTGGGGTTGTACATGTCAAAGATGATAATAGAAAAAAGCATGCATGGAAAACTTTATGTTGTAAATTTAGCAAAAGGTGCAAGTTTTATAATCGAGATTAAAAATGTTAGATAGATTGAAAAATTTAACTCTACTTTGTGTTGAAGATAATGAAGGCGTGAGAAAAAGACTATCAAATACATTAAAATTTTATTTTAAAAATGTTTTGGTGGCACAAGATGGATTAAAAGGATATGAGTTATATAAAAATACTAAAATAGATATAATCATGACAGATATAGATATGCCAAATATGAATGGCATAGAGCTTTGCAAGAAAATAAGAAAACTAGATAAAGATATACCGTTGATTGTGCTTACAGCTTATAGTAGTGAAGAGTATTTAATTGAATTGATAAATTTAAAGATAAATCATTTTATTTTAAAGCCCATAAATAGTAGAAAATTAGAAGTTGCACTAAAAGACATATTTAGTGCTGATTTAGAGCAAATAGTTATCGATGATGAGTTGATGATAGATTTTAATCTTATGAGTATTGTTTATAAAAATACACATACCAAAATCACAAATAGAGAGAAAACTTTTTTAGAATTATTATATAAAAACCATAAAAAAGAAAGAATAAGCACATATCTAAATATCAAAAATACAGTTTGGCAAGATGATATCATGAGTCAGAGTGCTTTAAAAACATTTATAAAAGTTCTAAGAAGAAAATTTCCTAGCGAGATAATCGAAAATATATCTGGTGTTGGATATAGATTTTGTAACTTTTAGTTACATGTAAAGCTTTTTTTGTGATTTCTTTAAGGATTTATTGCAAGACTCACTTTTTTCTCACTAATAAATATTAGTATTAGAATAACATAAATTCAAAGGAGTAGATATGTTAAGAAAAACTATAGTTGCAGTTAGTGCTGCATCACTAATGTTCGCAGGAACTGTAAACATGGACTTAAATGCAAAGTATGGAGCCACAAACTTCCATACAATAGGTGCTGTAAATTATGCTAAATTGGTTAAAAAATATACAAATGGAACTGTAAATATAAAAGTACATGCAGGCAGTTCTCTTGTAAAAGGAAATGCACTAAAAGCTGTAAAAGATGGTGTTGTTCCTATGACAGATATGTTTATACCTTTTACTGCCGGTGGCGGTAAAGTTTTTGGTATTTCAGCTCTCCCTTTTGTAGCTTCTTCTTATGCTGATGCTTATAAATTGTATCAAATATCAAAACCAGCTTACAATAAAACATTTACAAAGTGGAATCAAAAACTTCTTTACGCTGTAACTTGGCCACCAAGTGGAATATACACTAAAAAAGCTTTAAGCTCTACTGCTGATTTTAAAGGTGTAAAAGCTAGAACTTACGATAAAAACTCAGCAAATTTTGTAAAAATGGCCGGTGGAAATGCTGTGGCTCTTCCTTGGGGAGAAGTATATTCAGCTCTGAGCACTGGTTTGGTAAATGCAGTTGTAACATCATCTGAAAGTGGTAAAAATGGTAAATTATGGGAAGTATTAAATCACTTCACAAAGATTGGTTATGCTTATCCACTTCAAGCAGTGACAATCAATCTTGATTATTGGAAATCTTTAGATAAAGCTCAGCAAAAGGCTATGTTAAAAGCTGCCAAAGAGATGGAAAAAATTCAATGGGGTATAAGTGAAAATATAGATAAAAAAGACCTTGTCATTCTTATGCAACATGGTATGAAAGTTAGTACTCCAACTCCAAAGCTTAAAAAACAACTTTCTGTTGTTGGCGATAAAATGTTAAAAGCATATCTTAGAAACGCTAGTAGTGATATAAGGAAAATTTTCAAAGAGTATAGAAAATAAACACTCATGAAATTTTTAACTAAATTTGAAAAATGGCTCTCAGGATTGGGAGCCTTTTTATCAGCACTTTTTATCATCGCTTTGGTTTTGCTTATCTTGACAGAGATTTTTATGCGTTCTTTTCTTGATAAATCTACAATGTTAGCAGATGAGTATAGTGGCTACTTTTATCTAGCTTCTGTATTTTTAGGACTTGGCTATACATTTAGTCAAAAAGCACACATAAGAATCAATATACTAACAGCAAAACTAACTTCTAAATGGCAAAGTTATTTTGATATTTTTGCTGGAACCGTCACTTTTTCTGTTATATCATTTATATTTTATAGAGTTATTTTATTGACAATTGACTCATATGACTTTGATATACTCTCAGAGAGAGTTTCAGAAACACCGATATATCTAACTCAAATTCCTATGATAATCGGGTCATTTATCTTTGTTATTGCTCTTTTTACTTTCATAATGAAAAGGATAACAAGTGATAGCTGATCCATTGACTCTCACGGTTGTGCTTTTGTTTGTTATGTTTGCTTTTTTGCTTTCATCTATTTGGATTGGAGTTTCTTTGATGCTTACAGGCATCTTTGGTATGCTTATTTTCAAGGTAAATCTTCCTCCTGCCATCCATATCTGGGACAAGATAGGGGATTTGCTCTCTTCGTCTTTATATGATTCATTAAATTCTTGGTCATTAGCAGCACTTCCTATGTTTATACTTATGGGTGAGCTTTTATATAAGTCATCTATATCTTCAAAGTTACTAAACGGTTTAATCCCATGGCTAAGTAATATCCCAGGAAGACTTTTACATGTAAATGTGGCAGCCTGCTCTTTATTTGCTGCAGTTTCAGGCTCCTCCGCAGCTACGACAGCCACCGTTGGGAAGATAACACTAAACGAACTTAAAAAAAGAGGATATAGTAAATCTTTAGCGATAGGCTCTCTTGCGGGGAGCGGGACGCTTGGTTTTTTGATACCACCTAGTTTGATTATGATTATATATGGAGTTTTATCAAATGTTTCCATAGGAAAACTTTTTATAGCCGGAATTTTGCCAGGAATTTTATTGGCAAGTGCATATGCTTTGTATATAATAATAGCTGCAAGTATAGATAAAAATGCAGTTCCGCAAGAGGAAGAAGTGATTACATGGCGCATGAGATTATACTCGCTAAAAGATTTAGCTCCAATTTTTTCTCTTATTATCCTTGTTTTGGGCAGTATATATGCAGGAATTGCCACACCTACAGAAGCAGCAGCTTTAGGAGTTTTGGGTTCTATACTTCTCGGATTTTATTTTAAAAGTTTAGATTTTGAAGTTTTTAAAACTGCTATTTTAAACTCTATAAAAACAACCGTTATGATTAGTTTTATCATAGCAGGTGCTGGATTTTTATCTCAAGTAGTTGGATTTTTAGGAATTGCACGAGCTTTGAGTGAATACATTGCGTCACTTGGTCTATCCCCTTACATGTTGATTTTTGTTGTGGGAATCATGTATATGATATTAGGTATGATGCTTGATGGCATATCTATGGTAGTTATGACTCTTCCTATAGTTCTTCCTATTATCATCCAAGCTGGTTATGATCCACTTTGGTTTGGTATATTTTTAGTGCTTATGGTTGAGCTTTCTCAGATTACTCCACCAGTTGGATTTTCTCTTTTTGTAATACAAAGTATATCTGGAGAAGAAATTGGTTATATTTTAAAAGCAACTTTCCCATTTTTTGTTATAATGATACTTGTGGTTGTGATTATAACACTATTTCCAGAGATAGCATTTTATCTACCATCAAAGATGATACACGGGTAAGGATAAACATTGATTAAATTAAATTGCGATATGGGCGAGAGTTATGGTGCATGGAAGATGGGCTTAGACGCAGAAATTATGCCCTTAGTCGATATGTCAAATGTAGCTTGTGGTTTTCATGCAAGCGACCCGATAACCATGGACAAAACGGTTAAATTAGCTATGCAAAACAGCGTAGTTATCGGAGCACATCCGGGTTATCCTGATTTAGTAGGATTTGGTAGGAGAGATTTGAAGTGTAGTAACGAAGAGATAGAGAAGTTTGTTATCTATCAAATCGGTGCATTACAAGCAATTTGTAAATCAAATAACACAAAAATAGACTATGTAAAACCTCACGGAGCACTTTATAATACGATGATGAGGGATATTGAAGTTTTTAAATCTATAGCCAATGCTATATCAAAATATGATAAAAATCTAAAACTCATGATTTTAAGTTCACCCAAAAATGGTACTTATGAAGAGTTAGCAAAAGACTTAGGAATAGGGCTTTTATTTGAAGTTTTTGCAGATAGGTCTTATATGGATGATGGTTCTTTGATGCCAAGAAGTATGCCAAATGCAGTTTTAAGTTCAAGTGATGAAGTGGTAGAAAGATTGGATTTTTTGATTAAAAATGGCGCGATAAAATCATATAAAGATAAAATTTTAAAACTCAAAGTTGATTGCATCTGCGTGCATGGAGATAATGCTCACGCACTAGAAATCGTAAAAACTATGAGGGAGTTTTTGGGTGCTAGAGTATAAAGTAGCCTCAGTTGATAGTGTTATCATATACTTTGCCAATTTTATATCAAAAGAAAATGTCAAATTGGTTCAGCAAAATTATATATCACTAAAAAAATTAAACAACAAGGGCTTAATAGATATAACACCTTCATATACATCTATTTTAATCCACTATGACTTACAATACTTTTCTTATAAAAAAATCATAGAGTTTTTAGACGAAAATATTGCACTAAAAACAGATGTTACGCAAGAAGAGGGTAGGTTGGTTGAAGTGCCAATTTATTATGATGAAGAAGTTGGCTTTGATTTGCAAAGGATATCACAGCTAGCTAAACTTAGCATAAAAGATATTATAGAACTTCATTCTAGCACAAAATACAGTGTTTATACTATCGGTTTTTTACCTGGATTTGCATATCTTGGTGAAGTTGATGAGAAAATTGCTACACCAAGGCTAGAAAGCCCTAGGAGTAAAATTCCAAAAGGAAGTTTAGGTATAGCTGACAATCAAAGTGCTATATATCCAGTGGAAAGTCCAGGAGGATGGAATATCATAGGCAGAACATATCTTGATATGTTTGATAAAAATATAGAAGGATTTTCATATTTGAGTGTAGGAGATATAGTAAAATTTAAGCCAATTACAAGGGATGAATATATAAAAAATGGTGGTGTGATTTGAGTAGTTTTAAAGTGATAGCTGGCGGACTTCTTAGTATCGTAGAAGATTTTGGAAGATTTGGACTAAATGACAAAGGCATCACAAATTCTGGGGTCATGGATGAGTATGCATATATAATCTTAAATAAGTTGCTTCGTAATCCGCCAAATACAAATTGCATAGAGATAACACTTGGTGGATTAAAACTTGAAGTTGATGATACATGTGCTATTGCAGTTAGTGGAGCAGATGCAAATTTTTCTATAAATTCTAAAAAGGGTGATATCTGGAAAACTCACAATTTAAAAAAAGGTGATTTGCTTGAGTTTGGATTTGCTAAAAAGGGAGCTAGAATTTATCTTGGAGTAAAAGGTGGATTTGACATAAAACAAGAGCTAGGAAGCAACTCTGTAACTATAAAAGAAAATATCGGTACAAATCTTAAAAGTGGAGACAAGTTAAAATTTTTAGATAATAGCTTTGATGGATACAATATTTGTCTAAAAAAAGAGTTTATCCCCTCTTATGAAGATAATTTAACTCTAAGAGTTATTTTAGGATATCAGGAAAATTATTTTGATGAAGAGCAGATAGAAAGTTTCTTTAATCAAGCATATAAAATTTCTTCACAAAACAATAGGATGGGTTACCGCTTAGAATCAAAGCCTATAAAATGCAAAATAGATGGGATTATATCTGAGGGTATTAGTTTTGGAGCCATTCAGATACCAAAAGATGGCCAACCTATAATTTTACTAAAAGACAGACAAACTATCGGTGGATATCCAAAGATTGGATCTGTTTTACCCATAGATTGTTTTAAATTATCACAGTTAAAAGCAGGGAATTTTATAAATTTTAAGCCAATAAGTTTAGAAGATGCTCAGGCAAAAATGCTAAAATTTAAGCAGTTAATCCCTTAAATCTAGATTGTAAATCTTCTTTCATTTTGTCGGCTATTAACTCTCCATTTTTTATATTTTCTCTTACAAAAGCATCTAAGTTTATGAGTGTTTGAGCTAATTCGCTTTCTATATCTTGCTTTGACCTGTTTTTTGCCATAGGAGTTTCAAAGAAAACAAGTTTTCTTATAAAATCAGATAATTTTTCTTGTGTAGATTCTAAATCTTTACCTTCTGCTAAAATATAAACAGTTGTTTCTGAATCATTTTTACCTATATCTTTTTTTATATCCCTTATGTATTCTTGGATATGCGCTGAAAATTTTGCATATTTTTCATAAGGATTTAGAGCGGAAATATCCATCTTTTCTGTGATTCTTTTTATATTTTTGATTAATATAAATGCGACTACAATCGATACGAAAATAGCAGGGAAAAATTGATCCATATTCGAGCCTTTTATTTTTTATTGATTATATCAGTTTAAGTTCAAAGTTGCCTTATAAAAAGGCAACTTTGCAATATTAATGTGAAAGTATTTGAGATAAAAATAGTTTTAATCTATCTGATTGAGGATTTTCAAAGAATTCTTCAGGTGTATTTTCTTCTATAATTTGACCTGCTTCCATAAATATAACACGATCCGCTACTTTTTTTGCAAATCCCATCTCATGAGTTACGCAAACCATAGTCCTGTGTTCTTGTGCAAGCTCAATCATAACATCCAAAACTTCTGAAATCATTTCAGGATCAAGTGCACTTGTAGGCTCATCAAAAAGCATAATAGAAGGGTTTTTGCAAAGACTTCTTGCGATTGCAACTCTTTGTTGTTGCCCACCACTTAACTGGTTTGGATATTTTTTTGCTTGATCAGCGATTCCAACTCGTTCAAGAAATTCCATAGCTGTATTTATTGCCTCTTTTTTTGGTGTGTTTTTTACCCAAATAGGAGCTAGAGTTAGATTATCCAGGATAGAAAGATGAGGGAAAAGGTTAAAGTGTTGGAAAACCATTGCTACATCTTCTCGAATAGCTTTTATTTTTTTGACATCGTCAGTTAATTCAACATCATTTACAACAATTTGTCCTTCTTGAAATTGCTCGAGATAGTTTATGCACCTAATCAGCGTAGATTTTCCACTTCCTGATGGGCCTGCTACTACGATAATTTCACCTTTTTTTACACTTAGATTTATATCCTTTAGGACATGAAAATCACCATACCATTTATTTAAATTCTTTATTTCTATTACATCATTTTTATTGTCCATAATTTTTCCTATTTTAAATTGGTGTTAAATCTTTTTTCCAAAGACTTACTATAAACTGACATACTGTAACAAAATACCCAAAATATTAATGTTACAAATACATACCCCTCAGTTTCAAATCCTAGCCAGTGTGAATCACTCCCTGTTACTTGAACCATCGCCAATAAGTCAAATAAACCAATGATAAGAACAAGTGTAGTATCTTGGAAAAGTGCTATAAATGAGCCAACCAAGTTTGGAATAGCAACTTTTAAAGCTTGTGGCAATATAACTAGCAGCATTTTTTGCCAATATGAAAGACCAACAGCATCTGCTGCCTCATATTGTCCAGATGATATTGATTGAAGACCGCCACGAATAACTTCTGCAATATAAGCAGCTTGAAATAGTGTTATACCTATAAGTGCACGAAGTAGTTTATCAAATGTAACTCCCTCAGGAAAAAATAGAGGTAATATAACAGAAGACATAAATAAGATTGTGATAAGCGGAACACCTCTTATAAATTCAATATATGTAACAGATACGCTTTTGATGATAGGCAGTTTTGATGCCCTTCCAAATGCAAGTATGATTCCAAGTGGAAAAGAACAAACTATACCAACGGAAGCCACTACAATAGTAAGCATCAATCCGCCCCATTTATTTGTGTCAATAGTTTCTAAACCAAAAAAACCACCTCTTATAAGGACAAAAGCAATTATAAAATATATAGTAGCAATTATTATTTTTGGCATAGCTTGCTTTAAATACCTAAAAGTAGCGATTACCACAAAAAATAGTGCATAAGTAAGATGAATTCTCCATCTCTCAACTTCTGGGTAAAAACCATACATAAACATGTCCATTTTTGCTCTAACAAAAACCCAGCAAGCACCATCTCCTGTGCAATCAGCTCTTGTGGAGCCAGCAAAATTTGCATCTATGATTGACCACTTTATAAAAGGAGGAATTACCCAAAAAAGAAAAGCAATTCCAAGTATAGTCATAGCACTATTTAGTGGTGTTGAAAATAAATTTGTTCTTAACCAGTGCACCATACCTTTTGAATTTGATGGTGCTTCTCTTGTTTCGACTTGATTATATACAGCCACTTTATCTTTCCTTAATTTTCATTTTAAAATTTATCCAATTTAAAATAGCAGATACTGCTAAACTTATCACTAGATAAACCAGCATTGTCATAGAAATAATCTCTATAGCTTGCCCCACTTGGTTTAGTGTAGTACCAGCAAATACGGTAACCAACTCAGGATAACCAATTGCAGTCGCCAAAGATGAGTTTTTAACTATATTTAGATATTGATTGATTGTTGGCGGTATTGCAATTCTTATAGCTTGAGGTAAAACAACAAGCTTAAGTGCTTGATAGCCAGAAAGTCCTATGGATGCCGCCGCTTCTTTTTGTCCTTTATTGACAGCTTCTATACCACTTCTTACAGCTTCAGCTATAAAAGTTGCAGTATATATAGTAAGTGCAAATGTAAGTGCTAAAAATTCTGGATAAAAAGTTTTTCCACCTGTAAAGTTAAAACCCCTTAGATGCGGATAAGAAAAGTTGAAATTTGCTCCAAAGATAAAATATGCGATAATTGGCACAACTACCAAAAGTCCAAGTCCCGTATATAAAACAGGAAATTCCGCTCCCGTTTCTTCGTGCTTTTTATTTGCCCATTTATTTAGAAAAAAAGCAAAAACAAAAACAAAAACAACAGAAACCATAACTCCTATGGTAGTGCTATTCATATCTGGTTTAGGCACATAAATACCACGGTTGTTTAGAAAAATAGAACCAAAAAATTCTATGCTTTTTCTAGGACTTGGCAAAGTAGCCAAAACTACATTGTACCAAAACAGGATTTGTAAAAGTATTGGTATATTTCTAAAAATATCTATATAGGCAGATGATAGCTTTGCTACAAGCCAGTTATTTGACAACCTCAAAACACCAACTATAAGACCTAAGATGCTAGATAAAAAGATAACGATTACAGATATGATAATAGTATTTAGTAGGCCAACGAAAAACACCCTCCAATAAGTATAAGTTTCATTGTAAGCGATAGGCGAGTCGTTTATAGCAAATCCAGATGTTCCGGTTAGAAAACCAAAACCAGTTCGGATGCCTCTTTGTTCTATATTGTGTACAGTATTTGTGCCAATATACCACAAAAATGCAACTAAACCGATTACTGTGAGTAGCTGAAAAAGTATTCCTCTTACTTTTCGGTCTCTTAATAATGCAAACATTTAATTCCTTTATTTTGTAGTGCAGGGCGGAATTAACCGCCCTAAATGTAAAAGTGTTATTTTGAGATTATCTAAATGGAGGAGAGTACTGTAATCCGCCTTTTGTCCAAAGAGCATTTAAGCCTCTTTTGATTTTAAGAGGTGAACCCATACCAACAGTTCTTTCAAATACTTCGCCATAATTACCAACTTGCTTGATAATTTGATAAGCGAAATCTTTTCTAATACCAAGGTTTTCACCAAGTTTACCTTCAACTCCAAGTATTCTTTTTACTGTAGGGTTGTTTGATTTTAGCATGCTATCAACATTTTTACTTGTAATTCCAGCTTCTTCAGCTGCAACCATAGCTGCATAAGACCATTTTACTATATTAAACCATTTGTCATCACCTTGTCTAACAACTGGTCCTAAAGGCTCTTTTGATATAATGTTTGGAAGAACCATTGATCCAGCAGGATTTTTTAATTTAATTCTCAATGAATAGAGTTGAGATGAATCAGAAGTGATAACATCACATCTTCCAGTTTCAAAACCTTTTAAAACTTGATCATTTGAATCATAAGCAACCAATTTATACTTCATACCATTTTTTCTAAAATAATCAGCAAGATTAAGTTCAGTTGTAGTTCCTGATTGGACACAAACTGCTGCACCATCTAACTCTTTAGCATTTTTTACGCCGAGTGATTTATGAACCAAGAAACCTTGACCATCATAAAAGTTTACACCTGCAAAGTTAAGGCCAAGTGATGAATCTCTTGTTTCTGTCCAAGTAGTATTTCTTGAAAGAAGATCGATTTCACCACTTTGAAGTGCTGTAAATCTTTCTTTAGCATTCAATGATGTGAATTTTACTTTTGTTTTATCTCCTAAAACTGCTGCTGCAACCGCTCTACATACTGATATATCAATACCGCTCCAATGTCCTTGTGAGTCAGCTGAAGCAAATCCTGGAAGACCCGAGTTTATACCACATTTAAGGTAACCTTGACTTAGAGTGTCACTTAGTGTATCTGCACTTGCAACTGATGCGCTTAAACTTAAAGCCGCTATAGCAGCTATAGAAATTTTTGCAATCTTTGATTTCATATGAATCCTTTAAAAAATTTTGTAGAATTTGATTAGTATCAAAATCAACATTGGTACATTATACTTTTATAAAATTGATTTTTAGTTTAAATTTGTAAGGAAATGTAAATAATTTCAATTTTGTTTCATTAAGTTACATATTGTAGCATTATAATTTTTTTGAATACCTAGAATCCATAGTGAAAAAGATTAGAGCAACCCAAATAAAAGCAAAAGTTATAAGTTTTTTTTCATCAAAAGGCTCATGATATACAAAAACTCCAAGTAAAAAAGCAAGGGTTGGTCCGATGTATTGCAAAAAACCAAGTTTTACCAGTGATATTCTTGTAGTAGCCGCATTAAACCACAAAAGTGGAATCACTGTTATAAGACCAGCGCATACTAGGAGCCATGAAATATAATTTGGAGGAAAGACAAACATATTCGCAGATGTATATACTAAGTAGATAAAATAAACAATTGCAAAAGGTGAGATTAACAGTGTTTCTATGTATAAACCCGCAACTGATGGGAGGGATATCTTTTTTCTAAGCATTCCATAAAATCCAAAGGTTAGTGCAAGAGGCACAGAAACTAGAGGAATGGAACCAAAAGATATGATTTCATTTACTATGGCAAATAACGCAAAAAGTATAGCAATTTTTTGCAATTTAGTGGGTTTTTCTGAAAAAAACAATATGCCTAAAATCACATTTACTATCGGATTTATGTAATATCCCAAACTAGCTTCTGTTATCTTATCGTTCGATATAGCCCATATGAAAATAAGCCAGTTAGATGAGACCAAAATAGATGTAAGAAAAAGTATTTTCATTTTTTTCTTGTCTTTTAAAATCTTTTTCAATGCTCTTGTTTGTTTGGTTACAACGATTAAAATACTTAGAAAAAGAACTGACCAGAGAATTCTATGTATTAAGATTTCCATCGGACTAACTGAGCTTACGAGCTTAAAATATATAGGAACTAATCCCCAAAAAATAAATGCTAAGATAGCGTAAATTACACCTTGTTTTTCTTCATTTAAGTTTTTCAAATTTATTCCTAATTTTTAAAGTTATAGATTTTACTACTATTTTCTTAAATTTAAAGAAAAAAAACAGTATAATCTCTAAATTTTATAAAATAGAGGTATATAAATAATGAAATCATGGAATAAATCATCTTGGAGAAATTTTAATATAAAACAACAGCCAACTTATCCTGACTTAAGTGAGCTAAAAAAAGCAGAAGAAGAGATAAGCAAATTACCACCGTTAGTATTTGCAGGAGAAGTTAGAAAATTAAAAAATGAGTTTGCAAAAGTTTGTGAAGGGAAAGCATTTTTACTTCAAGGTGGCGATTGTGCTGAAAGTTTTGCAGAATTTAATGCGGACAATATAAGAGATATGTTTAAAGTGATGATGCAGATGGCAGTCGTACTTACTTTTGCAGGTGGATGTCCTGTGGTTAAAGTAGGGCGACTTGCTGGTCAATTTGCAAAACCAAGGTCTAGTGATTTTGAAGAAAAAAATGGTAAAAAACTCCCTAGCTATAGAGGTGATATAGTAAATGGCAATGAGTTTAGCGAAGTTGCAAGAATTCCAAATCCAAGTAGAATGATAAAAGCATATAATCAATCTTCATCTACTATGAACCTACTTCGTGCATTTGCTAGAGGCGGATTGGCTGATTTGCATCAAGTAAATAAATGGAACCTTGGCTTTGTAAAAGAAAATGCTTTGGGTGAAAAATACCAAGAATTAGCAAATAAAATCACCCAAACACTTGAATTTATGGAAGCATGTGGCATAACATCTCAAAATACACCTATGATAAATGAAACTATCTTATATACTTCTCATGAAGCACTTTTATTAAATAACGAAGAAGCGATGACAAGAGAAGATAGTTTGAGTGCTGATTGGGTAG
>JALUXT010000070.1 GCA_027013245.1 Campylobacteraceae bacterium
ATCCATCATCATGCAAAGCCGTGATCTCTCTTGTGCGATTTGAGGAGGAAGTGGATAGCCAAGAACTGCTCTAGCATCAAATCTACCATTTATTTTTATGTAGGTATAAAACAAAAAAAGTTGAGAGAGATAAGAAGATATCGCATTTATGATTCTTATCTCATCACTACTTCCAAGTTCCATCAGCTTAGAATATGTCTCTTTTATATCTTTTTTTTGCAACAACTCAAATATAAATTTATCCATGCCAACTGAGCCAAGTCCATATATAAACTCATCTATATCTTTAACTTCTATCTCTTTGTCAAAAATTTTAAGCTTTTTTAAATCATTTGCGCAAAGTGATAAATCCTCATTTTGTAACAAAAATAGGTGAGTAAGTGCATATCTACTTACATTTATACCCATCTGTTTTGAAAGAGAGTCCAACAACTGTATCGCTTCGCCTTGATTCATCTTGAAAAATCTAACAAAATTTGCATTTTTTTTAGGTGTAAAAGCTTTTGCTATATTTCTAGCTTTTGTGTCGTCTCCGAAATATTGATATAAAAAGTGATTTGTTTCGTTTTTAAATGAAAGTCCGACTAAAATATCAAGCTCTTTTTTTGGTATAACTTTATCTGTTTTTATGACTAAAATATTCCTATCTCCAAATAGAGATGACTGAGAAAGAAAATTCTTTGCAAGAGTGAAATTGTACTCATCATAATACATCTTAAGTTTTTCTTCAGGCATCACTTGCAAGTTTTGTAAAACTGCATCTCCAAAGTAATTATTTTGATAAAAACAAGCACCGTGCAATAGCATAGACTTTGGAAGTTTTGAAGCTTTTAGAAGATTTTCAAACTCTCTTTTATACATCTTCTCCCACCACCTTTACAAAAATTTTACATGTAACTATGTCAGCTTCTACGATTTTGATTAAAACTCTCTTGAAAAGCTCGATATCATCATCTAAAACAAACAATCTTGCGCCTTTTATCTCATTATCTAGTTTAGCGATAGTGTTTTTACCAACCCCAGTTATGATAGCTTCAAAATCTTCGCCTACATGTATCTCTGCCCATCTTGCAAATTTTCTATCCATAAAATCCCAAGCTACCTTGTCGCTTTCTCGTTCTAGTAAGCTGATTTGTTCGCAAATATCATCTATATCTTGAAGCAAAAAATTAAATCTTTTTTTATCGCTTCTTATCTTTTCTTTTAAAAGTCTGTGTAAAATCAAGTCACTATATCTTCTTATCGGTGAAGTAAAATGCGTATATGAGCTAAATCCTAGACCAAAATGACCGCTGTCTATGGATTCGTATTTTGCTTTTTGTTGTGACCTGATGATGAGTTTATCGACTTCCTCTCTTATGTTTAAATCATCCGCTTTTTTTTGTATCGCTCTTATCATTTTTGGAACATCATCTATAAAATCAACATCAATTCCTATAGATAAAAGATTTTCAAGAAGTGAGCGAAGTTTATCGCTTGTTGGGTCTTCATGGGTTCTAAAAATTCCTTTTTTTAGTTTTTTGGCAGCAGCTTGATTTGCTAAAAGCATGCAATCTTCTATGAGTCCGTGTGATCTTGTATTTTTTTCAATTCTAGTTGATAGGAGATTTTGATTTTCATCTAATCTCATCCTAGTTTCAGTTGATCTAAACTCAAATCCATGTTCTAATCGAAGTTTTTTTAGTTTTTTTGTTAATCGTTCAAGCGGAAACAAAAACTTTAAAATCTCTTTATCTGCATCATCAGCTTTTGAAAAATCATCTTGCAGAAAATTATCTATTTGTTCATAAGTATATCTTTTTTTAGAGTTAATCACTGCGTCAAATAACTCTTCTTTTATCGGTTTTGCATCGGCATCAAGTGTTATTTTGAAAACAAATGCAAGTCTATCAACGCTTGGCTTTAAAGAGCAGATATTTTCACTCAAACTTCTTGGCAGCATAGGTATTGATTTATGAGGAAAATATATAGAAAAGCCTCTACTTCTAGCCTCTTTATCGATATGCCCCATCTCATAAACATATTCACTCACATCGGCAATAGCCACATATATAGCATTAGCTTTTACATCAAAATATATGGCATCATCAAAATCTTTTGCATCCACTGGGTCTATCGTGCAAAAAGGAAGATTTGTCAAATCAACTCTGTTGGGATATAAAGATTTATCCACGCTCATACCGTGACTTTTTGCCTCATATTCACTCTGTTTTGTAAAAAATTCTTTTTTATTAAATAGTGCAAGAGATATCTTCTCATCAACTTTTGGGTCGCTTAAAACTCCTAAGACTTCAGTAATTTTATTTGTTTCATTGTCTATCTTTAATACTGTATTTTTTGGTAGTAGTTTTAGAGATTTTTGAGACTCTTTTATCTCACATGTAAGTGTTGTAGATAGATTTACACCAACTATCCGTTTGCGCAAAGTTTTCGTATATATAACACTAAAATCATATGCTCTTTTTAAAACAAAAATTACTTTTGCCTTAGCCCTTTTTCTCG
>JALUXT010000071.1 GCA_027013245.1 Campylobacteraceae bacterium
ATGGAGATGTTTTTTTGCCGATATATGTGTCAAAAGAGGCTTGTCCTCTAGGTGCTGCACCAACTACATCGACCACTTTAACACTTGCTATGGGTGATGCACTCTCTGTTTGCCTTATGTACAAGAAAGATTTTAAGAAAGAAGATTTTGCATCTTTTCACCCCGGAGGAAGTTTAGGGAAAAGACTTTTTGTAAAAGTAAAAGATTTGATGCATACTAAAGATTTGCCAATCGTGGGTGAATCGACTACTCTAAAAGATGCTGTGGTAATCATGAGCGAGGGAATGCTAGGAAATGTTTTGATAAAAGACAAAGAGGAAAAACTTCTTGCGATATTAAGTGATGGAGATTTAAGAAGAGCAGTCATGAGAGATGATTTTTCAATGGACGCTCTAGCCATAGAGTACGCCACAAAAAATCCAAAAGTAATTGAAGATGAAAATCTATTAGCTAGTGATGCACTCTCTTTTGTAGAAGAGTTCAAGATACAACTTATCGCGATACTCAATGATAAGCAGCAAGTAGCCGGCGTACTTCATATACATGACTTGATAGAAGCGGGGATAAAATAGTGGAACCAATTCGATTAAACAAGATGATTTCTCACAATACTAAATACTCTAGAAGAGAAGCAGATAAACTCATACAAGATGGAGAAATCAGCGTTGATGGGGAAGTTGCGAGTGATTTGTCTATGAAAGTCACATTTGACAATAAAATACGGATAAAAGGCAGAAGTCTTTATAGAAAGACCAAATACTCGGTCATCGTTTATAACAAACAAAAAGGTGAGTTAGTTAGTAAAAAAGATGACAGGGGTAGAAAAACTATATTTGATACCTTGCCTTCTAAATTTGCGCACTTTATGACTGTTGGAAGATTGGATTTTACGAGCGAGGGTTTACTTTTGCTTAGTGACGCTGCCGATATAGTTTCTGCTTTGATGCACGGAGATTTGGAGAGAGTTTACTATGTGAAACTTAAAGGTCGCGTTAGCGAGCAGATGGAAGTTGCCATGAAAGAAGGGCTCTACCTAGAAGATGCAAGTAAAGGTGGACATGAAAAAAGCAGAGTCCGTTCCATGGAATTTGCACCATTTTTAAATTATAGAATTATCAAAAATACAGCAACTTACTCAACTTTAAAGGTGACTATAAATGAGGGCAAAAATAGAGAACTAAGAAGATTTTTTGGCTATTTTGATGCCGATGTTGTAGGGCTTAAACGAGTAAGTTATGGCAAGATTGACCTTGACATGTTAAAACCAGGAAAGCATAGATTTTTGAGCAATACCGAGTATGACGCGCTTAGAGATTATCTAGCTTACACCAAAAAACAAAAAGTCGAAGATTGATAGACAATCTAGCTCTTAGATTTAGACCAAAAAATATAGACGATATATGTGGTCAAAAGCACCTATGTGCAAAAAATGCACCTTTTCGAAAGTTGCTTGAGAAGCAAAGCATATCTCATAGCATCTTTTTTGGTCCAGCAGGAGTTGGCAAAACAACTCTTGCTAAAATTATATCTACCGAGATGGAGCTTCCTTTTTATGAGATGGATGCGACAAATATAAAAGTCGAAGAGATAAGAAAGATACTTAAAAATCATCGACACTCACTCTCAAAACCTCTCATCTTTATAGATGAGGTCCATAGACTCTCAAAAACTCAACAAGAAGTGCTTTTGGTGCCGATGGAAAAAAGAGAAGCTATCATCATCGGGGCTTCGACTGAAAATCCATACTTTACTTTGACAAGTGGCATCAGGTCTCGCTCTATGTTATTTGAATTTTTCTCACTAGAGGTTAGTGACTTGGAAGAGGTATTGGAAAAAGTAAAAAAAGAGTTGAATTTTTCTATAAAAGAAGATGCAAAAGAGTACCTTTTGAGCTCATCTTCAGGAGATGTTCGCTCCATGCTAAATCTCTTGGAATATGCTTTGAAAATCTCTTTACATGTAGAGATTGAAATACTAAAATCTCTAAGACCGAGTGCTCTAAAAGATGGGGTGAGCTCTAGTGATACTCATTATGATTTTATAAGTGCGATGATAAAAAGCGTAAGAGGTAGCGATGTGGATGCGGCATTGTATTATCTAGCTAGACTGATTGATGGCGGGGAAAGTGCTGATTTTATCGCTCGTCGTTTGGTGATACTAGCTAGTGAAGATATAGGAAATGCAAACCCAAATGCACTAGACTTAGCAAATAGTTGTTTGCAAAGTGTAAGCAAAATAGGCTTTCCAGAAGCTAGAATCATACTTTCGCAAACTCTTATATATCTTGCAAATTGTCCAAAATCAAATAGTGCGTATGAAGCTATAAATAAAGCACAAAACTATGTGCAAAACTCCAAGGCACTAAAGATTCCAAAACGCTTAACAAAACTTGGCGCAAAAGAGTATAAATACCCTCATGACTTTGGAGGATGGATAGAACAAAAGTATTTGGAAACTGATTTAAAGTTTTATGAAAGCTCACATGTAG
>JALUXT010000072.1 GCA_027013245.1 Campylobacteraceae bacterium
CATGTTGGAGTAAAAATAGAAGAGTCGAATTTAAACTACTACCATAAATTTATATAGCCATGCCTTTACGGCATGGCATAACTACATGCGTCAAAAATAACTTTTACATAAAGGGTGAAGAATGGATAAGATATTAGCATTTTTAATTTTAGTGCCTATTGTTTTATTTTCTGCTGAACCATCAGTATATGGTGCTGGTAATTTGAATAGTGCAAATCCATATGGCTTAAGTCCAAGTGAAAAAAAGATTGTTCAAAACTCGAATGATTTAAAGAAACTACAAAAGAAGATAAATTCCATTAAGTTGAAGTATAATAATTTACAAGAGAAGTTTGATGGTGTGCGCTCTGTTGTGGAATCAATTAGCAACAAAATAGGGAAAATTGATAAAAGTGGATATAGCCAAAAAGAGATAAATAATAATTTTTCAAATCAAGTTGAGCAACTCAAAAAAAGTATCGCTGAGAGTTTAGAATTACAAAATACAAATCAAGATAAAGTAAAAAGTGTATTAAGCGAACTTAGTTCACTTATAGATTCAATCAATACGAATTACCTACCAAAAGAAAAATTTGAAGCATTACAAAAAAAACAAGCAGATTTTCAAGAAAAAGTTGAAAATATGTTTAAAAAATTAAATACCGAAAAAAGAAAAAATTCTATTTCTTCAAAAAGTGGCTCTACACTTCTTAAGGAAGCGTATAAATATTTTAAAAATAAGTCTTATGGCGAATCACAAATCAGATTTACAAGACTTGTGAAAATAAAATATAAGCCAGCTACAAGTAACTATATGCTTGGAGAAATTTCTTATAGGCAAAAAAAATACAAAAATGCAATATCTTACTATAAAAAAAGTATAGCTTTGTATGATAGAGCTTCTTTTACTCCAACTCTTTTGTATCACACGGGAATATCTTTAAGCAAATTAAAGAAAAATACAGAAGCAAGAAATTTTTTTACTGCACTTAAGACAAATTATCCAAATTCAAAAGAGGCTAAAGCTCTTAAAAAATAATCCAAGTATTTAGTGCGTAAGGTCAGTTCGTAATATATTGATATTATTTTCTTTTCAAATCACAATAATTTTTTCATCTAAGGCTTTCTCAAAACAAAATATGGTAAAATAGCATGTTTATATAAGCAAGGAGATTTAATGGCTATAAGCGAAAATCAAGTTGTTTCTATTCAGTACGAATTAAAAGATGTTGAAAGTGGTGAAGTTTTAGATTCAAATTTAGATGCTGCTCCCCTCACATTTATCGTAGGAAAGGGACAAATAATTCCAGGTTTAGAGAGCGAAATAATGAAGCTTTCTCTAAATGATACATCAGATGTAAAGGTTGCTGCTAAGGATGCATACGGAGAGTATGATGATAAAGCAGTTCAAACTTTGCCTAAAGAGCAATTTGCCGGGTTAGAATTAACTGAAGGCATGACTCTTTATGGTCAAGGAGAAGATGGTGGCACAGTTCAAGTTACAGTAAAAAGCTTTGACGATGAAAATGTAAATGTAGATTTTAATCATCCATTAGCAGGTAAAAACTTACTTTTCGCATTAAGCGTTACAGAAGTAAGAGATGCAACTGCAGATGAATTAATGCAAGGTTATGCTGGTGCCCCTCAAGGTGGTGGATGCGGATGTGGATCAGGTGACAGTTGTCACGATACAGAAGAAGATGCACAAAAAGACTCTTGTTGTTCAACTGACGGTGGTAGCTGCGGTTGTGCTTGATAGAGATTTTATCGCAAAATCTAGGGCTTCTAAAGAAGCCCTAAAATCAGCAAATCTACTAAAAAGTTTAAACATCAACGCTTTAATCATAGGAGATAGAGGTGTTGGTAAAAATACACTCGCAAGACATATATTGGATGCCCCCACGGCTGACGGAAGCAAGTTTAAGGAATTGCTTAAAGCTTTAGAGGTAAATAATAATCTAATTATTAAGAATTTTGATAAAATTGTCAATTTTGAGCAATTAAAAAAAATAATAAATAATAAGAAAATTATAGCAATTAGTGAAAATTCATTAAATAATTCAATTGAAGACTCTTTTTTTAGTCTCAAAATTCATTTGCCACCCCTGGCAAGTAGAATGGAAGATGTTAGTGTATTATCAGATATATTCTATGAAGAAGCAAAAGAAATATATGGTGAACTCACGAGTAAATTTGATTTAAATCAAATCGAACTAGATTTAAGTGAAAATATTTATTCACTAAAAAAATCAGTATATTTTGCATATTTAAAAAATAGTTTAACATCAAAAGATGTGCAAGATATGCTAGAACAGTTTTTGATTTCCAAGTTAGGAAGCGGAAATGACTATAGACAATTGCTGTATATTTTTGATGTTCCACTGATAAAAAGTGGATTTAAAAAATATGGCTCCCAACTCGCCATAAGTAAAGCATTTGGACTCAATAGAAACACACTAAGAAAAAAAATTAACGAATATCAGCTAGAAGGATAATGATGGATTTTATAGGTTTATTTTCAGGACAAGGCAGTCAAAAAGTCGGAATGGGAAAAGATTTTTTCGATAATTCTAAATTAGCTAGAGAAATGTTTGCCAAAGCTAGTGATAGATTAGATTTAGACTTTGAACGGTTGCTTTTTGAAGAAAATGATAAATTAGCACTTACACAGTTTACTCAACCAGCAATTTTACTGATTGGTGCTATCGCATATAGTCTATTTCATTATCAGGTATCTCAAAAACCAAAGTTTCTTTTGGGTCATTCTCTTGGAGAGTTTACTGCATTATATGCTTCTGGTTCACTAAATTATTTAGATGCACTAGAACTTGTTTACAATAGAGGCTTATTGATGAGCAATGCTTGCGAAGGCAAAGAAGCTGGGATGATGGCACTTCTTGGCTTGAGTGATGAAAAAACTCAAGATTTAGTAGCAGAGGCACAAAACAGTAATAAAAAAATATGGGCAGCAAATTATAATTGCGATGGACAGATAGTTTTGGCTGGCGATAAAAAAGATTTAGCTAGCATGGAGAATTATTTTAAAGAAAATGGAGCTAAACGGGCTATATTGCTAAATATGTCTGTAGCTAGCCATTGCCCACTTCTTAATGTTGCGCAAGATGAATTAAAAAAATATTTAAACAATTTTATCAAAGATAGCTTTGAAGTTCCTGTTGTTTCAAATGTTCTTGCCAAAGAATACAATACAAAAAAAGATGCCGTAGAACTGCTTACTGAGCAATTGATTAAACCCGTATTGTACAAACAATCTATCAAAAGCGTAGAGGGCAAATGCGAAGTTTTTATAGAGTTTGGTGGAAGTGTGTTAAAGGGAATAAACAGAAAAATTACAAAAGTCCCAACAAAATCAATCATCGATATGAGTTCTTTAGAATCAGTAATTTCAGAGTTTCAATGAAAATCACACTAGCGCAAATATCGCCTAAATTAAAAAAGATTTCAGTAGAAGAATTTAGTAAATATTTGGAAAAACTTGAGACAGATTGTGAATTAGTTGTTTTCCCAGAACTTGCATTAAATGGCTATTTTTTAAAGGACGCTGTCTTTGAAGATGCTTATGATTTAAGTGAAATAGAAGAATTTGCAAAACTTTCAAATCGTCTTGATATTGTTTTTGGGGCGGTTTTCAAAGAAGAGCATAAGTTTTTCAATAGTGCTTTTTATTGCTCAGGTGGAGAGATAAAACATATTCATCATAAAACTGCTCTTCCAAATTATGGACTTTTTCAAGAAGCTCGTTTTTTCTTTAAGGGAAAAGAGATGGAAACTTTTGAAACTAAGTTTGGAAAAACTTTAATTGTTATATGCGAAGAGTTATATAATGCTTCAATAATAGCAAAAATTTCAATGAACAAACCAGATTTGATAATCGTAATTTCAAATTCGCCAGCTAGGGGTTTTAGAGATGATGGATTGCTAATTCAAAGACAATGGAATTCATTGCTTAGTACCACTGCATTGCTAAGCGGATCTAATGTTGTGTTTAGTAATAGAGTTGGTTTTGAAGATGGTTTAGGTTTTTGGGGCGGTTCTTGTGCGATACAGCCTGATACACAAATTATAAATAGTGCTAAACTTTTTGAGAAAGAATATTTAGATATTCAAATTGATTCTAAATTATCACAAACACAAAAATACTTGCTAAGAGAATATTAAATCCTAAGGAGAAAAATTGAAAATAGCTATTATGGGTGCTATGCCCGAAGAAATAGAACCATTATTAAAACATTTTGCAAATTATAAAACTATTGATTATGCTAAAAATAAATTTTATACAGTAGATTATAATGGCCATGATATTGTTATAGCTTATAGTAAGATAGGCAAAGTAAATGCTACTTTAACAGCAGCTACAATGATAGAAAAATTTGGATGTGACACACTGCTTTTTAGTGGAGTCGCAGGGTCTATTGATGAGGATTTAAGAGTTGGTGATTTAGTTGTAGCTTCTAAGTTATCGCAGCATGATTTGGATATAACTGCATTTGGTCACGCACATGGTTTTGTGCCCGAGGGTTCTGTTTATGAAGCTACTGATGTTGGCTTGATAAATATAGCAAAAGAAGTGGCATCGGAAAAAAATATACTCTTAAAAGAAACCATAATAGCGACTGGTGACCAATTTATATGTGATGTTTCTAAAAAAGAGTGGATTAAAAAGACATTTGATGCAGGAGCTATTGAGATGGAAGGTGCCGCAGTTGCACTTACATGTAACAATCTTCATATTCCCTTTTTTATACTTCGCTCCATCAGTGATGCAGCCGATATGGATGCTAGTTTTAGTTTTGATGAATTTTTAGAATCATCTGCAAGGATTTCAGCTGATTTTATAGTGTCAATGGTTGATAAAATAATTGATTAAGCTTAGTAAAAAACTTTTAAGAAACACAGGCAGAGCAAATGCGAGATATTCTCTCATAAAAGAGGGCGATCGTATTTTACTTGGTCTTAGTGGGGGAAAAGATTCTCTTTGTTTGGCACATGTAATGAAGCATATCCAAAAAGTGGCGCCATTTAAATTTGAATTTAAAGCTGTGACTATTACATATGGGATGGGTGAAGATTTAGAAATTTTGCATAAACATTGTGTTGAACATGAGATAGAACATGAGATTTATGATACTAAAATTTATGATTTAGCAAAAGAGAAGATAAGAAAAAACTCCTCTTTTTGTAGCTTCTTTTCAAGGATGCGAAGAGGTGCACTATACAGCTATGCACTTGAACACGGCTATAATAAACTAGCACTTGCGCATCACTTAGATGACGCAGTTGAAAGCTTTTTTATGAATTTTTCGTATAATGGAGCACTTCGTTCAATGCCTCCAATATACAAAGCAAAAAATGGCTTAATTGTTATTCGTCCTTTTATACATGTAAGAGAAAGACAATTGAGGGAACAAGCAAAAGAGGCTAATATCCCACTAGTAAGTGATGAAGCTTGTCCTGCTATGCGTTTTGATGTAAAAATGCCAGTGGCTAGAGCCAAGACAAAAGAGATGCTATCAAAGATGGAAGAAAATAATCACGAACTATTTACCTCTTTGCGTAAGTCTTTTGAAAACATAAATGTATCTAGTTTCTGTGAAGAGGAATATCTGGATTTTTAAGTGCTCTCTTTAATGCTCTAAAATATAATCGATTATATTTTCTGCGCCATTTGGTTGAATTATGTTTTTTAAATTTTGTGAAATCTTTTCTAAGTTTAAATTTTCAATTTCACTAATAATATTTGCACTGTTTAGTTTCTTTTCTCTTTTTAGCAAAGCTAAATTTTTATCTGCAAGCACTTTTGCGTTAAAGTATTGATGATCTCCTGCTGCAAATGGATATGGGATAAAGAGTGAGGGTATAGACAAAGCACAAAGCTCCCACAGAGTGCTGGCACCTGAACGACTTATGGCAAAATCTGCTTTTGATATCTTTTTGACTATATCTGTTGAGAAATCAAAAATGTCAGCATCTATATGATTTTTTATATAAAATTCTTTTATCTTTCTAAAATCATTTTTACCAGTTTGGTGTATGATTTTTATACCTTTTTCGTTTAGTTTGAGTGCAAGTGACATTGATAGATTGTTTATAGCTAAGGAGCCTTGAGAACCACCTAAAAAGATGATAGTTTTTAGTTTGGTCACTGTTTTAGAGTTTTTGAAAAAGATTTGTCCAACTGGATAGTCTCTTATCTTGCTATCGTCATCATAAGAGCTAAAAAATTCTTTAGCAAAAGGCTTTAAAAGTTTGTTTAGTTTTCCTATAGTAGCATTTTGTTCGTGAATATATAAGTCTATACTACTAAATATACCAGCAAACGAAGCAGGAGCCGCAGAATAGCCACCAACGCAAATCAACTTTTTTATTCCATGCTTTTTGAAGATTTTTCTACATGTAAAGGCTGATTTTATGATGCTTCCAAGTGAGCTAAGTTTTTGCAAACCTTTTTTATTTACAACACCTTGTGAATTTAAAAAATATACTTCACTAAATCCAACCTCGTTTTTAAACCAACTTATATCTTGACCTCTAGTTGAGCCTATATAGATAGGTTTTATACCTTTTTTATTTAAAACATCTTTAAAGGCTCTTGCGATAGATAGGTGCCCTCCAGTTCCTCCGCCTGTTATAGCTATACTCATATCTTAGCTCTTTTACTTAGCATTAAAACCATCCCAATTCCGATACTAAGAGCTAGCAATGAACTTCCTCCATAACTTAAAAAAGGGACAGCGATGCCTTTAATCGGTGTTAGCGAAGTGATTCCATAAGCGTTCATCAAAAAGGAAAAAACGATAAGCAAACCAATGCCTAATGAAAAAAGATAATATACACGATTTTCACTTCTGCTAGAAATTTTAAATATTCTATAAACTATCATAAAAATAGCGGCTGTTATTATAAAAATGCCGATAAAACCTACTTCTTCGGCAATTCCAGCTAAAACGAAATCCGTATGAATTTCACTTAAAAAGCCTAATTTAAATGAGCCCGAGCCTAAACCTTGACCAAATAATCCACCATGATTTATGGCATTTAATGAATTTGATATCTGATAAGGCTCAGGTGCATTTTCAACTCTTAAAGCTTGGGCAATATTTTCAGGAAGTAGCGACAAAACCATATTTTGGATAGTTGACCACCAGACTTTGATTCTTAGAATTCTATGTTGAGATGTAAATACAGCTACTAAAAATACTATAATTGATAACAATATGGAAATCATAAACAATTTTTTACTAGTGCCTGCAAAAAAAGCCATAACCGCTAGAGTTAAGGCAAGCACTATAACTTGTCCTAAGTCATTTTGCATAACTGCTATAAGATAAATAACAAGTATAAAAACTGCAACATATGGGAGTATAATTTTTAGTTCTTCTTTTAGTGATTTTTTCTTTTCATCAAGTTTTCTAGCGAAACTCCAAGCTAAAAAATATACGAAACCTATCTTAAAAAACTCAACAGGCGCAAAAGAAAACCCTGGTAATCTTATCCATCTTTTTGCTCCACCTGCACTTGTCACTAGACTTTGGGGAAGATAATGCATAATTCCCATAAGAAATAAACAAATGAAAAATATACTAAAGCCTATGGTTGTAAGGCTTTTTTCCGGATTAAGTTGTGAAAGTGTCCACATGATGAAAATTGAGAACATTCCAACAGCAAATTGTCTTATAAAAAAGTGAAATTCTGAGTAGTTAAAATATATATTTGCAAAAATTGGCAAGGATAAAGAGAATACAATACCCACAAATATGCAAAATGAACTTAATATAAATAGAGATTTATCTGTTGACATGTAAGAAATACCCAATATTTTTTTCTTTATTGTACAAAAATTTTGTTAAAAAGGTGCTTGAAAATATGGAATGAATTTTGCTTTATCTACAAATAATATCAACAAATGGAGATAAAATGTCTTTTGAGATAAGTAAAGCACATTCATTGTTAGCCGCTGGCATGAGCGCTAGGTCTTTAAGGCAAGAGATAATCGCTGGAAATATCGCAAACATAGATACACCTTTTTATAAAGCAAGAGGTATTGATTTTGAAACATCATTAATACAAAAAGCAAGAGATATATATCAAGTAAATAGTGTAAAAGATTTAAAGATGGCTCGAACTGATACGTCTCATATGAGTGGAATTAGCGAAACAAACGATAAAAAAGCTACAATTTATCTAAGAGATGGACATACTCAAAGAAATGATGGAAATACAGTTGATTTGGATATAGAAACAACAGAACTTAGTAAAAATGCGATTATGTACAGTGCATTAACAGCAGCTCTAAAGAAAGACAGTATGATTTTTAAAAGCGTTTTAGACGCTTCAGCAAAGGTTTAAGATATGGCATTTTTAAGTGATTTTGACATAAGTGGATATGGGCTTTCAGCACAAAGATTTCGACTAAATGTAATCAGCTCAAACATAGCAAATGCAAACACAACAAGAACAAGCGAAGGCGGACCATACCAAAGAAGAGAAGTTGTATTTAAGGCACAAAATTTTGATACGACTTTAAATAATGAGATAAATAATAATAACAATATGCTAAAATTTGAAAATCCATTAGATGATTCATTTTTGCAAGAAAATGGAAATCCTGCTATAATGAGTGTGGCAGTAGATAAAGTTGTAAGAGATGAGAGTGGTTTCAAGATGAAATACGATCCCTCGCACCCAGATGCAAACAAAGAAGGATATGTGGCATATCCAAATATAAACCCAGTCATTGAAATGGCCGATTTAATAGAGGCTACAAGAGCGTATCAAGCGAATGTAGCAGCATTTCAGAGTGCTAAAAACATGGCACAAAGTGCTATAAATATCATAACAGGATAAATAAAATGCAAAATAGTCTTGACAAAATCTCATCATTAATCAGCAATACCAGTGCAAAAACAAATGTTGTAAAAAGTGGTGGAGATTTTTCAAAAGTATTGGAAAATACGCTCTCAGAGGTTAATAAACTTCAGGAAAATAGTGATAAAGCTATGTCTGCTATGGCAACAGGAGAAGTAAAAGATTTGCATCAAGCCGCTATCGCCATAGATAAGGCTGAGCTTAGTATGAAGATGATGCTTGAAGTACGAAATAAAGCTTTAAACGCGTACAAAGAGATAGCTAGAACTCAAATTTAACTTTCTAGCAATTCTATATCTTGAATAATATAAAACCAAATACCGCTAAAATAATATTTTTGTTTACTCTCGTTTTCCTAGGATTCCTTATCTTTTTAGGTGCCATATTTTACTGGTCTAGCACAAACAGAAGGTTACCGAATCTCACATATACTGAGATAAATAGAGCATTGCGAGGTGATATCATCAGTAAAGATGGTTTTAAAGTTGCCACTAGCAAAAAATTATATAAAGTATCAATGGATACAAGAAATTTAGATAAAGGTAAGAAAGAGTTATTTGTAAAATTATATACTCTATATAGTGGAGATAATCCAAAAAAGATAGAAAAAATCCTAAATTCGCGTTTTGGAAATGTAGTTCTTTCATATAATGTAGATTCCAAAAAAGCGAAATATCTAAAAAATCTAGCTAGAAAATTAATTATTTTAAAAGTGTTTAAAATTTATGAAAATAAAAAGACAAAAAGAACTTTTTTACATGGTTTAAGTGTAGTTGAAAGTGGTGAAAAAAGAATTTATCCTGCAATTGACACTCTAACTCCGGTGATTGGATATATAAAAAAATATGAAAAAAATAGAATCACTAGAGTAAAAGGTGTTAAAGGGATAGAGAGGTACTATGAAGATAAACTAAGACCCATACAGGACTCAATCTTGCAAGGACACCGTGACATAGCAAATACTGTGATACTTGATAGATATAGTATAAGCAGAAAAAGCATAGATGGCTATAACATATATCTAAATGTATCTTTAAAAATTCAAAAAATTATCGAAAAAATACTAGATGTTAAAAAGATATATTTAGATGCATATGAGATAATCGCATGCGTGATGGATAGCAGAACTGGTTCTATTTTGGCATTGGCTACTAGCAATAGATTTAATCCTGATTCAATAAAAAGAAGAGACTACCCGTCGTTAAATGTCGCAGCTGTTGAGTACTCTTATGAGCCGGGTTCTGTTATGAAACCTGTTACTTTTTCTTTATTGCTAGAAAATAAAAAAATAAACCCTTTTGATTTAGTTAGGATTTTTGGTGGAAAATATAAGTTAGGAAAAAGAACCATAAGGGACGCTCATGCATATGATTGGCTTAGTGCTGAGGATGTTATAGTACACTCTAGCAATGTCGGTATTGCTCAGATTGCTCAAAATCTTGATCCAATTGAATTTTATCAAGGGCTAAAAGATTTTGGGTTTTCCAAAAGAAGTGGTATAGATTTACCTTATGAAGCAAGAGGTGAGATTCCACCATTACATAAATTTAATTCAGTTACTTACAAAGCAACTGTTGGATATGGTTATGGGATGAGAGCAAATTTTATGCAACTTATGAAAGCATACAGTGTTTTTGATAATAACGGCAGAGCTGTAACACCAAAAATTGCTAGAAAATTTTCTCTTAAAAATAGTAAAACAAGACCATTTTTACTGCCAAATCAAAAACAAGTCATACCCGTAGCAGTAGCCAAAAGAGTTAAGAAAATATTGATAAAAACCGTATTAAAAGGAACAGGAAAAGCAGCTATATATGATGGTTTACAGATTGGTGGCAAAACTGGAACAGCCCATATAGCAGGAGGTGGTGGATATACAAACAATTATAATAGTTCATTTTTTGGTTTTGCAAATGACAAAAACAATAGATTTACTATAGGTGTACTAGTTAGGATTCCTAAGAAAAAATATTACTATTATGCTTCACAAACAGCAGTCCCTATCTTTAGGCAAATAGTGGAAAAGCTAGTCGAAGAGGGGTATCTAACCCCTAGTCAATAAACTGTTTTTTTGAAGATATATCTAAAGTTATTATGCTGTCTTCAATGCTGCTAAGACCACCTCTATCGCCAGTATTTAAAAACTTTAAAAAAGCTTCTTGTTCTCTATGTAGTGGCTCTTCTTTTCTTACCATGCATTTTCTTATAACAAAAGAGTTGTTTTTTTGGTATTCTGAAAATTCTGTCAAATCTTGTTCCATCAAATCAGCTTCATAATAAGCATCTTTTGTGGCAACTTCTATCTTTCTTTTTCTAAAAGGAGTCAACCAATTTGTTGTGATGCTAGCTACTACATCATTTTCTAGTTTGAAAGAGAGTATAGCATTGTCTTCGTGATGATTGTGGATTTTTCTTGATCTATATATATTTGTTTTTACTATCTCTTTTTCAGAAATAAATCTGATAAGGTCGATATCATGTACTGAGAGATCGGTCAAAATTCCAACATCTGCAATCCTTGGAGGGAAAGGTCCGACTCTTGTGATGCCGATACTATAAATCTCAGTATCTTTTAGTTCCTCTTTTAATGCTTCAACGACAGGATTAAACCGTTCAATATACCCAACACATACTTTTGCTTTTGTCTTGTTTGCAACTTCTAATATGTCATTTGCTTCTTCTATGGTTGAAGCGACAGGTTTTTCTATAAAGATATCTTTGCCTTTTTCTAGGCATTTTATTGCTACTTCTTTATGTAAAAAAGTAGGGACAACGATAACACAAGCATCTATATCTTCCCGTGCCAGCATATCATCAACATTGTCATAAAAAGGCTCATCATAATCACCATTTTTAACAACATCACAAATAGCAACAAGCTTAAAACCACCAATACTTTTTATGATTCTATAGTGATTTCTCCCCATAGAGCCTAAACCGATAAGTGCTATTTTTTTCATTATGCAAACTCCTTGATAGTTTTAACTATAAAATCTTGTTGTTCCAAAGTTAAAAACGGACTCATCGGCAAGCTCATGATTTCACTCGAGACTTTTTCACTTATGGGAAAATCTCCCGTTTTGTATCCTAACTCAGCAAAAGCTTCCTGCTGATGTAAAGATATAGGATAATGAACAGCAGTTGGGATGCCAGCTTGGTTTAGCTTTGAAGATAAATCTTCCCTATTTTTGCATCTTATGGAGTACTGTGCAAACACACTGGTTCTATCTTCTTTTACATGTGGAGGTGTTACGCCACTATCTTTTAGAAGTTCATTATATCTAGCTCCTATCTCTTCTCTTTTTCGCACTTCATCCGCAAAGTATTTCATCTTTACATTTAAGACGGTAGCTTGGATGGCATCTAATCGCCCATTGATTCCTATATATTTATGTTTATATCTCTCTTCTTGTCCGTGATTTGAAAGAGTTCTGATTTTTTTCGCTAATTTATCGTCATTTGTAAAAACAGCCCCACCATCTCCATAACATCCAAGTGGTTTTGATGGAAAAAAGCTAGTGCAACCAATAGTGCTAAGGTTGCAAGATTTCTGTTTTTTATAAGTTGCACCAAAACTTTGGCACCCGTCTTCTATAACGGCAATATTGTGTTTTTTTGCTACCAAGTTTATCTCATCCATATCAGAAGGTTGACCATAAAGTGACACGGGAATGATAGCTTTTGTTTTAGAAGTGATTTTTTCTTCCAAAAGTGAAGGATCTATATTGTAAGTTTTTTCATCAATATCCACAAAAACCGTGGTGGCTCCACTTAATGCGATAACTTCTGCAGTTGCAATAAATGTAAAAGGCGTTGTGATTACTTCATCACCTGCTTTTATATCAAGTGCCATAAGAGCTAGAAGTAGAGAATCAGTACCAGAAGAGCATACTATCGCATGATTTGAGCCAGTAAACTTTGCTAAACTCTCTTCTAATTTGGCTACTTTAGGACCTAGTATAAATTGAGTAGATTCTAAAACGCCTATGACTTCTTTGTCGATTTCTTCTTTGTGCAGTTCGTATTGTGCCTTTAAGTCTATAAAAGGAATTTTCATAATTTTGCCTTACATTAAAATTGTTGATATTCTACAAAAAATTTACTGATGAAAGCATAAAGTTGAAGAAATAATAGCTATGAGATATCTGATTATTGTTAGTTTGCTATGGTAAAATCAAAATAAAAAAATATTAAATATTTATACTCTTATACAGTTTTAAAACCCTTTTGGGTAAAATAATTCCTATTATCATATTATTAGGATTAAATTTATGGATGTAAGAGCAGAATTTTTAAAATATTTTGAAGACAAGGGCCACACTTTGATGCAAAGTGCACCTTTGGTACCTGATGACGCAACACTTCTTTTTGTAAATGCTGGAATGGTTCAGTTTAAGAGTGTATTTACCGGTGAAGTGCCTAGACCAAACCCTCCACGAGCCACAACTTGCCAAACTTGTATAAGAGCCGGTGGAAAACATAATGACCTTGACAATGTAGGCTATACAGCAAGACATCACACTTTTTTTGAAATGCTTGGTAACTTTTCTTTTGGTGATTATTTTAAAGAAGATGCGATAAAAAATGCGTGGGAATTTATAACTGAGGTTTTAAAACTTCCAAAAAATAAACTTTGGGTTACAGTGCATGATAGTGATGATGAAGCCCAAAAGATATGGGAAAAGTATGTTTCGGGTGATCGAATAAAAAGATTTGGTGATAAAGATAACTTTTGGCAAATGGGCGATACTGGACCTTGTGGACCTTGCAGTGAAATATTTTATGACCAAGGAAACGAACACTTTAACACGGATGAAGATTATCTAGGAGGTGAGGGCGATCGATTTTTAGAGATTTGGAATCTAGTTTTTATGCAGTTTGACAGAGATATTAGCGGAAAACTAACACCACTTCCAAAGCCTTCAATAGATACGGGAATGGGACTTGAGAGGGTTGTAGCAGTCAAAGAAGGAGTTCTTAACAATTATGATACTTCTTTATTTATC
>JALUXT010000073.1 GCA_027013245.1 Campylobacteraceae bacterium
TGGCTTTTTGTCAAACAAGCCTGATACTTTAGAGCTCGTAAAACAAAGTGGAAGTGAAGATTTGCTCATGCGAAGCAGTGATGATGCAAGAGTAAGATTTATCTACAAAGACGCACTTCACCAACTGCCAGAATCCGCAGGGGCTTTTTTGAAAACACCACTTCTTTCGACTTTAGGAAAACTTAGAGTTGCAGGTGAGGTATTTATCCCAGCCAAAAAAGACAACAGCGATGAAACACTACAATCTTTTGGCTACAGAAGAGTAGGAAAAGAGATGACAGATGCTTTTCTTGACCCTATGGTAGCGGGCATATTTGCTTCTGCACCAGATAAGATATCTGTAAATGCAGCTTTTCCAGCAGTCGTGAAACTAGAGAAAGAGTACGGCGGACTTTTTAAAGGAATGCTTAAAAAAAAGAAAAAAGATGCAGGACCTGGCGGAGTTTTGATGAGCTTTAAAGGAGGAGTTAGTGCTTTTATAAACTCACTAGCAAACTCGATGGATATAGAGATAAAAACAGGTGTAACCATAGAAAATCTAGAAATTTTGGCCGATAAATATATCTTACATGTAGGGGGCAAAAAAGAAGAATTTGATAAAGTAATCCTATCTACCCCAGCCTATGAGAGTGCCAACATACTAAGAAATTTAGATGCTAGCCTTTCAGAGATGCTTGATGATATAGAATATTCACCTATAAGTGTCGTTGGATTGGGCTACAATGAGCTTTCTCATAATCTTCAGGGCTTTGGACTACTGACAACAAAATCATCAAAAAAAGATGTTTTAGGCGTTTTATGGGATAGTTCGATTTTTACTGACCGTGCACCAAAAAATAAAAAAGCCCTAAGAATTATGATAGGCGGACAAAGAGATCCAAGCTTAGCACTAAAAAGCAAAGAAGAGCTAAAAAACATAGCCATAAAAGGCGTAAAAGAAACAATGGGCATAGAAGAAATACCCGATACAACCTATGTGAAACGATGGCAAAAAGGAATCCCAAACTACAGAGTAGGGCACCTAGAAAAGATGAAGAAACTTTTTGAAAAACTAAAAGAACACAAAAACCTATATCTAAGCTCAAATGCCTACTTTGGAGTAGGATTAAATGACTGCGTAGGAAACTCAAAAAAAGTAGCAAAAGAAATTGTAAAAGATATTTCTTAAGGAGCATTTTGCCACTTAAGAAAATATTTGTAAATTAATAGGGCAAAATATCCAAACTACACCTCTGTGAGTGAATCTAAGATAAGATTACGAATTTGTCAACTTGCGTAATTCTACTTTGAAGCAGTAATAAAGATGATATCATCTTCAATATTTATCACATTTGATTTTATATTACTTTTTATCTCCTCTATTCCTTCCTCGATCTCTTCGCAAGAAAATTTTCCCAAATTTGACATAAAACGCTTTCGTATCATACTAGACCATGTTTCTAAACTCAAATCAAAAAAGTATGAATCAAATTTTACATCCACTTTAAATCCAACCGCTTCTAACTCATCGATAAAAAGTTCATATGGTGGTTGATTTTGAAAAAATACTTTTTTTGCTGCATCAAATAGTGGCATTTTGATTTTTCTTGGACGCGTAATTATCAGTATTTTTCCACCTTCGTTTAATCTATCGTATAAATCAAACCATAAATCATCTCTATTTTTGATATGATGCACTACTTCTTTTAGTAAAACTTTATCATATCGCAAAGCTCTTTTGGAAAAACAGTTTGCATCTTCATTAAAAATTTTGATGTCTTTGTTTATCTTTGCAACATTGCTCATCTCTAAAGATGGTTCTACACAATATGGAAAATTTACAAGATGAGCTTTATCACAAATCGACTTTGTGTATGCCCCTGTTCCGCCTCCAATATCAACAAAATTATCATAAACATCAAACTTTAGAAACTCCAAGATATGGGTTAGCATCCATTTTTTATAATTATTTGAAAAATGCCAAATTCTGTCATAAACATTTGCTATCTGATCAAAGTGATTTCCCATTTATCTGTTTCCTAGTTCATTAATTTTTGTAATAGTACAACAAAAATAATACTTTATATAAATAGAAATATCGCTTGTATAAATGGGTTGTTAATAGGGTGTTAATAAGAGTTGCAAATAGAATTTAAGAGTGCATGTCTTCCCACCCTTTGAAGGTTGGTGTGAAATACTCGAACTATGCCCTGTGAGTGAATCTCCACTTTTATGATATACTTAGAAGTTCAGATACAATAAAGGAACACAATTGAGCAACACGAACCATTGGAACGCAGACATGGTGCAAAAAACAAAAGAAAAAGGTATCGAAGCTTCTGTGATGAGTGCTACTGAATTAACATTTGAAGATGAATTTGATGCAGTATTTTCCAATGCAGTTTTGCATTGGGTAAAAGAAGATGAAAAATCAATAAAAATTTTTTTAAATCCTTAAAAGCTAAAGGACGCTTTATCTCGGAATTTGG
>JALUXT010000074.1 GCA_027013245.1 Campylobacteraceae bacterium
ATAATAGAATCTACAATAACTAGCTTATAAAGAAATGTACTCTTCATCCAATATGTCGCTCCAAAATAGCCCATGATTTGAATCTTCTCTTCATGCTCTAATATCCAAATTCTTATCTGTTTAAACAAAAGTAGAGCAGATATAAGTACTATTATGATAGAAAAAATATATGTTACTATTTGTAATATTTGAAAAATTTGAAAAATATTTTGATAAGTCTTAGTAAACACCTCAACCTTTGTTATCTGTTTTTGAGATTTTAATATTTTTTTGATTTTTAAAAGTCTATCTTTACTTGGCAATATATTTAATTTAGCAGAATAGAAATATGGTAATGCTATCTTTAAAAGTGCTAGATTTTTAGAAGACATATCATTTTTCAATCTATCTAAGATATGCTTAGAGCTAATTTCCTTAAGAGAAACTATCTCTTTAACTTTATTTTGCAAATCGTTCAGTTTTAAGGTCCTGTTCGATACTACAACGATAGAGTAATTTGAAATTAGCTTTTTGCTTTGATTTTCTATAACTTTATGCAAAATTAAGCTGAATTCCACACTAAAAAACAAAACAAAAAGAGACAATATAACCGATAAATGATTTTTAAGGGACTTCATAAATCACCCCTTTATCTATGAAAAATTGTTTATAATCTATGCCTATGGTTGCAGGAATATTGTGCGTTACAACCACAACTGTTGTGCCAAGTTGCTCTCTGGCATTTTTCAAAAGTCCCCATATAACATCACTGGAGTAATCATCTAGATTACCTGTTGGTTCATCTGCTAGTATAAGCACTGGATTGTGTGCCAATGCTCTTGCAATCGCTACTCTTTGCTGTTCACCACCACTTAATTCGATTGGATGTTTTCCTATTTTATGTGTAAGCTTAACATGCCTTAGCAGTTTTGTGGCTTGTGCTTCGCACACTGCTTTGGAAAAACCTCCTATAACTAAAGGAAGCATTATATTTTGCTCTATCGTCCAATTCTCTATCAATTTATAATCTTGAAATACGATACCAAGATATCTTCTTAATAAATTTAATTTTGAGTTATTAATAGTTTTAACATTGACTCCGCAGATTTGTAAATCTCCTTTGCTAGGTGTTATCTCTCCGTAGAATGATTTTAAAAGCGTAGATTTACCACTTCCGCTCTTGCCTGTTACAAAAACAAAATCATGCGAATTTATCATCAAGTTAGTTTCAGTTATAACAGGTTCGTCCCTACCATAGCCTAAACTTAAACCCTTAGCATTGACCACAATACTACTCACCACTTATCTCCTTTAGCCAACTGTTTAAGAGTTCAAATGCTCTTTTATTTGATTTTGTCTTCAAAATATTATCAGGGAAATATTCAGTACTATCTTTTGAAAAAAGAACATAAGCTCTCTCATTTTTACTACTTGCGCCAAATGAAATCTTTATCATTCCACTGCTTTCATCAATACTAAATATATCTTCTACATGTAAAAACGAATCTCTATCTCGCTTAGTTATATTTGCAAATTTTTCTTTTATTTTAGTAAAATCATATAAATTATCAAATGAAATCTTTCCAATTGCTCCTTCATTAGCAGATTTTTCTTGATTTATCATGATAATATCATATATATCTTTTTCTTGTTTTACCCATCTATCTTCATATTTGCTACTGATTGCTGATTGCTGATTTTTCTTTACATGTAAGTCTGTTTTGTTTAATTTTAAAAACTCTTCTAAAGAGTATTTGAAGTATTTATCACTATCAGTTCTAAGCTCTAATTGACCATCTTTTTTAAGAACTCTTATGGATTCATTTATAAAATCATTTGATATCACTCTTCTTTGTGGTTTTTTATCCCAAGGCACAGGAAAATGCACAAATATTTTTCCTACACTGTTAGCTTCCATAAATTCTAAAAATATCCTTGCATCATAATCTAAAACATAGATATTTTGAATATTTTGCAATTCACATGATTTTGCAACTTGCTCGATAGAAGGCTTATGTATCTCAATCCCGATAAATGTGATATCTGGATTGGCTTTAGCAAGATGCAACAAATGCCGTCCACTTCCAAAACCAACTTCAATCCAAATCTCTTTATCATTTTTAAAATCACTAGCAAAAAAGTCTATATCTTTTAATACCTTATATTTCTTTTTATTTTTTATTTTTTGTGGCTCTATATTGGAGTAAGTAGCCTCGCATCCACACAAATCTCTAAAATCTTTCAATGCCTGTTGTAAAAACACAACTTGAGATGGACGAGTAATTTTCTCTGCTTTTACAAGGTATTTATCATCTTTTTGTTTTATTTGCAAAAAGAATTCTTCGCTTTTTTGGGTGACTTTTATTAAGATTTCACCTGTATCAGATTTTGCAATATACTCAAATTTAGTGTCGCCAAAAATAGCAGGAAAATTTGGCATAGTTAAGCTTTTAGTTTTAAAGTTTGGCATATACTTTCTATCTATCCTTTGGAATAGTTATAACAACTGCTTCTGAAGGCTCAGATTCTAAGCCGTATTTATCAAGTGCTACTACGATATATTTGTATTCAACTCCAGGAATCACATCTCTATCTTGAAAGCTAAAAGACGATAAACCAGTTATGTTTTGCGTTTTTGAATTAAATTCTTTGATTATATTGTATGTCACCGCTCTGTTATCATTGCTATTCCATGTAAGCATAACACTTTGTCCATCTTCTTTTACTGCTGTTATGGAAACAGGTTTTGGAACATCTAAAGTAGAACCTGCTATTGGAGAACTTTGCCTTAATGATTCTAACCCATCAACATCAACCGCTGTTACTTTATAGTAGTAAGTTTTACCGTTATCATTTACCAAATCTTCAAATTTTGTATCTTTTGTTTTAGCATAATAACTATAAAACAAGATTGGGTTTAAGGTTCTATATACTTTATAAAAAGATATATCAGGCTTAGCATCAGCGTCCCAGCTAAGAACTATCTTTTTTGGAACATCTGTAGTTGCTCTTACATTTTGAACGATAGGCGGCAAAGGTTTTGTCTGTGCCTCAACTATTTCACTTGGAGCTGAAATCAAACCATCAAAAGTTTTGATTTTGATTCTATATTTATATAAATAATTATTTTTCAAACCGCTATCTATATACTCTGCACTCAATCTCCCTGGAACATCTGCTATCTTTTTCCATTTTGTAGAGCTTAAGTCGTTTCTTTCTATGATATAAGATGAAACCCTTGGATGGTCTTGTGGTCTCCATATAATTTTTACACGATTTGGCAGACCGACTATCGCTTTTAGATAAGAGACGGATGGAATCATCTTTCTTGTGCTTACTGTTATCATTTCACTTGGTACTGATTCTCTATTTTTATATGAAAAAGATGACATTCTATAATGGTACTGGGTTTGTGGAGTTAGTTTTGTATCCACAAAATGAGAGCTATATCTATCTTTTATAGTCGCAATTCTATGTAATTTTCCACTTTGCTCGTTTGGCGTAGATCTATATACATAGTATCCTTTTACTCTTTCATTGTAATTTGGCGTCCATTCAAAACCTATTTCGGTCATATCTGAGAGGACTTTTATGCCAGCAGGTGTTGGCAAACTTGTATCAACTACAGGCTTGGTTGGTGTTTTTGGACCATTTTGACAACCACTAAAAACTAGAATCGAAACTATCGATAATGCGATTATTTGTAATATTTTCATCAATCTTATCCTTATCAAAATATTTGTGCAATACTTGCTTAAAATCATCAAACAAAGGTGCTTTAACTAACATCATCTCACCACTTTTTGGATGTTTTAGATATAGTATATATGCGTGCAACATAACTCTATTTATTTTAGCACTTTGGCTCTTAAAACCATATAAACTGTCGCCTAAAATATGGCGAGATAACGAATTTAAGTGAACTCTTATCTGATGTGTTCGTCCTGTATATAATTTTGCTGCTATTAATTCAAATTTTTCATTATTTGACAATAAAATTTTTGAAAAGTAGCTTTTTGCAAATTTACCATTTGGGGTAACTGACATCATAATTCTATTTTTTGGGTTTCTTCCGATTGGTTTCTCTACTACAATATCTTCTTTTAGTGGCAAATCGATGATACTAAGATAGTATCTTCCCATACTTTTATCCTCTAACTGTCTTGAAAGATTTATATGAGCTTCATTATTTTTAGCGATAACCAAAGCGCCACTTGATTCCTTATCGATTCTATGTACTATACCATGTCTTTGTTCACCGCTTATTGTAGATAAAGATATATCTTTTTTCTTTAACCAATCAACCAAAGTAGCTTCTTTTACACTAGGTGCTCCGTGGACTGTTAAAAATGGGGGCTTATTCACTATAAGCATATCCTCATCTTCAAAAAGTATATCAACATCAAAATCCACTTCATACTCACTCTCTTCTTCCTTAGCAAGTACGAATTCATATGCAACTTCGTCATCTATAAAAAGTTTATGGCTTGATTTATTTATATTTTTACCATTTACTTTAATACCTATATTTTTGATGAATTTTTCTATTTGTGAGCGAGAAAGTTCCAACTCTTGACTCATAATTTTATCAGCTCTTCCATTATCTTTACATGTAAAGGTCATTTATCCTCTTTTTTTGATATAATTTTATTATAGACTTATAATAATTGTATTTCGTGAGGCTCGTGAGCACAGGGAGGATTTACCTCTAAGAAATACAATTATTATAAGTCTTACATAAACACAAGGTTTAAATTGCTACAAATTGACAGAAGAATACTAACACATTTTGATTTTTTATTACCAATACTCGTATTGCCAGTCATCGCAATGTCTTATTTTCTTATAGCAGATATTAATACTACTTTAGCAAATAAACAGATAATTTATTTTACCATAGGATTCATTTCATTCTTATTTTTTTTCCTAATTCCACTAAAAAAATTCGAATGGTTGATTCCTACTTTTTATTGGATAATTATTTCTTTACTTGTAAGTGTCGATTTTTTTGGTATCTCAAGACTTGGTGCAAAAAGATGGCTAGACATACCATTTGTTCACTTTACACTACAGCCATCAGAGATATTTAAACCTATATTTATACTTATGCTAGCTTACTTAATCAAACAAAATCCACCTGATGAAAAAGGATATGGATGGAAAAGTTTTATAAAATTAAGTTTTTATATATTGCTTCCATTTTTACTTATAGCAAAAGAGCCGGACTTAGGCACTGCCATGGTTTTATTACTTGTCGGATATGGTGTGCTATTTATCATAGGTGTGAACAAAAAGATTTGGATTACACTCATTATCTTGATAGGAATTAGCACGCCTTTTTTATATAATTCTTTACATGGTTACCAAAAGAAAAGAATCACAGATTTTATCAGTGAAAAACCTAGCTACCATGTAAAGCAATCCATCATCGCGATTGGCTCGGGTGGACTATATGGTAAAAGCAGAGAAGAGGCAACGCAAACTCATTATAAATTTTTACCGATTTCTACTAGTGACTTTATATTTGCTTATTATGTAGAAAGATTTGGCTTTTGGGGAGCATTAAGTTTGATATTTTTTTATGCTTTACTTATCACACATCTAATCACATTAAATTTTAAACTAAAAAGAGATTATTTTGCACAAGTTATTACTACTGGTATTAGTATGCTTATATTTGTATATACTAGTGTAAATATAGCTATGACTATAGGTTTAGCCCCTGTAGTAGGGGTTCCTTTGCCCTTTTTTAGTTATGGAGGAAGTAGCTTTATAACCTTTATGATATTTTTTGGCATCTTGGAAAATACGCTAGCTTTTAGATTTGACCCAACATACAAACTTGTTAAATACTAATACCCTTACACACTATAATGAGCAAAGCCCATTATAGTTGTAGGGACTAAAGTCCCTACAACCCCCTAAAGCTACGAAAAGTAGGACTTTTTGAGAAAAAGTCTGTAAGGTTGGTAAATTTAAACTAATTTTAATGATTAAAACTGTAGAATTTCAGCCTCAAAAGAGGGGTTCTTAGCTCAGTTGGTTAGAGCTCTCGGCTCATAACCGAGCGGTCATTGGTTCGAATCCAATAGAACCCACCACTTCTTTTTCCTTTAAATTATAAACTATCATCCTTTTAAGAATTCCAAGAGTAGCATTGTGATATAATGGTCCTCTTATTTACATTATTAAGGAAATTTATTTAATGAGAATTATAATAGCTGGGGCTGGAAAAGTAGGCTACATGGTAGCAAAAAACTTCATGGCTAACAATGATGTAACCATAATTGATAAAAACGAAGCTGCCATTAAAAAAATAGAAGAAAACCTTGATGTGATGGCTATTTGCGGAGATATAGAAAACCCTCACACTTACCTATCTGTTGACTCAGATATTGATCTTTTTATCGCTGTCACTGACTCTGATGAAGTAAATCTAGTAGCTGCTTTAATTATCGATAAAATTGCACATGTAGAGAAAAAAATTGTTAGATTAAAAAACAACTTTTTTGCTGATGAATTAGTAAGTGAAAGACTAGGAATCAACCATTTTGTAATCCCTTCTTTTGAGGCAGCTCAGCCTTTTAAGTATATTGTGGATTTTCCACATGCTAGGAATGTAAAATCATTTGAATACACAAAAGCTCTTTTAATTTCTGTAAAAATGCCTGAAAATTTTGAAAGCACAATAATTTCTACTTTTATACATGAGCTAAATGATAAAATCGTAGTTGCGGGAATAGAAAGAGATAGTCAGTTTTATGTACCAACTCAAAGCGATATGATAAATGCAAATGATTTGATTTATTTTTATGCTTATCCAAGTGCGATAAAAGATTTACAATTTAGCATACATGATTCAGATGAACAAGCTCAAGAAATAAGAAATTGTGTTATATTTGGCGCAGACACACTAGGCTTGGAAATTGCAAAAGTTCTGATTAAAAAAGATTTAAATATCCAAATCGTAGATAAAGATTTAAAAAAATGTGAAAAAGCAAATATGATACTTAAAGACAAAGTTACTGTGATAAAAAGCACATATGATTCTGATCATATGCTCGAAGACAATGCTGCTATCCCAGATATCTTGATAGTTGCCTCTGGAAATGACGAATACAACATAACAAAGTGCATGGAAGCAAAGTATAATAAAATAAAAAAAGTTATCACCATAAATAACGATATAGCATATTCTAAATTAATGAGAAATCTAAACCTAGAAGTTGTTAGAGGTGAAAAAATAAATGCTTATTACTCTATCCTAGACAAAATTGAGTCTTCCAAAATACTTATAAAAAGGCAATTTTGTGGGGGTGATGGCATGATGATGCTTAAAAAAATATTTCCAGAGTCTTCATTGATAGGAAAAATATTTGACCTTCCTGACAAGATAGAAAACAGTGGAAATTTTTATATTCAAAGAGATAATGAGATTTTACCCTTTAGTGATTCTACAGAATTTCAGAAAAATGATTTACTCGTTGTTTTCACAAAAAAAGAAAATAGTGAATTAATTTCAAAGTGGCTTCATCAAAATCTATGATTAATATCAAAAGTATATTGAAGTTTATAAGTGCTGTTGGTATTGTTATATTTTTAGCTTTCTTAATACCCGTAGCAGTCGGATACTATTACCATGAAAATATACTTTATCATCTATATGCTGTTTTATCGCTCTTGTTTTTGAATATTATAGTATTTTTATTTCTTAGAAATCACGATATGTCTTTTGGTATAAAAGAGAGTATCATTTCTGTCAATGCCATTTGGATATTACTTGGTATCGGCGGAGCGTTACCGTTGTATTTGCAAACTAATATTGATTTTTCAAGTGCTTTTTTTGAAGCAATTAGTGGTTTTACAACCACTGGTGCTACAGTCTATAGCAATATTGAAGCTCTTCCGAAAAGTATTCTTTTTCATAGAAGTCTGATGCATTGGATAGGCGGCATGGGAATTATAGTGCTTGGAGTTGGACTTTTCCCTCTGATTAATCCAAGTGGCTCCCTCAGTCTTTTTAAAGCTGAATCTACAGGAATTTCCACTGACAAAATAACTCCAAAAATAAAAGATACCGCAAATAAATTATGGGGAGTATATCTACTTTTTACTATAGCAAATATAGTATTCCTTAAGCTTTTCGGTATGAATTGGTTTGATGCCGTAAACCATGCATTTGCTACAGTTTCGACGGGAGGATTCTCCACAAAAAACAATTCTATCGGATACTGGGCAGGGAATAGTGGGATTATGTGGACAACAATAGTCTTTATGACACTCTCGGGTATCAACTTTTTAGCTCACATAAGATTTTTAAGTGGCGATTATAAAAGTTATAATATAGAAGAAATCAAATGGTATTTAGTTATCTTGGCTGTCTTATCCCTAGCATTAACTTTTTCTAATTATGGTGATTTTTCAGATTTTTATAAAATTTTTATGCACTCAACCTTTACTATTGTTTCTATTATGACCACTACTGGATTTGCATCTATGGATTACTCTGTCTGGAATCATTTTTCCATAGCTCTTATTTTGATAGCTATGATTATCGGCGGTAATGCTGGCTCTACTGCTGGGGGAATAAAAGTTATTAGATACATTATTTATTTTAAAAATATATCCTTAGAAATAAGGCGATCTCTTAAACCAGATTCTATTATATCTATTTTTATAGACGATAAACCTATAAGAGCAAATATAATAAGCTCTATTTTTGGTTTCTTTTCTCTTTTTATACTCACTGTATTTTTTGTTATGTTATATCTTTATGCAAGAGGATTTGATGAGATGACAGCCATAAGTACAGCTATGACAATAGTCGGAAATGTAGGACCTGGATTTTCTCTTGTTGGTCCTGCAGAGAACTATGCATTCTTTTCGTGGTATGATAAAATCATACTTTCAATCGCTATGATTATAGGAAGACTTGAGTGCTACACTGTCTTTATACTACTAAGTAAAACTTTCTGGAAAAAATTTTAATAGTAGACTTTGTATAGATTATTTAGTATAATAAGCTAAAAAAGTAGCCAAATGATAGATGAAAATTTACTAAATTCTTTAAATACAGATGAAAAAGAGGTCTTTAAAAAAGGCCTCGATGATCTTATAAACCAAACATATGTCATAGAAAATGAATATAAAAAATTAAATACTTCATATGCCTCATTGCAAAATTTTATAGAACAAATCATAGAAGTACAACCAAATGCCCTTTGGGTGCTTGATGAAAAAGATGAAATATTTTTGCAAAACACTGAAGCAAAGAATTTAAAAACTCTTTTTAGTAAAATTTTAAACGATAGAGATAAAAAAGAGATTGAACACAAAAATTACTATTATTTGGTAAAGATAGTAAAGCAAGCGGAAAAAACTATCATTAGCGCCACTGATATTACCGAAGAAAAAAGGCAAGAGAGACTTATATCGATGGGACAAGTGGCAGCTCACCTTTCCCATGAGATTAGAAACCCTATCGGCTCAGTCTCTCTACTTGCTTCAACACTTTTTAAAAAAGTTGATATAAAAACAAAACCTTTAGTGCTAGAAATTCGCAAATCTATATGGAGGGTTGAGAGAATCATCAAAGCTACACTTTTGTTTACAAAAGGTTTGAGTTTAAATGAAAACTTTTTTACACTAGATAGCTTAGCACATGAAATTGAACAATCTATATCTTATTACACCTTTTCAAAAGAGATAGACTTTAATTTTGATCTTCCGAACATTAATTTAAAAGCTGACCAGGAACTTCTAGGTTTGGTTTTTCAAAATTTTATTTTTAATGCTATTGATGCCATAGAAGAAAGCGAGAGCGAACACGGTAAAATTGAGTTATCATATAAAGAAGACCCTAAAAAACATATTTTTATGATATCTGATAATGGAAAAGATATAGAAAATGAAGATATGCTTTTTGAGCCATTTAAAACTACAAAAACTAAAGGAAATGGACTAGGTTTGGCACTTTCACAGCAAATCATAAAAGCACACAATGGAGAGATAAGACTTCAAAAAAATCCAAAAATGTTTTTTATTTCTATAGGCAAAAATATTGTTTAAAAATGGTCTTTATATTTTTTATCATGATTTAAAAAATTCTGCTAAAGACTTGATTCCGATAATTTTAGTTATATCTTTTTTTCAAATTTTAATCATAAAGCAAACTCCACCAAATCTTTTTTCCATATTGATAGGTTTGTGCATCATAATATTTGGTTTAGCAGTATTTACAAGAGGTTTGGAGATAGGCATATTTCCAGTTGGAGAAAATCTTGCAAATGATTTTGCTAAAAAAGGCTCACTCTTTTGGCTACTAGTTTTTGCATTTTTTATAGGATTTTCAACGACGATTGCTGAGCCAGCTCTGTTAGCCATAGCTGATAAAGCTTCTATCATAAGTGGCGGAAGAATCGATGCCTTTTTTCTTAGATTATGCGTGGCATTTTCCGTTGGATTTGCTATATCTTTAGGAGTTTTAAGGATTCTTCTAGGGCATCCTATGCATTACTATATCATTGCTGGGTATGTCATAGTGGTTATTACAACATTCTTTGCACCACCCCAAATCATAGGTTTAGCATATGATAGTGGAGGAGTAACCACATCAACTGTAACTGTGCCTTTAATAGCAGCTATTGGAATTGGTCTAGCTTCTAGCATAAAAGGTAGAAATCCCGCGATTGATGGCTTTGGTTTAATCGCTTTTGCATCTTTAACACCTATGATATTTGTGCAGATATATGGTATATTTGTTTATAATTTTTCTGACTTACATGTAAGTGTTCAAGCCGTAGATATAGCAATCAACACCATAAACAGTGAATCAAATTGGAGTATTTTAAAAATCATAACTGACTTTTTTAATGTCGCAAAAGATATCATACCCATAGTCCTAGTTATCGCTTTTTTTCAATACATAATTATCAAAAAACCAATACCTCATCTCCCTAAAATTTCTAGTGGGATTTTACTTGTCACAGTAGGATTATATGCTTTTATATTAGGCTTAGAACTAGGTCTTTTTCCCATTGGTGAAGACTTAGCTATGTCACTCACCAATATGCACAATTTATGGCTTATATATCTGTTTGGTTTTTTAATTGGTTTTTCGACAACCATGGCAGAACCGGCACTCATAGCGATAGCTTCAAAAGCAAATGAGATAAGTGAAGGAAATATAAAAAGTATAGTTTTGAGACTATCGGTGGCCCTTGGTGTGGCCATAGGAATCTCTCTTGGAGCTTATAGAATAGTCAAAGGAGACCCGATTCAATATTATATCATTGTAGGTTATATTTTGGTGGTTATTATGACATTTTTCGCACCAAAGTATATAATTCCTATAGCATATGATAGCGGAGGAGTCACAACCTCAACTGTGACAGTTCCTCTTGTCGCAGCTTTAGGTTTGGGGCTTGCTAGCAATATAGAAGGAAGAAACCCTCTGATTGACGGTTTTGGGCTGATTGCCTTTGCTTCGCTGTTTCCTATGATTACTGTTATGGGATATGGCATTTTAGTTACACAGATTTCAAAAAGGAGAAAATAACATGCAATTTATCGTTTTAGCAGTAATTGTACCTGATGCAAAAGAAGAAGAAACTATAGAGATAGCAAAAAAAGCAGGTGCAGGAAGCGTTACTATACTTCACGGAAAAAATATAGGTTTAGAGGAGAAAAAGGTCTTTTTTGGTTTAACACTAGAAGAAAATGTTTCTATTCTCCTCTTTATTTTACCAAAAAAGATATCCAATACTGTATTTAAATCATTAAAAAAAGAGTTAAATTTAGAGAATGGACAAAGCAACAATGGTATAGTTTTTACCTTTCCATTAACGCATCTTGCTGGTTTAGATACAGACGAAATAGAACTTTTCGAAGAAGAAATAAAAAATGAATTATAAGGATATAAAATGCTAGTAAAACAAATCATGAAAAGTGAAAATCTTGCCATAGTTTCACCCCTATCTCCTATAAGGGATGCACTAAAGAAAATGAAAGAGATGAAAGTAAAATCCCTAATAGTGGATAAAATTAGACCTAGTGATGCCTATGGTTTGCTTACTTATAAAAATATACTTTTTTCTATCGTAGCAAACGATGGAGATATTGACTTACTAAGAGTTTATGATATATGCTCAAAACCAGCCTATCAAATATCTGAAGAGTTAGATGTAAAATACGCAGTTCAACTGATGGTAAAAAGCAATGTAAAAAGACTACTAGTCATAGATAATAATGAGATAGAGGGAATCTTAACTATGACTGATGTGATGGAAGGATATATGAAAAATATAAATTAAAAATATCACTTATAAAATCATATCTAGATAGTATTCTATTTGATCTTTTTTCAAAATGCGCACAAAGTTTGTACTTCCTTCTTTTCCGGTTGGATAGCCAGCTGTTACAATATAGGTTTTATCGATATCTAAATATCCTCTTGATATTCCTTTTTGGAGCATCTTGCCAAGCATGATATTTAACTGCCCTTTTTCTATGTTCATGATGGGATTGACTCCCCATGCTAGAGTAAGCGATCTTGCTATTTGCTCATCATGAGTAACAGCGTAGATATCATTTTTTATCCTGTATCTTGCCAATTTTTTAGCACCCATACCTGAGCTTGTAAGCGTAATAACTGCTTCAACTTTTAAATTATGCGCTAATTGTGCTACAGATTCTGCCATGATATCAGTATCATCTAAAAATTGATATCTATTGAATTTATTGTAAGGATATACTTCTTCTGTAGCTATAATCGTATTTGACATAACTTTGACTACATGCACAGGATTTGTGCCTATTGCACTCTCTTCACTAAGCATAACCGCGTCAGTTCCATCTAAAACAGCATTTGCAACATCGCTTATCTCTGCTCTTGTCGCTGTTTCACTTTGTGCCATAGACAAAAGCATTTGTGTTGCCGTTATCACAGGTTTTGAAGCAGCATTTGCCTTACGAATAATTTTCTTTTGAATGCTTGGCACTTTATAATAAGGAACTTCTATACCCAAATCACCACGAGCCACCATAACACCATCGCTAACCGCTAAAATTTCATCTATATTCTCAACTGCATCAAACTTTTCTATTTTGGCTATTATGTGACTTCTAGATTTATGAGAATTCAAAATATCTCTCACATGTAAAATGTCTTTTGCACTTTGCACAAAAGAAACTGCAACAAAATCTACACCATTTATCGCACCCCAAAGCAAATCATTTTCATCTTTTTGAGTTATGACTTCGATATTTATAACAGTATTTGGAAAATTTACACCTTTATTTGAAGATAAAATGCCATCATTTTCTATCCTAGTTATCACTTCATCCCCAATTTCTACAACCTTTGCTTTTATAGTTCCATCATATAGATATATGTATTCATCCACTTTTAGCATATTTAGAATTTCTGGCTGATTTATACAGAGTTTATAACTTTTTTCATCTATCTGTTCGCCGTCTATTGTCTCCTTTACAAAAGTTACAATATCACCTTTTTTTAAATCAAAATTATTTTTTAATTTACCAACTCTTACTTTTGGACCGCAAATATCTTGTAAAATTCCAACCTTTATTTTCACATTTTTGGATGCTTGTCTTATATTTTTCAAAGTTTGCAGATGATATTCATGTGTTCCATGACTAAAATTCATCCTAAAGACATTTACCCCCGCCTTAATCAATCCTTCTAAAACTTCCACACTATCGCTAGAGGGTCCAACAGTAGCCAATATTTTAGTCTTTTTTCCCATTTTATCTCCTCCTTTTTTTAAT